>DASRLC010000300.1:0-2299 GCA_035648655.1 Polyangia bacterium
CAGATGCCCATGTCCGCGAAGGCGACGTCGTATCGGAAGTCCATGCTCGGGAAGTTGGGATCGTCGGGGCGGTGGCAAAAGGCGCAGTTGGCGGCCAGGTACGAGCGCGCGAGCTGCGTCGTCGTCGCGCCGGCCGTCTGGTTCCCCACCTGCGACGTGTAGGGCGTCGGCAGCGCCGCCTTGTACGGGGTGGGGATCGGGGCGTCGAAGAGGTTCATCGCCTGCAGCAGGTCGAGCTGATTTTGCGTCGCGCCGGCGTTGACCCGGTTCATCTGCGGCGTCGACGGGCCTAGCGTGTCGCCGCCGGTCGGCGTGTGGCAGGTCATGCAGTCGAGCCGCGACGGGTAGTGCCAGTCGACCGGCGTTCCCTGGCCGGTGTCGAACGAAACCTCGGTCCGCTGATCGGGGACGATGGTGGCCTCGGTCTGAGCGGTGTTCCAGGCGTAGCTGTAGCCGACCCAGTCGCCGGCATCGTGGTTCGTGAAGAGGCGCGTCTCGATCAGCTTGCCGTTGAAAATGAAGCTCTTGACCATCACGGTCCCGACCGGGAAGACCCACTTGCCGTCGTCGGCGGCGTCCAGACACTCGGTCGATGGACCGGTGCAGTGCTTGACGTGGATCTTCCCGCCGGGCGGCAAGCGCATGCCGCGCGACTTGTCGGCGCCGTCGGACCACAGCGGGCTGTTCACCACGTAGGGGACGACGATCGACGCCAGCATCGTGGGCGTCGTGGAATCCATGCAGCCGGTTTGACTGAGGAGCTGCAACGGCTGATCCGGGTCGGCCGGAGGCGCGCAGGCCACGGATGGGCTCGCACTGTCGGTCCCGGCGTCGGCTCGTCGGTCGGATGGGGCGTCCCGCGCGGCGTCCGACGAAGCGTCCGATGAACCATCGTGCCGCGCGTCCGTGGCGCCCCCGTCGTGTCCGCCGATGTTGGTCGACCCGTCGCCCGGCGCCGCGGCGTCTCCCTTGCCACCCGATTTGCTGCCGCAGCCGGCCGCGCCGATTGTCAGGAGCAAAATTGAAGTTGGCGTAAGATAGCGGCCCACGCCGGCCAGGCGTTTCGCCCCCGTCGATTCCACCGACGAAAGGTATCACGCGGGGCCTCTCACGGAGGGCAGATCGATGTCGCTTCACCGCCATTTGTTGCTTGGAATCGCCCTGTGGGGCGCCGCGTGCTCGTCGAAGAGCAACGGCAGCGCGGGCTCGCAGTCGGTGCTGGAGCGAAACAACCACCCCAGCCGCGACGGCAGCTTCATCCAGCCCGCGCTGACCAAGGCCAAGGCGGCCCTGATGACCGCCGACACCGCGTTCGTCCCCAACTTGAACGCCAGCACGGTCGCCAACGGGAACAATGTCTGGGCCTCGCCGCTCTATCTGCAGAACGGCCCCGGCGGCAAGGGCGTGTTCTTCGCGGTGACCACCGGGAACGACGTCTACGCATTGGACGAGACCACCGGCGCCACGATCTGGACGCACAACATCGGCAGCTCGCCGACCGCCAACGGCGTGAGCTGCGGCAGCATCCATCCGCTCGGGATCATCAGCACGCCGGTCATCGACGCCGCCTCGCGCACGATCTACGTGGCCGGCGCCATCGGCACGACCTCGATCTCCGACCACCAGGTCCACGCGCTCTCGGTCGACGACGGCTCCGAGCGGACCGGCTGGCCCGCGTCGGTGTCGATGGTGAAGTCCGGCGCGCTGGCCTTCATGCCGCCGCCCCAGAACCAGCGCAGCGCGCTATCGCTGGTGGGCGGCACGGTTTACGTAGCCTACGGCGGCCACGTCGGCGACTGCGGCCCGTACCACGGCTGGGTGGTCGGGATCGACGCCCGGGACCCGACCATGATGGGCGGTTGGGCGACCGGCGGCCAAGGGGAGGGAATCTGGGCGGCGGGCGGAATGGCCTCCGACGGAACGGGCGTTTTCGCGCTCACGGGCAACAACACCGCGGGCGCCACCACGCACCTCGACAGCGAAGAGGCGGTGCGCGTGACCGGTCTCGGTACGTTGGCGGACTCCTTCTACGCCTCGACCTGGCAGACCATGGACAGTGGCGACGCCGATCTCGGCGCAAGCAACCCCGTGTACGTCGAGCTGCCAGGGGCGACGCCTTCCAAGCTGTTGGTGGTGATCTCCAAGGACGGGCACATGTATCTGCTCGACGCCGCGCACCTCGGCGGCATGGGTGGTCAGAAGGTCGATTTCATGGTCGCCAGCGGCGGGGCGATGACGATCCACACGGCGCCGGCTGCCTACAAGACGTCGCAAGGATTGCACGTCGTGTTCGGCACCG
>DASRLC010000301.1:0-8889 GCA_035648655.1 Polyangia bacterium
GGCCCACCCGCGGCAGGCGCGGCCGCCGACGCAGGTACGGGCGTCGTGACGGCGAGTGGCTTGGGCGCCGGCGCCGGCGGCGCTGCCCGTAAGAGCGCGTCCGGGTCGATCAGGATGGCGATGGTGAGCGCGGCGGCGTTGGCGACCGAGCGGCAATCGTCGGCGGCGCTGGTCAGCGTGCGGCTGCCGAGTAGCGCGCCGTCCGCGCCCCGCATCGCGATCGCGACCAACAGTGTCTGCGCCGGCCTGGTCACCAGCGCCTCGACGAATTGGGTCGGCGGCCGCCGGAAGGGGGCATCGCCCAGACGCGCCGCCACCTGGGCCTCGATGAACCCGGCGTCGGGGCAGCCCGCTGCGCCGTCGCCCCGGACCCACGACAGATGCACGCCCACCGGCGCGCCGGCCATCTCGCGCGGGCTGGGGCCACCCCCGGTCGGCGATGCCGATTCCGGCGCCGCCCAGGCCGCGGCGCCCACCACCGTGAGGGCGATCGCGGTCAACCTGCCGAGCGCGGTCGTCACCGCGGCAGTGTAGATCGGGAACCGCCGCCTCCACGACCAAGCGCGGTGCGCACCCGGGCCGTCGACTTCGCTGTAAAGTGTGGCCCAGATGCAGCGCCCGACGCTCTCCCTGGTCATCCCCGTCTTCAACGAGGAAGCGATTATCCCCGAGCTCGATCGCCGGCTGCGGGCTTTCTTGGACGGGCTGCCGGCCGTCGGTCGCGATTGGGAGATCGTGTTCGTCAACGACGGTTCGGGCGACCGCTCGCTGAGCATGCTCAAGGACCTGGCGGCGGCCGAGCCGCGCTACAAGATCGTCTCGTTTTCGCGCAACTTCGGTCACCAACTGGCGATCACCGCCGGCGTCGATCGCGCGGAGGGCGAGGCGGTGGTCGTCATGGACGCCGATCTGCAGGACCCGCCCGAGGTGGTGAGCGCGATGATCGCCCGCTGGCGCGAAGGCTTCGACGTCGTTTACGGCGTGCGCGCCAAGCGCCACGGTGAGACCTGGTTCAAGCGCGCCACCGCGGCCATCTTCTATCGTCTGCTGCGCGCCATGCTGGGCGGGATCTCGATCCCGGCCGACGTGGGCGACTTCCGACTGATGGGCCGGCCGGTGGTGCTCACGTTGCGGGCGCTGCGCGAGCAGCACCGGTTCGTGCGCGGCCTGGTGGCCTGGATCGGCTTCAAGCAGACGGCGGTCTCCTACGAGCGGCCGGCGCGCTTCGCCGGCGAGACCAAGTATCCGTTTCGGAAGATGCTTCGGTTCGCCATCGACGGCATCACCTCGTTCTCGGTGGTGCCCCTGCGGATCGCGACCTGGTTGGGGGTTCTGGCCGGGCTCGTCGCGGTGGGCGCCGCCGGTTGGGCCTTCGTGGAAGGAACCCGGGGGCACGTGGTGCCCGGCTGGACCACGCTCATGATCCTGGTGTCGTTCGGAACCTGCGCGCAGCTGCTCATGACCGGCATCCTGGGCGAATACGTGGGGCGGATTTATGAAGAGGTCAAACGGCGCCCGCTCTACGTCGTCGGCGAGGAGGTGAACTTCGCCGATCCCCGCGCGCCCGGGGCCGGCGGTTCGACCGCGCCGTAGGTCTAAGCTCGGGTGCCGACCAGCATGACCTGGGCGCCGATCGGCACGGCCCCGAGATACGGCTCGATGAAGCGAAGCCGCGCCAGCGCCCTCGGCAGAAAGACGATGAAGCGCAGCTCGACGGCGCGGAGGCCCGCATCCTTCAGCAAGCGGCGAACCTCCCAGGGCCACAGCAAGATCGCGTCGTCATCGAAGGCGCACCCGGCCACGGCGCGGCGGGTGAGCGGGTTGAGCGGGTTGTGCTCGAAGACCACCAGGCGGCCGTCGCCCGGCCGCAGCTTGCCGACGGCTTGCCGGAGCACGCCGTCGCGTTCCTGGGGGTGCACGTGGTGCAGCACCCCGGACAAGACCACCAGCCCGAACTTTCCGTCGGGGATATCGGCGAGCGAGGTGTGGAAGCGCGCCCCGGGGACCCGGCTTCGCGCCGAGCCCACGCTCTGCTCGGAGGGATCGTACCCTTCGACCTGGGAGAACCGCTTGGCGAGCTGTTCGGTCACCATGCCGACCCCGCAGCCAAATTCCAGCACCGGCAGATCGAAAGCCTCGCCGACCAGCCGCTCGAGACAGGTTCGTTTGTAGACCGCGAAATACTCGGGGGGCTCGCCGGTGATCGCGATGTTCTGCCGGTGCACGGCCGCGTAGTCGTCGGCGTAGGCGTCGAACTTGGCGCGATCGCTGGCGGCGTGTGGGGACTCCTGACCCATCGAAAATTCAGCATAACATCCGCGCCAGCGCGCGGGTGCCGGCGTGCTTGCGCGGGTTTCCACTCCAGTGCTAAACGTTCGGGCAGGCCATGTCGCTTTACTACAGCGGGGGGACGGGCGGCCGCGCTGTTTTTTCATTATTTTCATTGACCGCATCGCTGCGTCTCGTCCTGTGAACGATCCTGAGCAACCGCCGGAGTCGCCGGTCCCTCCGCGCGAGGTGGCGTCCGCCTTGGAGCCGCCGCCCATCTGGGAGCCGGCGCCACCGGCCACGGCGAGCGCGCCGCCGGCACCCCGCGCCGCCATCGGCACCCCACTAGAAGGCGATCCGCCGCCGCTGACCGCGGCCGCGCGCGGCCTTGGGATGCTTTTCGCGGAGGGAGTCTCGTGCGGTTTTTGCGTCTGGACCCTCCGAGCGGGTACCCGGCTGGTTCAGTACGCCGCGGCCAACGATCTGGGGCCGCGCGGGCGCACGTTCGTGCTGGGCGACATGTTCTGCACGGGTCTAGTCGCCTGCGCCGCCGCGCTGATTTACCTGGTCCTCAAGCGGCGAACCTTCGCCGCCGCCGCCCTCCGGATTTCAGGCATCGGCTGGCGGTTGGCGCCTCTCATCATGGTCGGCTTCTTGCCGCTGCTGCTCGATTGGCGGGTCTGGGTGGGCCGCGATCTGACCCTGTTGGTGCTGGCCGCGATTTTCGGCCTGGGCGTCCAGAGCCTGTCGCGGGCGGCCTTTCTGGCGCCACCGCTGGGAATCTTCGGGCGCTGGTCGGAGACGCCCAAGGCCGTGCTGCGCGACTGGCTGATCCGACATCGTCTTTTGGTGGCGCGGGCCCCGTTGGCGCTGGTGATCGCCGGCGCGGCCGGATACGCCGTCTTCTTCGGCTGGGTCACGATCGTCAGCCACCACGCCCTACGGACCTATTCGCTCGATCTCGGCCTCGAGGAGAACCTGGTCTGGAATGCGCTGCACTGGTCGCGTCCCTTCTTCAAGTCGTCGCCGCTGGGCGGGCCCACCGCGGTCCACTTCGGGTATCACGCCACCTTCATCTCTTATCTTTTGGCGTTCGTGTACGCGATAAGGCCCCGGGCCGAGACGATGCTGGTCATTCAGGCGGTGCTGGTTGGCGCGGCTGCGCTGCCGCTGTTCTTTTATGCCCGCCGGCACATCGGGGCCTGGACCGCCTGCCTGCTGGCGTTCGTCTACCTGCTCTACCCGCCGGTTCATGGCGCGAACCTCTACGACTTTCACTATCTGCCGATCGGGGTCTTCTTTCTGTGGTTGACCCTGTACGCGCTCGATGCGCGGCGACCGGTCCTGACGGTCGTGGCCGTGGTGTTGACCCTGGCGATCCGCGAGGACGTGGCCTCGGGGCTGGCCATCATCGGGGCCTACTTCTTGCTCACCGGCCGGCGCCCCCGCGCGGGGCTGGTGGTGGCGGTGATCAGCTCCGTGTATTTCGTGCTGATCAAGCTGGTGATCATGCCGCACGTGCTGCGTGGCGACTCGTCGTTCCTGTCGCTCTACAAGGATCTCATCCCGACCGGCGATCACAGCTTTGCCGGTGTGCTCAAGACCGCCATCGCCAATCCGACCTTCACGCTGAACACGCTGCTCGAACGCGACAAGCTGATCTACCTGCTGGAGATCTTCACGCCCATCGCGTTCTTCGCGTTGCGGCGGCCCATCGGCCTTTTGTGTTGTCTGCCGGGGACGTTCTTCTCGCTGCTGTCGACGGGCTATCCGCCGCTCATCCAGACGTCGTTTCAGTACACCGCCAACTGGACCACCTTCCTGTTCATGGCGATGGTCGGGAATCTGGTCTGGGTTGGGAGTCCGCGGACGCCCGACGACACGCAGGGGCCGGCGCGCCGGCGCGCCTGGTTGGTCGCGCTGGCGTCGGCTACGCTGGTGTGCAGCTATCAATTCGGCGCGGTCTTCCAGCAAAACACCGTTCGCGGCGGTTTCGGCCTCTATACCTTCGGAGCCAGCGCGCAGGATCGCGCCAACCGAAAGGCTTTGCTTCCGATGCTGGCAGAGGTGCCACCGCGGGCGAAGATAGCCTCGACGGAGACGCTGGTTCCGCAGGTCTCCAACCGCCCCGACGCCTATACCTTGCGCTTCGGCGTGTACGACGCCGATTACCTGATGTTCCAACTGCCGATCAGCGGCGACGAGCAGCGCAATGCGCTGCCGGTCCTGGAGAACGGCAGCTTCGGGGTGATCGACGTGCGCGAGCCGTTCGTGCTGGCCCGTCGCGGTGCCCCGACCGACCGCAACGCCGCAATCCTGCAGCGGATGCGGTAGGAGAGCGGCCACGACGCTCCCGTATACAGACGATTTTCCCCAGGCCGCGGCGGTCGCGGGGCAATCGATCGCCGCCACGCTCACGGCCCTCCTCTGGTATCGCCCGCTCCGCACCCGGGGCGCGACCATCCTGTTCGGGGTTGCGATCTGGTTGGCGATCCTGGCGCCGAGCGCCCCCACGATCGCCCGTTTCTTTCATCTCGATCCGAGCCCCCGCGATCTCTCCATGTTGCAGATCTCGGCGACGCTGGCGATCGCCGCGATGGTGCTGGGTGGCTCGCGCTTGCTCGGCGTCTTGGCCGCGCTCGGCCAATGGGGACTCTACGTGGTCGCCCATGCGGTGCGCGACTCCAACTACGAGCTGTCGTTCGCCTATGTTTTTTTCTACGGCGTCCTGATCGGGGTCCAGGCCCTCACCACCGAGCCCCCGGCGCGTGCGGCTCGCACGCCGGTGGCGCGCTCATTCGGGCGCCAGGACGGCATCATATTCCTGGTCACAATGGCCCTGGCGCTGGTGGTGACCAACCTCGTCTTCGGACGGGTGGTGTTCAATGGCGACGAGGTCGCGAACTCGTTCCAAGCCGACGTCTATGGGCATCTGCGGGCCTACGCGCCGATGCCCCCCTGTCCATCGATGTTCGAAAATTATTGGGTGTTCCGCCACAACGGCCACGCCTTCTCGCAGTACACCCCTGGGTGGCCGATGTTCATGGCGGCCTTTCAACGCCTGGGTGTCATCTGGCTGGCCGGACCGGTCATGGGCGGGCTGCTGGCGATCGCCATCGCGCGCCTATCGCGCCGCGTTTCCGCGGGGCTCGGTCGGAATCCCGAGGAATCGGCGCGCATCGTGGCGATCGCCGGTTGGCTGGGCCCGATCCTGGCGATTGCCGGCCCCTCTCTCCTGCTCAACAGCGCGTCGCGATTTTCGCACACCATGGTCTGCGCCTGTTTTGCCTGGGCCGTCGAGAGCCTGTGCGTCGTCTCCGACCGGTCGCTCGCGCCGGGGCGCGCTTGGCGCTACGGCGTGCTGCTGGGGGCGAGCGCGGCGCTGGGCGTGGCGACCCGTCCGGCGGATGGCGGCACGCTGGGGATCGGAATCTTTCTCTACCTGCTGTGGGTGCTCTTTCGACGGCGGATCACCTGGCGCGCGTTCGCCGGCACCGCGCTTGGGTTTGTGTTTTTCGGCGGGCTCACCGCGATCATCCTGCGCCTGCAGCTCGGGGCCTGGCTGCAGACCGGCTATTCCATCAGCTCGTCGATCCATCCGGAGGCGGTGTTACGTCTGAGCTGGCCGGAGCCGCACCAGTACAAGTACAGCGTGCCGCTCGCCACCGGTTCCTACTGCTGGTGGCCGGTCGCGCCCGCGCTCGGGGTCGCCGGCCTGCTGCGGGCGCTCGGCGGCCGGGAGCGCCGCGCGGTCTTCATGCTCTCCGTCAGCGGCCTGGGATTGCTGGCTTTCTATTTCTTTGTCGAGTTCGGACGCGGCGGAGACGACGCTCTCGGGCCGCGCTACCTGTTGCCGCTCGTGGTTCCAATGGCGGTGGGAAGCGCGGCGATTTTGGCGCCGCTGTTCGAGGTCTTGCTGCGCGCCGGAACGCCCTGGTTGACTCGACTGCGGACGGCCGGTCCGGCCATCCTGGCCGGGGCCGCCGCGGTTTATGGCGTCGCGCGGGTGGCGCCCGGGATGTATCCACTCGCGCACGCCGAGTACATGTACGCCACGGCGCCGCTGCGGGGCGCGAGGCGCGCCGGGCTCAAGAAAGCCATCGTGATCATCGAACGGGGCCACGTCCCCGCCGACGAGTGGAACCTGGCGCAAAATCCGCCCATGAACCCGAATCCCGACATCCTGTTTCTCAGCCGACACAACGAAGCCGACGAGATCTGCGCGCGCCAGAATTTTCCGGGTCGGACCTGGTACCGCGCGGGGATGAACGAGACGCTGACGCGCTGGTGAGGCCCAACGGGCGCCGCGGGAGCCCGGTCGAACGGCGGGCCTTTCAACCGCTGGCCAGAGCCGACTCGAGGCGCGCGATCTCGGGGTTCATGCCCAAGATCCGAGCCATCTCCAGCCCCTGCTTCAGGGCTGGCGTCGGGTCGCGCCCCTCGAGCAAGCGAAGCTGTCCCTGCCAGTAACGGTAGCGCGGGATCGCGATGGGGAAGACGGCCGCCTGTCGCCGGAGGTGCCGCACGGAAACGCGCGCCTGGGTCTGCAGCGGGCCCGATCGCGGCTCGGCCCGCAACGATTGCATCACGACCTCGGTCATTCCCGACCAACCCTCCAGCGTCGCGTGGCCCATCGGGCGGCCGAGCGAGCGTATCTGCCGCAGCACCTCGCCGGCGATCTGCCGCGCGCGGTCCTGGTCCCCGGCGCGCAGGTAAGCCATCGCTAGGCTGCCCTGGGTCGGGAGCAGCTCGTTGCGATCGGCGCCGTGGCCCAAGATCGCCAGCGACTCTTCCAGCGACGTCAGGGCCTCCCCGACGGCGCCGCGCTGGAGGCTGCAATGCGCCAGCGAGCGCAGGGCCCAGGTCTGGTGCTGTCGATTCCCGCTCTCCCGGGCGGCATCTCGCAGGCCGCGGGCGGCCGCTTCGGCCTCGACCGTTTCGCCGACGTAGTGGTGCAACCAGAACCGGACGATCTGGGCGTTGGCCCATTGCACCCGATCGCCGAGCTCGACGCAAAGCTGCTGACAACGTTCCACGCCCGCCCGGACGGTGGCCCAATCTCCACAACCGACCGAATACAGGCTCTGGACCTGTCTCACGTGCGCGGCGGCGGGCGCATCGGCCAGCGCGTCGGCGATCCGCAAGGCGTCCGTCAGATAGCGGCCGGCCAGTCGGGGAGCACCCGCCAACCCAAACCAGGCGCCGAGCTCGGCCAACGCACCGCAGAGATCGGGACAGGGGCCCACGCGTTCGGCGTGCGCCAGCGCGGTGGCGGCGAAATAGAGGATCCGGAAAGGCTCGTTGGCGAAATAGGACACCACGGTCAGCTGGCGGTTCGCGCGGGCCAGCTCGGCGTGCGAGATCCGATCGGCGCGTAGCCGCGCGGCGCCGGCCTGCGCGGCGGCCGAGAATTGGCCGCCGCTAAAAAATCGTCGAACCGCGCGGCCGGTCAGCCGGACCAGGGCGGCGGCGGCGGCGCCGGCGGTGGTTTTCGGCACCCGGTAGCCAGACAGCGTCAGCGCGGTCTCGGCGTGGGTGCGGCGTCGCTCGAGATCGCCCAAGCCGGAAGCTGCCTCCGCGAGGGTGATCTGCCAGCGGGCGCGTCGCGCGGGACCCGCGAAGCTCGGATTTCTCTCGGCGTGCGTCAGGCAGAGGTCCATGAAGGATTGGGCCTCTGGGAAGGTGCCCTGCTGGACGGCCTCGTCGGCGGCCCGTTCGGCGTGCTCCGCGGTCTTGGCCCCGTTGCGCGCCCGCGACCAGTGGTGCACCAGGAGCGAATGACCACCGAGCCCGTGCGGGGATCGGCGTTCGATCGCCTCGGCCACCGATCGGTGCAGGTCGGTGCGGGTCTGGAACAGCATCAGATCGTACGCCGCCGAGCGCACCAACGCGTGGCTGAAGCGCAGGGCGCTCTGCGCGGGATCACCGTCCGAGACGAAGAACCGCTGCCGCACCAGATCGCCCAGGACCGACGCCAGGGTGTCGCCGGCCAGCTCGGGCGCCACGGCCCGCAGCAACGACAGATCGACCTGCTGCCCCAGCACCGCCGCCGTCTTGAGCGTCCGCTGTCCGTTCGCCGACAGCGCATCGATCCGGCTGGCGATGATCCCGTGGAGGGTCGGCGCCTTCTGTCCCACCTCCCCGATCGACGAGGCCAGCCGCCAGCGCCCGGCGCCGAGCGCGAGGTGGCCGTCGTCTCGCAGCTGCAGGAGGTACTCCTGCGCGAAAAATGGATTGCCGCCGGTTTGTTCGTGGACCAACGAGATGACCGCCCCATCGACCGGTCCGCCGCAAGTCAGCGTCAAAAGATCCGCCACCGCGTCGACCGCCAGGGGCGAAAGATCGAAGCGCAGGACCGGGGGATGCGAGAGCGGCTTGGCCAGCGTGGTTTCTTCGCTGCCGGGGCGGGCGGTCAGGAGCAACAGCGGCCGATCCAACCGAGAGACCACCTGGTCGATCAAGAAGGCGGAGGCCGAGTCGAGCCAGTGGGCGTCCTCGATCACGATCACCAAAGGCTGGACGCTCTGCCGGCGGATGAGATCGACCAGCAGATCCCCCAGCACCTCCGCCCGGGCGGGGCCGCGCAGTTGAGCCGTGACCGGGGTGTCGGGCAGATGCAGG
>DASRLC010000302.1:0-15216 GCA_035648655.1 Polyangia bacterium
GGCCGGGTGGCAGAGCACCCCCACCCGCCGCCCGCGCAGCAGATCCAGCCGTTCCTTACAAAGGACATCGAGCCCACTTTCAACCCGCACGCCCCCACCTTACCAACCCCGTCTCCCAACCGAAACATTCAGCCATACAAAGAAGCGGCGGGAGGCCTGCAAACCCTTCTAGGGGGGACCAGACCTCAATTGATGGGGATCGGTTTGAGCGTGGCTTGCTCGCCCTGGGCGTTGACCTTGAAGCGAATCATGCGGCACTTCCACTTCTGCTTGAGGCCCCCCTCGATGAGGCGGAGCTTGGCGGTGAAGGCCTGCACGCTGATCCCCTTGGTCGGCTTGCCCTGGCTCTTGAGCGCCGCCACATACTCGTTGAAGATCCGCGTGTAGTAGACCGGCTCGCTCTCCTGCGAAAGCGCCGTCGCCTCCGGGCTCGGCGAGGCGCCCGGGCCGGAGCCCTCCTCGACCAGCATCTGATCCGAGCGCCAGCGCGAGGTCTCGTCCTGCTCCTCTTCGGGCTCGTCCTCGTTCGGCTCTTCACGGCCGAGCAGCCGGGCCAGCATGACGTTGAGCCCGTTCGACAGACCCTCGAAGTCCGGGCCCACCGGCTTGAACTGGTAGTCGATGTTGCCGTTGATGATCTCGGCGACGCCCAGCTCGATCTTGTCGAGCGGCTTGATGAACCGCTGCGAGGTCAGCACCACCGCGCCCAGCATCACGAGGATGGCCAGCACGCCGAACCCCGCGACCTTCATCCCGACCGAAGAGACCGGGTCGAGCGCGTCCGAGATCGACGATAACGTCACGACGCCGCTGGTCTTGTCGAAGGCGTTGCCGTGCAGCGGCGCGGCCACGGCGGCGTACTCGCGCCCGTCGAGCGTCAGGTGGAAGATCTCGCTGGCGGCCCCCTTCTGCAGGGCCTGCTTTCCCCAGGCGTCCGATGATTGGAAGAGGATCTGGTTCAAGGCCTGGGTCTTGTTGCCGTCCTCCTTGGCGTTCTCACCCGTCCCCTCGGAGACGAAGCTGGACGTGTGGACCTTGCCGTTGTGGAAGTACGCCACTTCGGTGCCGAGCAGATCGCGCTTGGCCTGCGCGTCGCGCGCCGTGACCACGTAGCCGACCAGCAGCGCGCCGCGGATGGTCCCGTCCGGTTGCACCACCGGCGCCACCGCCACCCGGGTCATCCGGTTGCCGAGCGTCCAGACGTCCTTGACCGCTTCGCCGCGCAACGCAGTTGCCACCGCCGGGTACTTGGAGCGAAGATCCTCGCCGACCATCGCGTTGACGTTCAGATCGCGCGCCACGACCTTCCCTTCGGCGTCGATGATCGCGACGATGTCGGCCTTGTGGGCGCCGCCGGTTTGGAGGAACCCATTGATCTGCTCGCACTGCTCGAAAGCCGCCTGGCGGCGGCTGGTTTCATCCGACTTCGAAAAAACGTCGACCACCGCGGAACGGCGCGCGAGGCCGGCCACCAGGTTGGCAAACTCGAAACCCTCGAGGCGCTGGATGTCGCTATGCATCCTTTGGGCGCGCGACACGTCGGATTCGACCGAGCGGACGGTGGCGTCCCTCAGCTCATGCGTCACCACGGTGTAAACGCCGGCCGTCAAAACGACGAGAACGACGGCGGCTACAAGCCCGATCTTCATGCGGTGCATACCTGGCTCCTCTGGTCGGCTTTGGGGGGTTGGGGAGTGGTGCGCGGTACGGCGGCTGCGCGGTGATGGGCGCGCCGATAAGCTGGCAAAGATACTAAGGCGCCACAGATTATCGGCAGCGCGGCGCTCCGAGTCAATGATTCAGCCGCGGTTCGGCCGGTTGCAGACATATGACGGTCGCGGCGTGGGTGGGTCGGTGGCACCCAGATGGGAGAAAATTTGACTAAACACTTACTTGGACCTACATGTAGGAACGACCGCACGAAGGAGGACTCCATGTTGAAAGCCAAGAGCTCGGAACGCATTCTCAACCGCCGCGGGCAAGTGCGCGCCCGCGGATCCGACCGGCGGACCCATCGGCGGGTCAACGTCGACCTTTACATGAACCGTTTTCTCGAGGGCCAACCTTACATGTGCCGGATGGTCGACATCAGTCGGACCGGCGCGCGCCTGGTGCCGACCATCGAACCGGACGGCAGCCGCGCGCCCCAATTCATGGGGCTGCAGTTCCAGCTCCCCGATCGCGACGACATCCTGACCGCGTCCGGCGAAACGGTGACCCGCGAAGGGCGCACGGTCGGCGTTCGCTTCACCAACCTGCCACCGGAGGCAGCCTGGGCCATCGAATCGTTCCTGAGCTACGGCGGATCCGACTCGACCAAGATCCGCTAGAGCGCGGATCCGCGGCCGCGGGATCGACGGCCGCGACCGACCCGCTGTATCTGGAAAACCTCCTGGCCGACCTCCCCCGCCGAAGCGGAGCGCAAACACGCTTTGTTTTGGCGGGGTTCGCTTGACAGGTGCGGAGGCCGCCAGTATGGTCCGTTTTCTTTTCGTTCCCGTGCTGCTTTGTCCGCCCACCGCCGACCAGACGTAGCGCGCGTGATGGCACCCGCGCCGGAGGAGTTCCGTGGATCAGAATAGGAAGCCAGGCGTCCCGCCGACCAAGGACATCAGTGATCTGAAGGCCCGTCTCGGTCTCAAGCGACCCGATGGCCAGCCGGGCGCACCCGCGCCGGGTGGCATGCCTCCCCGCGGCCCCGGCCCGGGAGCCCCTTTCCCGCAACAGCCTGGCCGAGCGCCCACGCCGGCCGTCGGCGCTCCGCAAGCGCGCGCCCCACAGGCCCAGGCCGCTGCGCCGCAGGCCGCTGCGCCGGCCCCGGCGGGGATGAACCCCTACGCCAACATGCGCGCCCCGCAGGGCGGTTTCGATCTGCGGACCATTGATGATGGCGCGCCGGTCCAGAACATGCGTTCGGGTCGCGGCAAGGCCGTCATCATCACCTCGACCATCGTGGGCGCCGCGGCGTTCGCGCTGGGCGGCGGGCTCGGCATCGCCAGCGTCGGCCGAGCCAACATGAACACCGCCAACCACGCCGCCAAGGCGGTCAAGACCGAGCTCGATGGGATGGAGAAGAACCTCACGCAGATCGGTCGCATGGTGGCGATGAGCCAGCAGCGCCTGACCGCTGCCAAGAAGGATCCGCTTTCGTACGATCCGCAGCTCATTGCGGATCTGAAGACCGTCAAGCTCGACCCGCGGCCGACCACGGCCACCATCTTCCGGGTGGACTTCTTCCGCCTGCCGGACGCCGACGTCGACAAGCTCTTCAACTACTACTACGACACCATCGCCCTTTATGCCGAGATCGAGCGCCATATTCGGCGCACCGACAACGATGCGGAGTCGCTCAAGGCCTACGCCGAGAAAACGACCGGGCCGGCCAAGAACTACGGCGTCGTCTTCGACAACAGCGCGGGCAACATCATTCTGGCCAACCTGGTCGAGATCGGCGATCAGGTTTGCAAGAACGGCGGCAAGGAGTGCGGCGCGAAGGATCTGGTGGGCTTCAAGATCCGCTCCGGCAGCGGCGCGCCGTTCGTCGATCGCAAAACCGGCAGCAAGCTCGATCTCGGGAACCTGGTGCCGTTGAAGCCGACGCCGCTCATGGACGCGGTCATGTCGGGCTCGCCGGAGCAGGTCCGCCAGGAGAGCTACAAGCAGCGGATGGTCAACATCCGCGGTCTGGTGAGCCGCCTGACGACCAGCCAGCACGAGCTCATCGAGGGTGTTGGCAAAGATGCCGCCCGCCCGGACATCTTTACGGTTTTCTAGTCGCCGGCTCCCTACCGGCCGGACTTTCGGCCTTCCCCTGCCCGCCCCCTGCCCTCGCGACGTGTCTCAACGCGTGAGCGGGCGGAGGGCGGCGCGAATCAGCGCACGCGCCGTAGCCGAACGGCGGAGCGCCTCCGCCAACGGCGGCGAAGCGCGGTAATACAGATCGACCGCGGCCTTGGCCAGTGGACTGCGGGTCGTGGCGGCGTCGCGCAGGGTACGCAACCCGCGGATCTCGGGCGCCAGGTCGGAGCCAAAGGCGGCCGTCGCGATGAAGCAGCCCGAAAGCTGGGTGAACTTTTGCGCCGGCGTGCGGAAGCGCTGGAAGGTGATGGCCGAGGGACCGCAGACGCCGGTGGCGCGCACCCCGAGCGCGTAGTAGCTCAGCGGCGTCAACCCGTCGATCTGGACCGTGACTTCCGAGCCGGCGGCTCCCACCGCCAGGCTGCCCGCCGGGGTCCAGGCCGGAAAAGACGAGGGATCGATGGTCGCCATGTTGCCTAGAATCGTGTAACGGGCCTCGTAGGCCAGCACCGCTTGCCCTCCGGTCCCGCTCGCCTGCAGGACCGTCAGCGCCGCGCCGGTGCCGGAGGCGGCGGCCGTCGCGGTGAACGAGACCGGCAGCGGCACGGGCACGGGATTGCTCGAACAGTCGACGCTGGGACAGGCTCCGATGGAAACCGAGACCTTGGCCGGGCCGGTCGGTCCGTCGAAGAGCAAGAGACGGCCCTCGCCGCTGCCCGGATCGCCGGCAATGGTGGCGTCGGGCGCCATGAGATCGCCGGTCGCGCCGCTCCAGTCGCCGTAGCCGGCCATCGTGGCGGTTGCGGCACCGGTGCCGACCATCCCGGGTCCCACCGTGAAGGGCACCTGGAACAGCACCGACGGCTGACCCACGTTGCCGTCCTGACCGTAGCCCGCATAGTATTGCTGGTCGACGGCGCTGACCTCGGAGGGGTGTTGGTTGGCGGCGTTGCCATCGAACTCCTTGCCGACCTCGACCGAGAGCGCGTAGTCGCCCGCCGGGAGATCACTGGGAATGACCCAGCTGCCCGTAAACGGCGATCCATAGGGGGGTGTGGCGGCGGCCACCGTGTCGACGTCGTTCAGCGCGAAGTACTGGGCCGAGTCGCCCGGCGAGCAGGAGCCGGGATATTGGATGAGGCGCATGCACGGTGCCCCGCCGAAGTCGAAGAGATCGGCGCGGGGCGGGTAGTAGGACTGCGGCTGGCTCGCGTCGAGCACACCCTTGGCGCTGCGGAACTGCCCGCTTGGGCAGGTGATGGCATCGACGATCTCACTGTCGAGCATCGGCCGGCAGAAGTACGGCTCGGGCGACGAGACGTCGGCGTGGCTGGCCAGGTCGTCGTCGTTCCCGTCGTTCATGAATACCAGCGGATAGAGCTCCCCCCGGGCGTGGGCCCAGATCGGTAGCGCCATCTGGCGCCGACCGTAGGGGAATCGGGGCCCGGACGGGAAGTTCCAGGTGCCGGGCCGGTTGCCGATCCCGTGGATCGCGACGGCGTTGGTCGCCATCAGCGTGTCGACGAAGCGCGATCCGTCCGCGCTGGTCACCCAGACGGCGATCTGGGGGCCGAAGTCCGGATGGGTCGGGTCGAAGGTGCACCCCAAGCTGCCGGCCGGCCGAAAACAGTCGGGTTGGAACGTGTAGGTGAGGAGGCTGCAGCTGTCGGCTTCTGCCGACCGCGACGCCAGCAGCCCCGCGGCCCCCAAAATTACCAGCGCCGCTGACTTCACGTCATCAAGCGTAGCGCTTAAAGCTCGAGACCGTCGGTGGTGCTGTCGCTCCCCCCGCTCTTCTTGCCCTTCTTCTTGCTCTCGGAGGTCGAGGCGGACGAGCCGGACGAGCCGCTCCTGGAGTTACCGCCGGCCGAGCTCGCCGCGTTGCCGGTCGACGGCACAACGATGTCGTCGTGCGACTCGGTGCCCGGCTTCTTGGTCTCCTTGCCGGTCACGCGGTCGATGATGTCGTCGTTCTCGTCGGCGCTCTCCTTGCCACCGCGGTTGGCGATGGCCTCGACCAGCGGATCCGTCTCGACGCCGCCGGGGTTGACGACCTTGCGGCGTTCGTTCACGCGCTCCTGGACGCTGCCGTCGAAAAGCACCAGGCAATAGACGCCGTAGAACTCCGAGCGGTCGACCAGCTTGAGGCGGTCGCTGCCGCCGGCCGACCAGAGGTAGTGGTCGAGGATGTGGTCGACACCGCCCTTGGTCTTTTCGTCGCGGTAGACCTGTTTGCCCTTGCCGTACTTGCTCTCCAGGCTCTTACCGAAATCCTGGAAGCTTTTCCCCTGCAGCGCGTCCTTGTTGAACGCCAGGAACATCTTGTAGAGGCCGTCCTCGAAGAAGAAGTAGTAGCGGGTCCACTGGTCTTCTTTGGTAACCAGCACCGACTCGGCCGTCCCCTGCTGGAACTCGGGCCCGACGATGGAGACGTCCCAGCCGCTCTTTTGACCCTCGAACTTGGTGTAGCTCTTCTTGACGGCGTTGATCTCGCGGGCCATCTCGTCGCGGACCCGCTGCTGCTTGCCCGGATCTTGCGAGGCCTGCTCGATGCGCGGCTGATACTTGTTCTCGATCGCGACCCGCACCTCGGCCATGACCTCTTCGGGCTTCATCCCCCACTTGAAGGTTCCGGCTTTGGGATCGCCCAGGTGCACGGCTTTCAGTTTGTTCACCTCGGCCGCGCTGGCGGACGGGGCATGCCCCTCGTCGCCGGACGCGGCCGCGGCCTTCTTGGCCTTTGCCTTGGCCTTGCCTTTGGCGTAACCCGGCGAGCCCGCAAGCAACGCGGCGGTACCGAGCGACACAGCCAGGACAACAGCACCAGTGATTCTCATCGAGCCCTCCTAGGTGGCCTTCCCAGCGGCGCGCGCCGGGGAAAGCCGGACACTAACACAAAATAATCAGGGGGTTTCCTGATCCTTGTCGGGTTCCTTGCCTTGATCGGGGGCCGGCGCCGAGCCCCCGCCGTCGTCGGTCCAGGCACTGTCGATCTTGGTCGGGTGGTAACGGTCGGCGCGCCCCGAGCGGAGGTCCTCATCGGGGCTCGACGAGTACATGGCCCGCTCGCCGGGGCCGGAATAGTCGATCCAGAACGCCGAACGATCCTTGCGGACATCCAGGTGCACGAAGCTCGAGTTCGGGTAGTAGCCGACCCCCACTTTGTCGTAGGTCCGGCGCAGATAGTCGCGCAACTCGGCGGTCTTGATCCCCTCGATACGAAAGTCGCAGGCCAGCCCCAGCATGTGCGGGCTGTGGGGGTTCTTGGCCACCGACGGGTGGCGGTAGCCGGAGACTACCTCGACCCGACGCCCGGGATAGTGGCGGCCGGTCGCATAGATGAGCCGCATCAGACGGGGATCCATCTTATGCTGGACGTTGGTGTAGTGGCAGCGCAGGAAGTGATCGAAGCGCTTCTGCATCCCTTTGACGGGCCGGCCGTGGCTGTCGCGCAGCCGCAGCGCCATCGTCTCGCGCCGGTTGACGTGGTAGAGCATCACCGGGCCGTTCTTGGGAGCCTTCTTGGCGGCCTTGGCGGTCTGGCCTGTTCTTTTGGCGCCCGCCTTGCTCGCTGCGACGGTCGCCGCCCGGCTGGTTTTCCTGGTCGACGTCGGCGGGGCAGGCTTGGTGGCTGGCGGTGCCGCGGACGCGCGCGGGGAGAACAACGCCCAACAGGCGACGACGGCGATGGCTCTAAAAACGGGGGCGAGCTTGAACATCGAATGAAACCGGCGACCGCGCCTTTCGAGCATGCCCGACGCGTGCGCCAATTTCATCAAAACGGACCTAAGGCAGCGGCGTCAACTTTCTCACCAGCTCGGCCAGCAGAGCGTGGGCCGCCCGGGGAGAGAGCTCGTCGGGGTCTAGATCACGCAGCCGCTCGACCAGCTCGATGAGCGACGCGGCCGGAATGCCGGCCAGCGCGGCCAGCGCGGCCGCGGTCGGCGGCTCGAACAGCCCGAGCTGCCCATCTCCGGCTTCGGCCGCGTCGGGAGCGACCGGCCGCGGAACATCGGATGACCCGGATGACCCGGAGATCCCCGCCCGACCTTGGACCGGTGGCGCCTCGAGCGTTCGCAGGATGGCCCGCGCCCGCGCCACCACCGGCGGCGGAAGCCCGGCCAGCCTGGCGACCTCGACGCCGAACGAGCGGCTGGTTCCCCCGGGGGTCAGCTTGCGCAGGAAGACCACCTCCCCTTTCCACTCCCGGGCGGCCACGCTGACGTTGCGCACGCGTGGGTGCTGGGCGGCCAGCGCCGCCAGCTCGTGGTAGTGGGTCGCGAAGAGCGTCTTGGCACCCACCCGATCGTGCAGGTGCTCGGCCACCGCCCAGGCGATCGACACGCCGTCGTAGGTCGAGGTGCCGCGCCCGATCTCGTCGAGGACGATCAGGCTCTTGGCCGTGGCATACCGCAGGATGTGCGCCGTCTCGCGCATCTCGACCATGAAGGTCGATTCGCCGCGCGCCAGGTTGTCGCCGGCGCCGACGCGCGTGAAGATGCGATCGACGAGGCCGATGCGGGCGGCTCGGGCCGCCACGAAGCCACCCATCTGGGCCTGGATGACCGCCAGTGCCACCTGCCGCATCAGCGTCGACTTGCCCGCCATGTTGGGGCCGCTCACGATCAGGATCTGCTCGGCGGCCGGATCGAGGCGAACGTCGTTGGGGACGAAGCTGCCGGCGGCGGCCAACCGCTCGACCACCGGATGGCGGGCGTCGGTGAGATCGATGATGCCGGATTGGTCGACCTCGGGCCGGCAGTAGCCGCCCCGGTGGGCCACCTCGGCCAGCGCGGCCAGGGTGTCGGCGGTGGCGACACGCCCGGCCAACGCCAGCAGGCGTTCCGCCGTCGCCGCCACCCGCGCGCGCAGCGCCTCGAAGATCGCCAGCTCCATCGTGATTCGGCGTTCGTCGGCGGAGAGCACCGTCTGCTCGAACTCGCCGAGCTCGGTGGTGACGAAACGCTCGGCATTGGCGACGGTCTGCTTGCGCCGATAATCGGCGGGCACCGCCGCCAGGTGCGAGCGCGTGATCTCGATGTAGTAGCCGAAGACGTTGTTGAACTTGATCTTGAGCGACGGGATGCCGGTTCGTTCCCGCTCGCGGGTCTCGATGGCGGCGATCCGATCTCGACCGCCGCTGGCGATGTCGCGCAGCCCGTCGAGCTCGGCCGAGACGCCCGGGTTGACGTAGCCGCCTTCGCGCGCCAGCGCCGGCGCGTCGGGGCGCAGGACCCGAACCAGCTCGGCCGCCAACTCGGCGCCAAGATCGTCGTCGGTGCCGGCATCGTCATCGGCGCCGCTGAGGCGAAGCAGATCTGTCTCTCCGGCCGCCGAGCCGCGCAGCTCGACCTCGTGCGCGGCGTAAAGCGCCTCGGCGACGGCCGGTAGCAGACTGAGCGATCGCCCGAGGACCGCCAGATCGCGGGGCGTCGCGACGCCGAGACGCGCCCGCCCCACCAGCCGCTCCAGATCGGCCACCTCGCCCAGCAGCTGGCGGGCCCGATCGCGGGCCGCGTGCGCGCCGACCAGCCGTTCGACCGCGTCGTGGCGCCGGCGAATGGTCGCCAGATCGACCGACGGGAAGAGCAGCCAGCGGCGCAGGAGGCGGCCGCCCATCGCGGTCCGTGTCTGATCGAGAACCTCGATGAGCGAACCGGACCGGCGTCGATCGAGCAGCGACTCCGCCAGCTCCAGGTGTGCCCGGGCCTGCTCGTCGATGACCAGCGTGTCGGTCCGCGCGGTGATCTCGACGCCCCTGAGCGGCAATTCGGCCCCGGGCTGGGTGGCGCGTGCGTAGCGCAACACCGCGGCGATGGCGGCCGCCGCCCGGGGCGACGAATCGAGAAGCCCAGGATCGAAGGCGGCGCCCAAAGTGCGCGGCAGCTCGACGGCCGGATCGCCGTCGTCGACCTGGGCCCGCGCGACGCGCGGATGGGCCGCCCGTACCAGGTCGACCAATGCACGATCCGCATCTCGGCGGCCGAAGACCAGCTCGCGGGGCGCCACGCGCCCGATCTCCTCGCAGAGCGCCTCGATGCTGGGCGCTTCGGTGGCGCGGAAGTCGCCGGTCGTCACGTCGAGATAGGCCAAGCCGTATCCGCCGCGGGCTTCGCCGACGGCCGCTGCCACGTAGCTGGGGGCGCGCGGATCGAGCGACTCCTCGTCCAGCACAACGCCGGGTGTGACGACCCGGACCACGTCGCGCTTGACGATCCCGCGGACATTGCGCGGATCCTCCAGCTGCTCGCAGAGGGCCACCCGGTGGCCGAGCTCGGTGAGCTTGTTCAGGTAGCCGCGGACCGCGTGGTGCGGGACGCCGCACATCGGCACCGGATCCTCTTTCCCTTTGTCGCGGGTGGTGAGGGTCAGGTTCAAGGCGCGCGCCACATAGACGGCGTCCTCGTAGAACATCTCGTAAAAGTCGCCCAGCCGGAACAGCACGATGGCGTCCGGGTACCTCGCTTTGACCTCGAGGTACTGCCGCATCAGGGCGGTTGGCGCGGCGACGACAGGGGGCGCCGCGGATGGTGGCGCCGCGGGTTCGAGCGGACGTGCGGGCAAACCAGCCCGCCCCCGCTACTTCTTCGGCGCGGCGGCCTTCTTCTTGGCCGGCTTCGCGCTGGCGGCTGCCGCGGCCTTGCCACGTCCGGCCGCTCGCTTTTTGGCGAGGCGCGCTTTCAACTTTCCCTGCCGTACGCGGCGACGCATTTTCATCGACCGCCGATTGTCCCGTCTTCCCATGCGCTCGCAATACTGGTTTGGCGACGGCGTGTCAAGTTGAGACCACCGGCCGGCCCCCGGGGGGCCAGGCGGGTTGGGGCAAAGTTGTCAGCCGCGGTGCCGCGTGCTAGCTGCCTAGACTGGATGAAGCTCCCCAGCTTGCGGCGCCCGGTCGGAGCTTCGGTCTCGGCCGGCATTTTCGGCGCCGGTCTGATCGACGCGGCACGGACCGCCGGACACGGCGCGGTCGGTGACGTGTTCGTCTTGGCCTTGGGCCTCTATGGCGGCGCGGCGGTCCTGCTCGGCCTGCTGGCCGACCTGGCGGTGGGTGCAATCGACGGCGCGCGTCCGCCGGCCTGGCAGAGGCTGGGGAGTGATCCCGGGCGCGACCGTGCGGTCGTGGCCGGCATTCTGGCAGCCTTGTGCGGCACGCTGGTCGCGGCGCTGGTCGCCGCCGCGGGCGAGCGTTTCTTCGTGGGCAAGATGGCGAGCCAGAAGCTGGCCATGATCGCGGCGGGCGGCCTGGTCGTCATCGGGGCGCTGCCCGGGGCGGTGGTCGCCATGGCGCTCTTGCCGCTGCTACGCGGGATCGCCCGCTCGCTGCCCCGTCCGCGCGCGCTGGGCGCGACCGGTTTGTTGTTGGTCGCGCTGGCCGGGCTGGGCGGTTTGGCGCTGATCGCGGCGCTGTCGCGGGCCGACTGGCGGGTGCTCGATCTGGGGCCCCTCTATGTGGCTGCCCTGGCGCTCGCGCTGGGCGCCGGCCACGGCCTGTTCTGGTTCGGATCGTCGGCCGGGCGACGGCTGCGGGCGCGGATGCCCATGGCGCTCGGACGCGGGCTGCCGATCGCCCTGGCGGTCGTGGCGTTGGTCGCCTTGGGCGCTGGCGCCCGGGTGCCGGAGGGGGCGCCGGCCTACGGCGCGATCGCCGACGCCGGTTGGGGGCTGCCGTTTCTGCTCGCCACCGCGCGCCGGCTGACCGATCACGACGGCGATGGGTTCTCGGCGCGCTTCGGCGGTGGCGATTGCGACGACCGCCGCGCCGACGTCTACCCGGGCGCCGAGGACATCCCCGGCGACGGAATCGACCAAGACTGCGAAGGGGGCGATGCCAAGCCATCGGCGGCGGTCACGGATAGCGCCGGCGGCGAAGTGCCCGGCGCCGCCGCCGCGATCGTTCCCATCAAGCCGCGTGCCGATGCGTTCAAGGGCAACATCTTGATCGTCACCATCGACGCCTTTCGCGCCGACCGGTTGGGCGTCGCCGGCTATGGCCGCCCGGCCGGCCACTCGCTGACCCCCACGCTGGACGCGCTGGCGCGGCGCGGGGCCTACTTCCGGCGCGTCTGGTCGCAGGCGCCCAACACCCCGCGCTCGTTCCCGTCGATCCTGACCGGTCGCTACCCGACCGACATCGCCTGGGACAAGCCGACCGTGAACTACCCGAATGTCCTGCCCAGCAACCACACCTTCTTCGAGAGCCTAGCCGCCGTGGGGCTGAGGCCGATCGGGATCTTCTCGCATTTCTACTTCACCGCCGACCGCGGAATCAGTAAGGGCTTCGCCGAGTGGTCGGACGATGGCGCCGGGACCATCGCCGAGTCGAACAAGGACAGCGCCTCGCCGCGCATCGTGCCGCGGGTGATCGCGCGATTGCAGCAGGCGGCCGCGCGCCACGAGCGCTTCGTGCTCTGGACCCACCTGTTCGAGCCGCACTCGTCGTACATGCCACACAAGGAGTTTCCGACCACGCTGTCGGGGGTGCCGGGACTGATGGAGAAGTACGACTACGAGATCGCCTTCACCGACCTGTGGGTGAAGAAGCTCTTCGATGCGGTACACGGGCTCGGGCTCGACAAGAACACCGCCATCGTCATCATGGCCGACCACGGCGAAGCCTGGGGTGAGCACAAGGCCTACTTCCACGGCACGGATCTGTTCGACGAGCAGACCCGCGTGCCGCTCATCATCGCCATCCCGGGACAGGCGCCGCGGGTGATCGAGGACGACGCCGAGCTGGTCGACGTGGCGCCGACGCTGCTTGATCTGGTGGGCGCGCCCATCCCGGCCAACCTGCGGGGGCGCAGCCTGATGCCGCGCATCGAGGGGCATCCGCAGCCGCCCGAGCCGATCTTCGCCGAGCAGATGCCCGCTACGGCCTGGCCGCACCAGTCGGCGATGATGGTCGAAGGCAACCACAAGATCATCCATCGAATAAGCGACCGGCGCTGGGAGCTCTACGATCTCAAGGCCGATCCGGGCGAGAAGGCCAACTTGGCCGCCGCGCCGGCCGCCGCCGCGACCTTCGCCGACCTGCGCGCCAAGCTTTTGGCCTTCGAAGAACGTCGCCGATAGCTCGAGCTTACGGCGCGTCGAGGGCCGCGGCGAGCGCGTCGCGATCCTCGGGACGGGCGCGATCGAGGACGTAGGCGCGGATGGCGCGCCAATCGCCGGCGCCCGGATCTCGGCGGGCGCAGGAGATTGCCGTGCGCCACAGCGGATCGCCCGGTTGGTCGCGCCAGCAGGCGGCCCGGATCCATTGGGCGCAGGCTTCGCGCGTCCGCCCGAGGCGGTCCCAGACCGCGGCGCCGCGGGCCAGGCCGGCGGCCCGATCGGGCGAGTGAAAGGTCAGCTCCATCAGCATGCGATCGGTGCCGCCGAAGCGACCGGCGCGGCCGAAGATCAACGCCACCAGCTCGAGCACGTCGGGCGAGCTGGGATCTTCATCGAGCAGCAGCTCGGCCCAGCGCAGCGCCCGCGGCGAATCGTCGAGGATGGCGGGATGGACCGCCGCCAGCGGGAGCAGACGCTGCGACAGCGCCGGTCCCTGCAGCACCCAGCTCGACACATCCGGCGGCAGCGTGGGTGGCGCGGCGGGTGGCGCCGGGGCCGGCCCCGGCACCCGGGCGCGATCGACGCCGCCCAAGAGCGCCGCCAGATCGAAGGCCGCCTGCGCCTCGGAGCGGGCGCCGATGGCCTTCCAGGCGTCGCCCGCGTCTGCGGCGACCCGGGCCCGCTCGACGAGCAGCCGGTTGCCCCGGGCCGGGTCGAGCCGGGCCAGGCTCTCCAGATCGCGGCTGGCCGGCGCCGCGCGCCCGCCCGACCGAAAGGCCTCCGCGCGCGCCGCCAACAGATCGCACAAGCGCGCGCGCTCGACGCCGGTGAGGCGATCGGCACCGGCCAGTGCCGACAGCGCCTCGAGCTCGAGCACCGTTTGTCCGAGCGCCTGCGCCCGGGCGATCGCCTCGCGTGCTTCGCGCGGCGTCAGCCGGGCCTCCGTCGGCGGGATCGAGGGGCGCCCGTTGAGCGGCGCGCCGATCTGCCACGGCGGCAAGCTGCAGCCGGCGGCCAAGCCGGCCACCAAGACCGCCGCCGCCAGCGACGATCCGATGCGGGCCGGTTTCATCCCGGGCCCCGCTCTCTCTGCGACGGCGCGAACAAGGTGGCCAGGATCGCGCCGCCCAGCAAGGCGCCGCCGAAGAACGACAGCGTCGGTAGTCCGATCGCCTCTCGGAGCAACGTCGAGGGCGCCAGCGCCACCGCCAGCGGGGCCAGCGCCAGCGGCAGCAGGAAGATCCCCCGCGCCCCGGTCACCACGACGAGCAGGATGGCGAACGTCCCGATCGCCGCCACCAGCCCCGCCCGCAGACCTCGATTCCAGACCAGCGACAGCGCCCGATCGTTGGGCGCGCCGCCGATCGCGACCGCGTCGAGGACGAAGGCGCCGGCCATGTCGGGCTCGACCGGCAAGCCCGCCACCGGCCCCATGGCCTCGGCGGTGGCGCTGCGCACCTCGTCGGCCAGGACCCCCTCGGTTGGCAGGTTGGCGCCGTAGAGCATCTCTTTGAAGTCCAGCCGCGCGGTGAGGCGCCGGCGGACGATCGCCAGCCGCCGCGCCAGCGTGGCCGTCGTCGAGCGCAGCGCAGTCCCGGAGAGGCGCGGGCCGTAGGCGATCGACACCGGTCCGCTCAAGGCCTCGGGGGTCGGTTTTGCGTCGATCGCGATGGCGGCCAGGATCAGCCGTTCGAGCTGCGGCGCCGCGAGCGGCAGGGGGTGGCGGGCCGCGAAATCGCGCACGGCATCGGCGATCTCGGCGTCGAGCCGGCCGGGATCGGCGCTGGGGAGCAAGGCGGTCGCGCGGGCCACCCGCTGCACCGAGATCGTCTCCCCCGCTCCGAGCGTGCGACCCGATCGGGCGCAGATTCGCAAGATTCGATCGCGGGCGTCTCCCGCCAACAGCCCCTGCCCGACCAGGCGGCCCACCGGCGACAGTCCCGGGTCCGAAAAGTCCACGTGCAGCAGCGAGCGGCGGAGCTCGCGCCCGAGGTAGCGCTCGGTGTGCTCCACGACAGCCAGGCGATCGAGGGTGGGATCGTCGGCGGCGAAGCGGACGCCGATCAGCGCCTCCTGGTGGTCGGCCGACAGCTCCAATCGGACCGCGGGATCGCTCCGGGCCTGCAGCAGGACCCGCCGCACCTCGGCGGCGTCGTCGGGGATGCCGCTCCATTCTTGTCCCTCGAAAGCGATCCCCAAGAAGAGATCGGCCACCGACCAGGCGTTGGCGACGCCGGGCTGGGCACGCAGAAAATCGGCCAGCCGGCGAACCTCGCGCAGGACCACCGGCTCATCGAGATCGGCCCGCACGGACACGAAGAACATGGGTGCCGCGCTCCATCGACGCGTCCCCACCCGCAGGCG
>DASRLC010000303.1:0-3337 GCA_035648655.1 Polyangia bacterium
GTGACGCCGCCGCTGGCTGTCGTGCCGCCCGTCCCCGTCGTTCCTCCCGACGACGTCGACCCTCCGCTGCCGATCCTGCCACCACCCGCTACGCCGCCGCTTCCGACCGTGCCTCCTGTCTGAGTGCCGCCCCCTAATGCCGACGTGCTGCCGCCGCTCCCCGTTGAAGTTCCAGTCGTTTCGGGTGTGCAACCGTCAAGAGCGGTGGTGGTAACCATGCAGGCGCACAACATCAGTACAGGTCCGATCGAACGCATACCTCTAACTGCCCGCGAGCACCCGTTTGTGCTCGGAAGTTTGCAGGCAGTTCAGCACTCTGACGGTTCATCGACTGACATGCTGCGATCCACTAAGGACACTCGGAACTTGATGTTGACCGCGGCAGTCTGGGCCGCGTTAATCTGCGGTCTTTCGTAGTAGTCGGCGTACTTGATGTCGCCGGTCACCTTGAGCAGGCCCGCGCGAGCTTGAACAGGTTGTAGGCTTTACACCACCCGTTTGTTGAGGTTGTCGCAGATGGCGTCGAGCTTCTCCGGCGCCCGGAAACAGGAAGCGCCAGAGCGGCGACAGTGCCAGGATCAAAAACCGATCAGGTAAGAGATCAGGCAACTCGCGCGTAGGGGATCGGCGGCTCACCGACCGCTGCCAGCTCCGCTTGCGTGCTTGCGCTGAAATGCACGTGTTGACTCGCAGGCAATATTGCCGTCGGGGGAAGGAGCAGCGCGAGTGGCCCATCGTGTTTCTGGCGATCGGGAACGAGGCCGCTGATCATAATGCCCATCAACATGCAGCGGTTCGGCGGGGAGATCCACTGGAAGACCTGCAACCACAGCTCGGGGATCTGCGGCATCGACGACCACTCGGAATCGAACTCGATCCATTCGTCGCCCCACAGGAAGGCCCGCCCCTGGCCCATCTGCACGGCATAACTGACCGCGACGGAGTCGGGGCTGCCGGACACGAAGGCGATTGGGGTCCGCGTGCTCCCGACGGTGCCCAGGTCGGAGATGCCGTAGCCCCCGTCGAACGTCACGGACGCGAGCCCGGCAGTGATTGGATGCACCGCAAATTGCGTCACCGGTCCCCAGAGTAATTGCCCGCTGTATGCGAGACCCAGCGGGGCCAACAACGAGTTTGGGCGCCAGTCCTGGCTTGTGTCATTGTGGTAACCGGACATCGACGCCACGCCCCCACCCGCGGAGACCCAGGCCGCGAAGATGGCCGCCTCGTCCGAAGTGTAACTCCGCGGCGGAAGGTCCACGATGATGACGTCGAATGGTTGCAGCGCGTCCGCGGTTAGGGGGACACCGTCTGTGGTCTGGAAGCGTTGCACGGCGGTCCCTCTCGCCTCGAGCCACGATTGGAAATTCGATGTGGCATTCGAGCCCGGGTTGCCCAGGATCCCGATGTTCAGCTGCGAGCACGCGGCGTCAACGCCTCCGCTGCCCGCATCCACAATGCGGCTCGAACCACCCGCGCCGGTCGGAGACGAGGCTCCGCCCGTGCCAAGATGTCCGCCGGTCGCGGTGCTTCCGCCCGCCGAGGTCACCCCCCCCGAACCGAAGCTACCGCCGGAGGCTGTGCTCGCCCGCCCGTTTCCGCCGACGCCCGCGCAACCGAGGAGCGCGAGCGACCAGGCAGTGATTGGGGCCACGAGTAATCGATAACTCATGGTCCTAAACAGCCGCGAAAGCCGACTGGCGTCAAGGCCAAATGCGCCCTCGCGGCGCTCCAGGGAGAGTGCTCTTCGGTCTTGCCCGTGTCCGAGAAACGAACTTCGACGAGCGCGCACATTTTTTATGCACAACGGGCCGACTAGAGACAGTGCGGTTAAGTTGGAGTGGAAGCAAGACGACTCGAGCGCCGCGGGCGGGTGATCCGGCAGGAACCGGTGGGCCCCCGCCGCGTCCGAGTCCCTCACCGTTCGCAGGACCTCGCGTTGCTTTCCGATGCCCTCGCCAGACCTTGGCCAAGAAGGTAGGGAGCGGCGACGGTGGCGGTGAGGAGCAGCCGGTTCGCTACTCAAGTGCTGGTCCATGGTCTTTGGACCAAGGTCGAGCCTATGAACGGCGCAGCAACGGCAGTCTTGATAGAGGCCGTCTGCGTACCTTCTCGCCAAAATGTGCTGACGAATCCGAAGGATGTGCTGACGGATCCGACGCAACTACCATGAGCCGATGGACCTACTTCCCATAGCCGGCGGCAAGGATATTCGCTTGAATCAGATTCATCACGGCCGCCGTCGCGGCGCCGGCGGTCATCACGCCTTCGAAGAAATATCCCTGACCGTGGTCACTGTTGTCGCCCCCCGTGCCCAAAACGATGGCGCCTTGTTTCTTCATCTTCGTGTAGCCGCTGGGGCGCGCCCCGTCGTACATGGTCGTCAGGTTACCGGTCTGCGCATTGCCGGCCATGAGAGCGTAGGTCCCTCCCGTTCTACCGATCAGAACCGCCGTGACATAGGCGTACGGCACCGAAGTATTCCCGGTGTAGGCGCTGGTTGAGCCCGAGAAGATGCCATTCTCCATGTCGGCCATTACCCATGGCCCACTCCCCCCGCCGTGGCCCCAGCCGGCTCCGCCGCCGAAGTAGATCGACTCCATCGTGGCCGCGCCGTCATCCTCGTTGTTCGTTTCCACGTTGCCATAGTCGAAGCAGCAACCGCTGTTGCCATAGGCCTGCGTGGTACCGCTCGTGATCATGTATTCGGTCTCAGCATCGTCACCGGTGGCGATGTCTGTCGTCTGGTCCAGGCGGTAGCCGGTCCCCTCGCCGCCTGGAGGTGGAGTGCAGGGACCGCTGTTGTCGGAAACGACCTTGATGCCGTAAACCTTGTGCCCACCGAGTGTCAGCGGCAACGCGTCGGCGACCGCTTCCAGATCTTGGTGTTGGCAGACCTGGCCCCCGCCTGGCGATCTCTTGAGGTGATTGCTCTTTCCCGATTGGTCGTAGATGACCGAAATGGTGCAGGTGGTGCCGGTACAGAACGTTTCCTGGGCGGCGGAATCAGCCGCACCGGATTGCGCCAGGAACGCGATGTCCTGGGTCTTGCCATCGGAGGCGCGCCGAACCTGATAGAGCGGTCCGCTGTACGTGCTCGCCAACAGCCGCACCGTGCTGTGCGCAGCGACGCAAGGGGTGTTGCCAGTCGCGAAGATATCGCAGGGCCCGGACGGCCCCGCGCTCGTGGCGCCAGCCATGCCACCTATCCCGCCGGTGCTACCACCGGCCCCTCCCGTTTCGCCGGGTGCTCCACCAGAACCACGGCCCCCTGACGCCGTCTGTCCCCCGGCGGCGGCTGCACCGCCTTTGCCGCTCGCGCCGCCGGGGGACAGAC
>DASRLC010000304.1:0-8309 GCA_035648655.1 Polyangia bacterium
CTGTGTAATCCCGTAGTCGGCGGCGATGTCGACCTGGCGCTCGCCGGCGTCGAGGCGAGCACAGATAGCGAGCACGGCAGATTCGGTGAGGCGTGCGTTTCCGTTGGCAGCGCCGCTAGCTGGGATCGCCCTTCGCTTTCGGTGCATATCGGCCACGTTGTCGGCTCTCGTGCCTAGGAATAGGTGCTCGGGGTTACAGCACGGCGGGTTGTCGCAGCGATGGAGCACGCAGAGGCCGGCAGGGATCGGCCCATGCGTCAGTTCCCACGCGACGCGATGCGCGAGGCGCCTGTACTTCCCCCACCATAGGCGACCGTGGCCGAAGTGGTGGCAGTGGTCCTGCCATTCCCAGCAGTCGCCAACTTGCGCCGTGTGGGCGAAGAACTCCTCGGCTGTAGTAGTCATTTGCATTGTCCAAGCATAGCACCAAGGAGGGCACATGCCCACGATCACGCTCACGGCTGTGCCCCGTCCGGGCGCCACCGCGCACCTTGACGACATCACCTTCCAGCTTGGCGTCCCGACGTTCGTGGACGACCCGTACATCTGGGAGCGACTGCAGAGCGTTGAACCGCTCGGCTTCCGCTTCGAGGTGGTCGACAACGCAGAACCCGCCCCGGACTCCGTGGCGACCGTCCAAACGGCTGAGCAGGCGGCCGCCACAACCACCGCTCAGGAGTCCTAACCTATGAGTCTCGCCACATTCTTCGAGGTCGACAAGACTAAGCTCGTCAACGGCCAGGCCCGAGTGCTGTTCTCACAGCTCGGGAACGGCGCGCTGACGGACCAGCCCGTCCCGACCGCGGGCATTCAGGCCATCTACGCGATGGAGTCGCCGTACGCCCCTTTCACTGCCTCCGGCGCTTCGCCGTGGGTGGACTTCGGTGGCACCCAGGCGCCGCCGGAGGACAGCCGGAACCTGACGATCAACGAGTGGAAGGTGCAGCAGCAGTACACCGCTCTCTTGATGGTCCCCGGTGAGATCGACCATACCATCAAGATCCCGGCGATTGAGGTCGCCCGGCCGGACATTCTCGGCCTGTTCGAGAACGGCCCGGCACAGACGGCGATTGTGGCCGGCTCGCACTTCTCGGCGCAGGCGCTCCAGCCGTTCGGTCAGTTCACCGACCTGCTGCAGTACCGCATCGCCATCGCGTCATTCATGCCGCTGCTGGCGGGGACGGTCACGGAGCCTTCGGGCACCCGGCCGCGCATGTTCGTCAAGTTCTTCAACCGCTGCTCGATCACCGCCGAGAACGTGCCGCTGCAGTGGGCCATCGGCGAGCCGCTCCACTGCGATGTGACGCTCAAGTGCTACATCGAGCCGGGGCAGAACCAGAACGCTGAGTACGGCGGCTATCTCGTCGAGGCAGCCGGCACTCTCACCTAGTCACTCCGGCGCCGTTGGCGTCCTTCCGAGGCCCGCGCCCTAACCCGGCGCGGGCCTCGCGTGTCTTACCACCAAGGAGAACACTATGCCCACTGAGGTGACTCTCGGGGACGTAACTGTCCCCGTTTACCCTGCCCGCTGGCGATACATCGAGAACCGTCTCGGGGACGTGATGACCGCCCTCGTCGAGCGCGGGGAAGGCATCGAGGCGGATGCGATCCTGAGTTACGTCGGCGAGGGTGCGTACGACCTTCTCACCGCCCTCATCCCCAACCTCGCGAAGCGCCTCACCCGCGAGGAGTACATGGACGAGGAGACATGCCCGACGGTCCCCGAGATCCGCGCCGCGATCCGCGTCGCGCTCGAGGTGAACGAGTTGAGCGATCTCCCCGGAATGGTGGGAAAAGCGCTGGGGCCGGCGGGAGTGAACTACCTCCGGGCGGACCTTCTGCAGAAGATGGTCTCGGGCGACTCGCCGTCATCGCCTGCGGAGAGTGGGGATTCACAGCCGACGAGTTCTGGTCCGACGAGCCCAACCTCGACGGAGAACGAGGGCTCACCTACCCCCGTATCTCCCTCTTGATGGCCGGGCGCGGAGCGGTCCTCCGCGATCACGCGACGGCGATGGCCGTCGCCTTCGGCGACCCGGACAAGATCGCCGAGTTGTACCCGAAGCCGAAGGTGCCCATGACGGCCTACAAATGGTGGGGTGACGCTGATGGCCGGTAAGAACAAGTACCTCCGTCCGTCTACCGACGAGTTGCGCCAGGAACTCAAGATCCATGGCACAGTCACCGCCTACGCGAACGCCCTTGGGATTCCGCGTCCGACGGTGGCGCACTGGTTCACCGAGGCAGGCGTCGCCGCGAAGCCTAGGAAGATCAAGGCCGCGAAGCCGGTCCTCGGCACGCAGGTCTCCCGCGAGGAGATCCTCGAGCAAGAGAACCGCGAACTGCGCGCCGCCGTCAGCGGCGAGCGCAAGACGGAGGTGCGGCGCGAGCGCTACATCACCGCCATAGAGCGGGCGCTCGAGCACGTCACCGCGCCTCCGGCGTTGGACGTGCCGCCACTAAAGGCACACCCGACGGACGTGGCGCACCATCGTGCGTTGCTCCTCCTGTCGGACGCGCACGGTGGCGAGCAGGTCAAGCCCTCGGCGGTGAACGGGCTCAACGAGTACGACTTCGACATCTGCCTCGCACGCCACGAGGAGATCCTGCGCGGCGTCGCGTCGCACATCCGTCGGATGCCGCCGCTCACCGGGCTCGACCTAGCCATCCTTGGCGACAACAACTCGGGTGCGAACCACCGCGAGCTTGAGGTCACCAACCAGTTCCCGCTCGCCATCCAGGGGATCAAGATGGGTTACCTGCTTGGGAGCTTCGTGACGAAGCTCGCGGGCATGGTCCCCGACCTCCGGGTGGTCAGCGTCCCCGGCAACCACCCTCGCCTGACGGAGAAGCCGGCGGCGAAGGACGTGGACAACAACATGGATGTCGTCAGCACGGTGCTGGCGGAGGAGATCACCCGCAACCTGGCGCACGTCTCCTGGCGCCAGCCGGACAGTAACGCGATCTTCCACGAGATCGCCGGGCGCCTGTGTTACATCTTCCACGGCGATGGGATCATGTCCAACATGGTCGGCGTGCCGTGGGGCGGCGTCATGCGCCGCGCGAACACGATCCAAGCCGGGCATCGCCGCCACATCGACATGTTCATTCTCGGGCACTTCCACCAAGCCAACGTGGTCGACGGTGGGCGCATCGTAATGAACGGAAGCGTCAAGGGCGTAGACGAGTGGGTGCTCAAGAAGTTCGGCGGAGGGCAGCCGCCCACCCAATTACTCTTGCTCTTCGATGAAACAAAGTCGCGCCTCACGGACGTGAAGTACATAACCCCCCAGGCCGGTCTTCCGGTTCTGTGAAGCGGTGTCCGAAGTGCCACGAGGTGAAGGGACCGGGCGGCTTCTACAAGGGAACCGCAGGAGCGTGCAAGGAGTGCCGACGCGAGTACATGCGCACGCGCCGTGAGGGGAACCTCGAACACGTCAAGGCGATTGAGCGGCGAGCGGGGCGCACCTACCGCGCCAAGGGTGTCCGGCGCACGGAGCGCTTCCGGCAGGCCGGCACGTCGACCGACCCGTGCGTGAACCAGCTCTACCACGACCCGTGCGCGTACTGCGGCGGACGCGCTGGCGAGATCGACCACATTGAGCCCACGTCGAAGGGCGGGGCGCCCAAGGACCTCGGCAACCTGACGGCTGCCTGTCGGTCCTGCAACGCCGCAAAGGGCGACAAGTCGCTCCTGCTGTTCATGGCTTACCGCAACGGCTGTTTCGAGTATCGACGAGACACGGAGGTCGCAGCATGAACCCACAGCATCCGTCTATCCCGATCCCTCCGGGTGTCGTGGACGCCCCGGACCCGCGCGACCTACACCGCTCAGGCATTCAGATGCCCGATGCGGTGCCCTACATCTGGGGCGACGACGGCGACCATTCGCCGGAGGACGTGCCACGCGGCTATCACGGCGCCGACCAGTCGCTTGCGCACGCGAACGGCGGGAACGCCGAGACGGGCGACTCCCAGAAGAAGGACGACGGGAAGCTCCGCTACGACCTGATCCCGCCGGAGGCGCTCGAGGAGCTCGCGCGCGTCTACACAATCGGCGCGGCGAAGTACGCCGACAACGGCTGGTTGAACGAGCCGATGCGGTGGGGCAGGATCTTCCGCGCGCTCGTCGGGCACGCCTTCAAGTGGTGGGCGGGCGAATCGCACGACCAGACCGACGGCCAGCATCACCTCTCATCGGTTGCCTGGTGCGCCTTCTCGCTGATGGTTTACGAGAAGCGCGGCCTCGGCGACGACGACCGCACGCCCGACAAACGGTAGTCCCTAGCACCGCCAAACGGTAGCTCTTCGACCCGAGGGGGTCCACCATGTTCCTCGATAACGACGGCTGGGAGTACGCCACCGCGTACCACCGCGCCTTCGAGGCGTCCGTTCTCGGGCTGCCGGGGGTGCTGGTTCCGCACGGGGATCACCTGCGCTTCCTGTGGACGGAGCACGTTTCGTTCTGGCCGGTTGTGGCGCAGAACGAGATCCTGCACATGGACGCCCGGAATCGTGCGCGCTTCGCGGCGGTGCTCGGCAGGGGTCTACGCGAAGGCACGGCGGTCTAGTTGAGTAATATCCTCCTGAGGCTGACGGGAAACGCTGACGACGCGAAAGCCGTCCTCGACGACACCGCCGCAGAAGTCGACGCTTTCGGCAAGAAGCGAGCGACCGCGGAAATACGGGTGGACGCGACCCGAGCGAAGGCGGACATCGCCGAGGTTGTCGCGGAGCTCAAGGCCATTCCCCGTGAGGAGACGATCCGGATTCGGGTCGCCGGCGAGCAGGCGAAATTGCAGGGCCTCATGGCCCGCAAGGCCGGCCTCGAGAATCAGCTTCAGAACACGGCCAGCGCTGGTGGTGACACCGGGCCGCTCATTCAGCGTCTCGGGTCCGTCTCTTCGCAGATTGAGGCTGTGCGGGGCCGTATCACGGGTCTCGCCTCTGACTTCGAGCGGGCGGGCAGTGATGGGGAGCGCGGCTTCTCAAGGGTCACGAACGCGCTGACAAAGGTCGACCGCGGCATCGCTGATGTCGTCGGCCATGTTCCGCTCTTGGGTGGGCTGATGAAGGGCGCCATCAACGGCGTCTCGAGCGGCTTGCAGTCCATTGTCGGGATGCTTCCGGAGGCTGTGCAGGGCTTCGGCGGGATGCTGGCCGCGGGGTTGAGTCTGGCGGCGGTCGGGCCGATTGTGCTTCTCATTGTCGGCGCTCTCGCGGCGCTCGTCGTGTCACTCGGCATGGCGCTCATTGGCGTCGTGGCGCTGGGTGTGGCGTTCCTCGCTGCCCTCGCTCCTATCGCCCTCGTCTTGGGCGCCATCGCCTTGAAGTTCAAGGCCGCGTACACCGCGCAGCAGAATCTCGTGGCGGCTACGAACGCCCAGAAGTCCGCGGTCGTCGCGTTGGCGCAGGCGCAGTACAACGAGTCGAATCAGCGGATCGCGGCATTGGCGGCGGAGAAGTCCGCGGTCCTGGCGTTGCGTGATGCGGAGAACGGTGTCGCGGACGCGAAGTTGGGCGTGAAGTCGTCGGCGCTTGCGATCACTCAGGCGCAGCTTGCGCTCGCTGAGTTCAAGCGCGGCCTCGCGGGTATGGGCACGTCACCGGGTGGGCTTGACAAGGCCGCCGGGAATGTGTCGGTCGGCGGGAATCTTGGGCAGACGCAGCAGGGCGGCGACCCGAACGCTTGGAAGACGATGCTGCTGCAGTACCGGACGCTCGTCCTGGCGGTGACGCAGGCGGAGCAGGCGCACCGGGACGCTATCGCTGGCGTTGCTGATGCGACGAACACGCTGAGCAAGGCGCAGACCACGTCTAATCAGTTCGCGCAGTCCGGGCTGAGGGCTTACGCGCCGTACGCTTCGGCGTTGTCGTCGGCGGCGACGGCCGCGAACTCGCTGAGCACCGCGAATCACAACCTCTCGCTGGATGCCCGGAAGATGGCGGCGAGCGACGGCATCCTCGGGATCTTCTCGAAGCTGAGGGCCACGTTCAACACGCTGTTCGGGCCGGCCGTGAATGCCGCTATTGGTGGTCTCGGAAAGGCCTTGGGGATTCTCGCGAAGGGTTTGGCGCCGCTGTCCGGCCCGATGAAGACGCTCGGCGTGGCCATCGGTAAGGGGTTCGTTCAGCTCGCGAAGGACCTCACGTCGAAGACGGCCATCGCCGATTTCAAGAAGCTCATCAACGGTGCCGCGAAGCTCGTTCCTGTTCTGATCGGTTTCTTCGCCGGGCTGGGTGGCGTGTTGGTCGGGGTTGCGAACGCGGCGATGCCGGCGCTCACTTCCGGGCTCGGGAAGTTGGGCAAGAAGTTCGAGGATGTGGCGAAGCACCCGAAGAAGATCAAGGAATTCATCGACAAGTGCCTGTCGCAGACGAAGGACTGGCTCGGTTGGATCGGCAAGGTTCTCGGCGTCGTCGGACACCTCGCTGGGCTGTTCAGCAGCTTCGGTCCGATTCTCAAGGGGTTCGTTATGGCGTTGAAGCCGGTCTTTTGGGCGCTGACAAAGATCAACACCGCCCTCGGGGCGCTCGAGGCGACGGCGCACGCGAACGATAAGGCGACCGCGTCGCACGTCGTGAATAATGAGGCGCAGGCGTCCCTTGTGAAGCGCTTGCAGGCGGAGCTCAAGGGGCCGCTCTCAGCCTCGCTGCGGGCGCGCATACAGATGACGCTCGCGGGCCTGGCGAGCACGAAGGCCGATCTCGCGCAGGGCCAGTGGAATCACATGCTAGACACGACCAAGTTCCCGCACCCGCCCGCCGCCGGTGGCACGACGCAGCACATCACGGTGCAGATGAATCAGGGTGATCAGGTTGGCGACCCGAATCACTTCGCGAGGGTTCTAAAGAAGAACTTCGCGAACCTCGGCGGTGGGGTGCGATGAGCGGCCCCGCCCTTGCCGATGGCTGCCCCGGCGTCGAGGGGATCCACACCCTCACCCCGCCTTCACCGTTCTCGACGTTCGCCCTCAACGACTGGATGGACCCGGCGACAGGTCGGACGCGCCAGTGGACGGAGCAGGCGTGGCACACGCGCCTGACGGGCGTCGAGGGGATCCACGATGCCCCGGACCTCGACGACCCGCGCGTAAAGCTCGTCTACCAGTCCGGCGAGCTCCCGTTGCCGCGGTTCGGCCGTGGGCGCACGATCACCTACTCGGGGATCCTGGCTGCGCAGACGATGAGCGAGATGCGCAACAAGGTCGCGGCGTTGCGTGCCGCGTGCCTCTCGGGCCTGGTCGATCCGACGGCGTGGCTGCTCAACGTGGCCTACGACCCGACGTACGATACCTCAGGCCTCGTGTTCTCCGCCTACGGCGTCCCGGTGGGGTTCACCTGCCCGGACACGCAGGTGTCTGGCAACAGCCTCCCCTCGCCGTACCAACGCGCCTTCCAACTCTCGTTCCGCCAGAGCGACGGGAGATGGTGGTGCACTCCCGCGGGCTTCCTGTGCTCCATCGGGACGGTGGGTACTCCCATCGGCGACGGGGTAGCCGGCACGCTGACGCTGACGGGGACGGCGCCGAGCGAGCCGATCTTCACGGTGTACGGCTCGGGGTTCGGCACCGCGACCGCCATCTTCACGGCGACGGAGATCAACGCGAAACTCACGATTGACCTGCCGGCGGCGTTGGCGTCCGGGGACACGCTCGTCGTGGACTTCGGGCAGCGCACGGTGACGTTCACGCACTCGAGCGTCTCGCACGACTACTCCGGATTCATCGACTACGCCAATAGCAATTGGTGGAACGAGGCGGACGTGATGCAGTCCCTTCTGATCGGCGACAACACGCTCGAAGTGGACTGCGATAACTGGTCCGCGACAGCCATCCCGGCTACGTGGTAACGCCTTGAGCTTTCCAACCACGTCGATCTTGGATAGCGGCGTCCGCGCCAACGAGAACCCACTCAGCCACGCCGGTGACTGGACGGTCCCGCTGTGGGTGGGTGACGCGAACCTCGCCATCGTAAGCGACAAGCTCGCGGCGGAAGGCGACGGCGCCGACGCCTACTGGGCGACGGACTTCTTCGCGTACTGCGAGGTGTTCGCCACCATCGTGAACCTCGGGACCGGGTACGGCAACGCCCAGCCCGCGCTGTACGCCTGCGTCAGCGGTGAGGGCGGCGGCCTGGTCAGCGGCTACACGGTCCACGCGGACCTCAGCGGAAACCTGCTCATCAGTCGCTACACGTCGGGCACCCGCGACCTCGACATTCTCACTGTCGCGGTGTCCATCAGCGCCGGCGACGGGATCGGGATGTCGGTTGCGGCGGACGGGACGCTCACCGCCTACCATAAGCCC
>DASRLC010000305.1:0-6160 GCA_035648655.1 Polyangia bacterium
GGGGGCCGTGTGCCCGCGTGTGGAGAAACACCGTGTGCCCCGCCGATTGGCGCCTCCATTTCCACCATTCGACGTCATCACGCCGCCGCCCCGGGCCATCTCGACCGGCTTCACACCGGGCGTGCGAAATCGACGCTGAGCGAGCGGCAGCTCGAGCGGCGCTTCCTCTTACGCGTGGGGATGATGCCGAAACGGTTCGCACGCCTGGCCCGGTTCGAGCGCGCCGTTTCTCTCATGGATTCCGCATCCGCGCTCGCGGCCGTTGCGCAGCTCGCCGGGTATTACGACCAATCTCACTTCGTCCGGGAGTTCCGCACCTTCGCCGGCACCGCACCCGCCGCCTGGCGCGGGCGCCGCTGATCGCGTCCGGTCAGGCGATCCTGGCGCCATGGTCGCAGTGTCGGATTCGTACAATCGCGCGTACCGGGCGCCGGGCAGGTTGTTCTTCGAAAGGATGGATGCCATGCGAACCGACCTATATGGGCTCGTACACAAGGCCCAGCGTCACCGCCTCTTTGCTCTCGGGCACGAGCTCGGGACCGCCGACGTCAATGATCCTTCGATTCGGACCCGCCTTGCGAGCGCTATTGCCGAAATCGTCGCCATGCTCGCCGATCACGCCAAGAACGAGCAGCGCTACATCCACCCACTCTTCGCTAAGGTCGGCGGGGCCGCGGAGAAGATCGAACGCGACCACCAGGAGCTCGAAGCACTGCTCGGTCAGTGGGTGGAGATCGTTGACCAGGGACTCTGGGCGGAGCTGTACCGTGCCACCATGCGGATCATCGGCGAATATCTCCTCCATATCGACGCCGAAGAGCGCGCGCAGGCCGAGATCCTTTGGCCCAACTACACGGACGCCGAGCTGGCAGCGGTCCTAGCCCGCTTCAAAGCGGAGCGCGATCCCGTCGCTGCGCGCGCCGACCTGGCACTGCTGATGCCGGTGCTGAGCGCACCCCAACGGGCCGCCCTGGGCCTCGATCTCTAATCCGCCTCTCCGCGTTCGAAACGTCGGTACTGGCGAGGGTCCGTGTCCCGCTTGATGTGGAAATTGGCGATGGCGCCTCTCCCAGATGCAGGGTTGGGGTTGTGTAGCACGACTCGTTACGCGGCGGCACCTCTTCGCGGGCGATGACGTCGACGATCTTCTCGTAGCCGTCTTGGTCCGACGGTGATGCTGTCGCAGTCGGGGAACGAGCAGACGAACTGCGCCCGGAACGCTATCGCCTGCCGGACTCTCTGCGGAAAGTCGTTCGACCGGCCCCGCCACGCTGGCCGGCGTCCTTTACGAGAGCATCGTCTGCGCCAGCATCTGCCGATAGCCCCTCGCGACGGCCACGATGCGTGCGGCGGCCGGGGGGGGGCTGGTGCAAGGGAGGCAGTTCGCTTCGGCAGCGAGAAAATGAACCGCCCCGTCGAGTGGCAGGCCGAGCGCGGCCAGCAACATCCCGGCGATCTCGTCGGCGTAGAGTTCCCGCGTCCATTGGCCCGCGACCGGCGTGAAGTCGACGGTATGGCCGATCTCGTGGCAGAGAATGAACGCGACGGCCGACCATCCGTGCCGGCGGCGCATCTGCGCCAGCCAGGGCAGGCCCATCCGAAGATACGGCTCGGCGAGGTACGCTTCCGCGTTCTCAAGCGCGCGCCGCCACTCGACGAGGACAAAGGGCTGTCCGGCCAGGTTCCTCGCGCGGGAGAGGATGCCTCGCGACCAGCGCCGGACGTCCTCGAGTTCGGAAATTTCGGCGACCGCCTACGCGAAGATCATGGACCCGATGGTAGCACGCCCAATACTGGAGGCCGGCGTTGCGCGGATGCCGATCCGCGCAACATCAGCCTCCCTGCGCGAGTTCGGCCAGTAGCATCGAGGGCGTGAGCACGCGGACGCCAAGCACTGTTTGGCCCAGGACGTGCCCGAAGTCCGTCACGTCGCCGGTGACCAGCACCTGGCAGCGCCCGGCAACGGCAGCGGCGAGGATCGGAACATCCTTCGCCGGGAGGCCGCTTGCGTCGATGGGCGTGAGAGCGTCGACGAGTTCGATCGGCTCCAGCAACGCCTCCAGACGCGCGAGCGCCTCGGGACGCTTTCGGGAGAGATTGCGCTCCGCCTCGGTGATGGCGTAGGGCGAGCTTACGAGCACCAGGGGCAGCTTCCAGAACCGCAGCAGTCCGCTCTCGGCGCGCCACGCGGCAGAGAAGAGGACATTCGCGTCGAGGAAAACGCGCGTCACGCGGGCTTGCGGTGCGCAACGGTGTCGGGGTCGATCCCCATGGCCTGCACGTCCTCGCGCGCCCGCGCGTAGTCCTCGGCGTCGACGGCGTTGGACAACAGGAACTCCGCCGTGCGTTGGTCGCTGTACATCTCGACGGCCGTGGCCACGGCAGGGCGAAGCAGGATGCCCTCGTCCCGCTCTTCGGCGATCACGAGCGTGCCGTCCTGAAGGCCGAAGCGCTTCCGCATGGCGGCTGGGATCGTGAAGACGCCCTTTTTGCCGATGGTGCCGGTCTCGGTGTGAGGGCTGCGGGACATAGCTGGACTCCTTTGTTACGGATATTCTGACTTTCCGACTTACGGAAGTAAAGCGTAAATTGACGCGACGAGCGCGAACGATAATGGCACAAATGTGCTGATTATGAGGCTCATCCATAGCCAGAATGCCCGACATGGCTACAGAGGACACCCAATACTGCCCCGCCTGCGGCATCGTCGTCCCGATCGTCCAGCCCGTGATCGGGCGCGCGATCTGTGCGCTTGCCCCGGCCCTCGGCGTTCAGCTTCTGGGCAAGCGCGGTGCGAAGTCGCTGGGCGGTACCCTGCTCGTCGCAGGCATTGGCCTGTCCTCGGGTATCTCGCCTATCAGGCCATGGACGCCGTTTGCGGCCAATGCGGCGGAACCATCAGTACCCGACTCGCGTAGACTGCCTCCCGCATGGGAGCCGCTGAAGTCCGGGTTCGTTCGGGAAGTCCTCTTCCTCTCACAGCGGGCGCTCGCCAAGTCAATGAACGTCGCTCCCTTCACGGTCTCCCGCTGGGAAAGCGGAGCGAGTTCACCGACCGGCCTGCAGGAAGAAGTGCTGCGCGCCCTGTACAACAAGGCGGTCGAGCTAAAGAAGGCCAACGACGACGACGGCGCGAAGACTCGTCGGTGGCCTGGTGGCGCTCGGGATCGGTGCCCTGATCTTCTATCTGCTCAAAGACGGCGCTTAGGATCTCAGGGGCCGCGTGGAGGGGAAAATGAACGAATTCGTCTTCCAGGTCGCGGTCGTCTTCATCCCCGGCCTGGGTGTGGACGGTGGTCGTAGACACTCTGACCGTCGCCAAGACCAAGCGGAGCCAACAGTCGGTCTACGATAAGTCGTGTAGGCGGGACAGGGATTGAATCAGCCAGAGAGAGGCCGAAACACCTTGGTGCGGCGCGGCCTTGCAGACTTTCTCGCTGGTTACGTCCCTGCTCCCTGCCGACTGGTTCCGTTGAGATCCGTGTGGGGGAGGTGTCCGTGGCAACAGGGTGGCAACGGGTGGCAGCTCATGGGCGACAGGATTTCGATTCGCGCTAGACTTGAGGGATGTCGATCGTCCTCAACTGGAACGGCCAGGACCTCCCGGAGAACGTTCGTGAGCAGATGCCGGCGGAGCTGCGGGAGCTGCCCCGCGGGCGGTATGTGCTGGAACCCGTGGACGAGGTGCCCGAGCTGACCGATGAAGAGGAAGCCGGGATCCACGCCGCGATCGAATCGGTGCGCGCGGGGAAGGGCGTTAGCCTCGAAGCGGCGAAGGCGCGGGTCGACCGGATTCTGGGTCGGTGAAGATCGCGTTCGCCCCGGAAGCGGTCGAGGATCTTGCTGCCGCCGTAGAGTATCTGCAGGAACGCAATCCCCAGGTTGCCGCAGCGACTGCCGATGCGGTTTTGGGCGTTATCGACAGGCTGGCCGCGGGGGAGTTCGACGGACCGGAGCGCGCGCTGCGAATCACGGGCGAGCGCGTGAGGAGTTGGCCCGTCCGTCCGTACCGGATCTACTACCGCCGAGAGGGGGAGACGTTGACGGTTCTGCGGATCCACCATTCGGCGCGGCGGCCGATCTCGCGATAGCTGCGGGCGCAGCCCGCGCCATCGCGGCATCAGCCCGTCTTCGTGCGGACGGCGTTGGCGTTTGTCCGCTGCAACGGCCGTATGGGTTGACGTTCCACTTTGGACACCTCGGCGCAAGTCGGGATGATCCGGGCGTGGACATGCATCCGCAGGCTACGAATCTGCAACGGCGAGCGCGTGACGCTCACTAACTCGGCTTCGAGCCCGCGGGTGCCCCACCGTACCCGGCTCCCTCGCCTCTCGGACCCCGGCCCTTACAGTCGTTACCTGGTCGAGGCGCCGGGAGTCGAATCCGGCGAATAGAAGACCAAAAACATCAAGGGGTGCGCCGGTTTGCACAAAGATCGCGCGGACCTAGATGTTTTGAAGGTGGGTCGGGTTGGGTCGCTTGGGAGCGGTTGAAACCGGGTCGGTCCGGTTCGAAATGGCTAGGAAGTGGCTAAGGAAGTGGCTAGAGAAAAATCGGCGCGTTCGGGGCGACGCCGTTCTGAGGGTCCGAGCCTCTCGGCTCGTCCGACGCCAGTACGACCGCGAGAAGCGGCCGGCGCAACTGACTGGAATGAGGAGGGGGACCGGCGGCGACGTTGGCTCAGCCGCGCCGCTTCCGGGTATTTGGCGGGGCCGGGAGCAGCGTGGCGGTGAACGCCGAGTTGTCGCCTCGATGGAAGAAGATCCGCCCCGTCATCCTGCGGGCGCGGTCGATCGTCGCCCATCCACGACCCGAGGCATCGTCGCCCTCGTCGGAGCCCTGCCACGAGAATTCAACAAGGGGCTGGCCCTCCTTCTCGCCGAAGGTGCAATCCATCCAACCTCGGACAGCGATGAACACGAACTCGCCCGACCTATCGGTGTCGAACTCGATATGGGCTGGCCCCAACAGATCGATCGCATCCTTGTCCCACAGCTCCATCTCGGTGATGCGCCAGGATCCAGTGAATGCGCCGAGCTTTGTTCGACTCCTCACCAGTTGAAGCTCCTCTGGCGACGGACGAAGACGGCCGACTTCTCGGTCGGTACGTTCTCCGCAACGGGTCGGGGCTCGACGTCTGGCGGCACCGAGGAGCCAACGGGCGCGTTTCCGCGTCGGAGATCAGGACACTGCGTCGTGGCCTTCGTCATGGGTTCGAGTGGTGGTTGTTCGGGCGGCAGCTCTCCTCTGAAACCCACTTCATCGACGGCAAGCTGCACGGGATCGAGCGATCCTGGGGTGTCAGCGGGAAGCTCGACAGAGGCTATCCCAGGTACTGGGTCAACGATTCGCGCGTGACCAAACGGCAATATGTGGTGGCGGCACGCGAGGATCGTTCCTTGCCGCCATTCCATGAGCGCGACAACCGCACGAAGCGATCACTACCCGCTCGGGTTCGGGCCGAGATCGAACGGTATTCGGCGTAGCGGCGGCGACATTTTGGCGACGGCCGCCAGATTCGGCGACGGCCCGCGATCCGAGCACGTGGAGCTATTGGATCGCTCCGGCACTCGTCATCGGCGAATGACGTCTCCTTCTCGTTCCAGCCAAACTCTTCCGGCTTCCGACTGGAGGTGGACTCCGGCCACCCACTCGTCGATCCCGTTCCTCTCCAAGAAGTTCGCTCGTCCGTCGAGGATGCGTTCGCCAAAGGGAGTCAGTCGTGCGGAGGTATCACGGTACTGGAGCCGCGACCCCGTGATCTCTAGCGCGGGTTCGCGCAGCGACGAGTCGCCGAGTCTGAGTATCCGCGAGAAAAGCCACGAATCACCGACTTGATCGAGCCCGCCGGTGCCCCCATCCGCGGCGTCGTAGTCGGCCGCGAGCGCGTTCCCAATCACCCGGACAACGTTGGGCGCGTGCGAGTGGACCTGATGGAGGAGCTGCATCTCCTTCGCGCACAGGCCCGAAGTGGCGCTTGGGTACCGAGACGGGACCGAACGCAGCGCCCGCTTAAGCACAATGCCGTTCACATAAGGCCGAGGTGACCGTTCGGAGGGGCTGGTGGGAGGGCAAAAAATTGCCAGCGCCGCGATGAGGATCAGGATGGGGCGATCTCGTTGGAGGTCGCCATTCAACTTCAGGAAGCGCTTGAATCTCT
>DASRLC010000306.1:0-6917 GCA_035648655.1 Polyangia bacterium
TCGTGTATTCGGCCACCCAGCCGGTGATCGAGAAGCGGGTGGCGATCAAGATCCTGAATGCCCAGTACTCGGCCGATCCGGCGCTGGTCCGGCGATTCACCGACGAGGCGCGGGCGGTCAACCGGATCCGCCACCCCAACATCATCGACATCTTCTCGTTCGGGCATCTCGGCGACGGACGGCACTACTTCGTAATGGAGTACCTGGAGGGGGCGACGCTGGGGGCGCGCTTCGAGAAAGGGACGCTATCGCTCGAGGAGGCGCCGGTCTTCCTGGCGCAGATCTGCGACGCGCTCGACGCCGCGCACGCCGAGGGCATCGTCCACCGCGATCTGAAGCCGGAGAACATCTGGATCGTCACGCCCCGCCGCGGGCGGCCCTTCGTCAAGCTGCTCGACTTCGGCATCGCCAAGCTGGCCGCGGTCGCCGATCAGTCGTCGACCCAGACCGGCGCGGTCATGGGCACGCCGCACTACATGTCGCCCGAGCAGTGCCACGGGCGCGCCGTCGATCACCGCACCGACATCTACGCGATGGGCGTGATCCTGTATCGCTTCTACGCGGGCAGGCTGCCGTTCGAGGGCGAGACCTTCATGGAGGTCCTCACCAAGCAGGTCACGCTCAAACCCGACCCGCCGTCGCAGTACGCGTCGATCCCGCCCGCGCTCGACAAGCTCATCATGCGCTGCCTGGCCAAGGACCCGGCCGAGCGGCCCCAAAGCGCGCGCGAGCTGGGCAGCGAGCTCGAAGCGATCTTCAAGACCTCGTCGCTGCCGCTGGCGCAGTCCACACCACCCATCGGCGTCTCGACCACCCTGGGCGCCTCGGCGGCCGAGATTCCGCGTCCGGCTCCCCCGTCCGCGCGACCGAGCCGCGCGGTGATCGGCGCGGCAGTGGGCTTGGTCGCGCTGCTCGCGATCGGGATCGGTTGGCTCGCGATGCGCCATGGTCCCCAGCCGGCCGCGGTGCAAATGGCGGGAGGTGGGAGCCCGCCGGTCGCGCCGGCCGCGGTCGCGCCGCCGCCCAAACCCGTCCCGGTCGCACCAACCCCGAGCGTAGCGCCACCGGGCGCTCCCACCGCCGCAGGGCACGAGAGCGCGGCAACGGCTGAAATAGCGCCGGCCGGCAAGAAGCAGCGGCGCACCACCCTCAAGCCCGAACGATCGGGCGAGGAGCCAGCGCCGCGACCGGTCCGCACCCGGGCCTCCGAAACCGGCCTGGCCCGCGACAACCCGTTTCAGTAGTTGGTCCGGCGCTGTCGAAGTTTCGGTCCGGTAGCCGAGCGTGTCGGTTCAGAAGCCGCCGCTAAAGATCAGGCCGCCCGATTGGCCGTCGCTCCAGAAGCCCACCTGCGTGCCGCTGGTGTCGGCGTTCAGATCGCCGCGGCCGGTGGCGAGCAGATACGTCCCGACGCCGGCCACCACCACACCGAGGCCGATCCCGCCGTACGCCAGATCGCGTTTGAGCTTGGCCGAGTCGACCGCGTTTTGATCGTAGCTCTTGATGGCGGGGCAATTGAGTGCGGCGTAGTCGACGTTCTTCAGGCTGCACTTCACCGTCGGGTCTTGGCTGGCCTCTTGTTTGAGCTGCGCGTTCAACGTGGCCTCGGCGCCCGACAGATCATTCCGCGTCGCGTAGGCGTAGATCGCTGATCCGCCAACGATGGCGATCCCGGCGGCGATGAGCGACGCGCCCCAGACGTGTCGCACGTGCAGGCCTTCTTCGGAGGCGGCCCGTGTCTCGGCCGTGGCGACCAGCGGGGCCACCAGCGAAGTGGCGGCGCCGGCGCCGACCTCGACCTGCCGCTCGAACGGCAAATATCCGGCCCGCTCGACCTGAAGCTGGTGCGGGCCGGCCGGCAGCTCTAGACCCTGGATCGCCTCGGGACGCAGCACGCCGTCGACGCTCACGATCGCGCCCGGCTCGCTGGGCGTGACGACCAGGCGTCCCTTGAGGGCGGCGGGGGTCGCGGGATCCTCTTCCAGATCGAACCTCAACGAGCCGTTCGATCCTTCATCCACCTGGATGGTCCGCTGGGCCACCCGATAGCCGGGACGCCGCACCTCGATCGCGACGGCGCCCGGCGCGACGGCCACGCTGGCCGGCAGCGGCGTCAGCCCCACGCGCTGCCCGTTGACGAACACTTCGGCGCCCGGAAGCGGAACGGTCAGGGTCAGGTGCGCATTGCTGCTCTCGGTTGGCAGCAACACGAGGTTCAGCGTCTGACTGGTCCGACCCGCCAACGTCAGCTCACGACGCGTGGGCAGACAGCCCGGCGCCAGCGCCGACAGCACGTGCGCGCCGCTGGCGAGGCGCAAGGGCCGCTCGAGCGGCGTGCGGCCGGCATCTACGCCATCGACCTCGATGACGGCCGGCTTGTCCGTCACCACCATGACCTCGGCGATGCGCGCCGCCTGATCGGCCCGCACCTGACGCGCCTTCGCAACCTGGGCCGACGTCAACCCGATCGCGCCGGTCGCACCGTCGAGCACCTTGTCGAGCGCGTCGACCGCCTCGACTGGGCGCTCCATCGCGGCGCAAACCAGCCCGATGTTGTAGAGCACCAGCAGGTTGGGGATGAGATCGTAGGCGCGCTTGAATTCGGCCAGCGCCGCGGCGTTCTCCCCCTTCTCGAATAACTGCACGCCCTGGTCGAAACGCTGGCGCGCGTCGGTTTTGGTGGCGGCGTTCGGCGGCTTGGCCGACGCCGTCGCGGCGCTCGGCTCGGCGTGGACCCCCCGACCCATGGACAGCGCGCCCAGCAAGGCGACCGCCGTGCCCCAACGTCGAACGTCGCTGCGCGCGGACACGGGGCTCAGTTCAACGCGCCGACGGTGTAGCAGGGGGTGGTCGTCCCCGGCGTGAGCAGCGCGGAGCTGTTGATGTTGAGCGTGCCCCCACAACCTGTATTGATGCGGATCCGACCCGCGCCGCCTCCGCCGCCGCCAAAATCGCCCGGCGACGCCGCGGTTCCGGCCCCGCCGTTGATTGATGTGGCGCTGCTGCCGATCCCGCCGTACGTCGCACCGCCTGGGGCTCCCATCGTGCTGGGGCCACCGTTCTGGCCGGCGGACTCGTACGAGCTTCCACTGGCGCCGGCGGCGACGAGAGCGCCCCTCAAGTTCACGGTCGGTGCCTCGATCAATATTCCGCCTCCGCTGCCGCCGCCGACGGCGTAGGCCTCCATATCGGCGCCGCCGCCCATGTCGATGACCGCATTCGAATCGATGGTCATCGACGTGCCGGCCACCAGCTCGATGGCGCCGCCCCCGTGGTTCATCTGGTTGACCGCCGAGATCGCGCTGCCGCCGCTGGCCCCGCCGACGAGCGGTACCAGCTCCGGCACGCCGTAGGCCATCCCGCCGGCCGCCGGGGTCCCGCCGTCGGGACTGAGGGTCGAGCCCGCGCCGCCGAGCCCGCAGAAAGCGCCGCCGCCAGAGCCCATCTCGAGCCCCCGCGTGGTGCTGCCGGGTTGGCCGCCACCCATGCAGCTATTGAGACCACACTGCCCGCTGCGACCGGGCGTGGCCGGCCCCGGCGCGCCTCCGCCGTACCACTGGTCGGTTGGGCTCTGGGCGGTGGTGATGGTCCCCTGAATGTCCATCGTTCCGTTGGCTACGATGATGAGCGGCGGCTCGCCGGTCACGGTCAAGGTGGCGCCGGTCGAGAGCGTGTAGCTCTGGAAGAAGAGGGCCGCCGCCTCTCGGCCGTCGCTGAGGGTGACCTTCATCGCGACCGGGGCGCCGCCATCGGGTCCGATCGCCGAGTCGAACGTCAACATGTCGGTGTCGAACTTAGCGTCGGCCGATTGGATGATGGTGGGAAGGCCGGTCGGGATGGTCAGCGAGGCGGGGAGATTCGACGGATGGAAGCCCGCCAGGCCCGCGGCGCAGGTCGCGGTTGCGCCGCCATGGCCCCCGTTACCGCCGCCATTCCCACCATTCCCACCGTTGCCGCCGCCACCCGAGGCGCCGGCGTCCAGGGTCCGGAAGTCCTTGGTCGCGGGATCGTAGTCCTTGTCGACCAAGGGATCGGCGCACAGGTGGGTCATGACCGTGCAGACCTGCGGGTCGGAGGGGTTGTTGTACCCGGCGCAGTCGATGTCCGACTGGCACTGGTTGCGGCACTCCTGATCGGCCCCGCACACCAGCGGGGCCTTGCAATCGCTGGTGTAGTGGCAGAGCACCGTCTCGGGCGCCTGACAGGCGGTGCCGAGGACCGTGGCCACGGCCGTCCCGCCGTCCTTGGTGCCGGCCGAGCCGGCGGTCCCGGCGGTCCCGCCGGCGTCAGAATCCGCGCCGGCGTCCGCCCCGCCGCCCACGATCACGCAGCGCTCGTTGTTCGGGCAGTCGCTCGAAATGTTACAGGGCTTGACGCAGAAGCCGAGCGCGCAGACCAGGCCCGGCGGCTGGAATTTCAGGCAGTCGCTGTTCAGAACGCACTCGGGCGTCGGCGGCGCCTTCGACGACCCACAGCCCGCTGCCACGACGCCCAAGACGGCGAGCACCACCGCCACCGTCCCGCACCAGGCGAGACGACCCAGGCCACCGCGCTCCGCGCTCTTCATCACCAAAAGCTCCCTTGGAAAAAACCAGAATTATCACGCCCCCACGGACGCCACCAAGGGCTACTTGAGCTTGGGCGAGATGAAGACGCGATCCTTGGGCAACGACGACAGCGCCGCCTTGTAGGTCTTGGTCTTCTGCTGCTCCTGATCCTTCATGGCTCCCTTGTCGTCGGTCTTGTGCAGCCCGAGCTTGGCAAAGGTGATCGCCGCGTAGGAGGCGATGGTTTCCTGCACGTTCGACAGGTGCTGGTCGAACTCCTGCCGGGTGACGGTGATCTTGATGACCGGCTGATCGTTGAGGATCCCGCTGTAGGTGATCTGCTTCAGCTCCGGCGCTTTCTGGAACATCGTGGTCAGGAACTCCGCCCAGTAGGTCATGGCGTTGTTGAACGTCAGCGTCTTGCTGTACTCGTCCTTGCCGCTCTCGAGGTACGGGTAGCTCACCTCGACCGACTTCGTGGCGTCGTCCACCTTGATGGTCGGCTTGTGGGTGAACTTGTCGTCGACGTGGACGACCTTCTTCTTCTCCGATAGGTGGCAGGTATCGCTGAGATCCTCCTCCTCGCCGCGGTTCAAGCTGGTCGCGAAGGCCTTCTGGGCCTCCTCGGGGAACTGCAGCGCGATGGCGTTCTCGCACTTGGGGCCCTTGTCGCCCCGGTCGCGCCAGATCTTGGCGACCGGATTGGCGCCGTTTTGGGCATCGCCCTCGGTGTTGTAAAACGCGCCCAGGAAGGTGACCGGCTCGAAGGTGTTGCGGGTCATCGCGTACCGATAGAGGAACTGCAGCGCGGAATAGATGTCGTCACGCTTCGTTTTCTGCTTCAACGCCACGTGAAGCTTCACATCTTGACCATCCGAGGGCCCGCTCACCTCGTCGCGCACCACGGTGAAGGCCGCGATGCCGGGCGGGATCTTGGGTTGATCGCAACAGGTGGTCGGCGCGGCCGGCGGTTCGGTCTTGCAGGACGGCAGAACCAGCAGGGCGGCCAGCGCCGCGCCTCCGAAAATCGTAATGCTACGCGGCAGGGGATGGGAGCGCATCGATCCTCCAGGTCAGGGCGGGTGTGGCGGAAGGTACATCAAAATCCAGCGGCGACCGGGTCTTTCTTTTCAACGGGGCCGAGGTAGGGTATTGTGCGTGATGGGAGCTGGTCCTATGTCTCGGTTCCCATTAATAAAGGTCACTTGACTCCCATGACGCGGCCATTTCGCGTTTTCCCGACGCGACCCTCTGGGTTCGCGCGCGGCGCGTTTGGTTTGGTGACAGCGATCGCAGTGCCGCTGCTCACGCTGGCGGCGTTCGCGCGGCCGGCATTTGCGATGCAGTTATCGTCGCAGCAAAAACAGGACGTCCGGGTACATTACGAGCGCGCCACGCGCGCCTACGACCTCAATAAATACCAAGAGGCGATCGACGAGTACCAGAAGGTCTACGAGATCGACGGCGATCCGGTCATGCTCTACAACATCGGGCAGGCCTATCGGCTAAACGATCAGCCGCAGGAGTCGATCCACTTTTATCGGCGGTATTTGCAGCGCTCGCCCGAGGCGCGCAACCGGGAAGACGTGAACCGGAAGATCGTCAACATGGAGAAGCTGATCGAGGATCGGCGCAAGGCGGCCGCCGCGGTAACGCCGCCTCCGCCGGTCCCGATCAGGCCGGCGCCGAAACCGGTGGCGGTGGCACCGCTCCCGGTGGTGACGCCGCCTCCGGAGGTGGTAGCCGGTCCGGTGGTGGTCGTGGTGCCGCCGACGCCGCCTTCGAAGGCGCGCCGGGGCGTCGGCTGGACGATGGTGGGAGTGGGGGTTGCCGCCGACGTGGTGGCGGTCGTCGAGGGGATCCGCGCCAAGAACTTCGGGGACAAGCTGACCCAAGAGTCATCCAACCCGTCGATGCCGCAGGTCTTCAACCCGTCGACGGAATCGTCGGGGAAGACCGCCAACCTGGTGGCGATCGTGTGCGGGATCGCGGGAACCGCGGTGGCCGTCACGGGCGCGATCGTCCTCATCACCAACGGCTCCTCGGGGAGTGGCGCCGCGGAGCAGCCCGACGCCGCGCCCGTCGAGACCGTCAGTCTGAGCGTCACGCCGTGGCTCGGCCCCGGTCTGGTCGGTGGCGGCATGGGATTGAGGTTCTAGCCTTGTCCTCCGCGCGTGTGCTGGCCGTGCGGGCCGCAATGTTCGGGATTGTCCTGGCGCTGACCAACGCCGGCTGCTTCCGGCCGAAGATCGGCCCCGATTTGAAGTGCGACCTGACCAAGGGCGCCAAGGCGTGCCCCGACAACTTCAAGTGCGACACGGCGACCGACCTTTGCGTTCCGGCGAATAACACCGACGGCGGGGCCAAAGG
>DASRLC010000307.1:0-10941 GCA_035648655.1 Polyangia bacterium
CCGCGTGTGGAGAAACACCGTGTGCCCCGCCGATTGGCGCCTCCATTTCCACCATTCGACGTCATCACGCCGCCGCCCCGGGCCATCTCGACCGGCTTCACACCGGGCGTGCGAAATCGACGATAAGTGGACAGCGGGCGAAGATGGTGAACGTGGGCGTAGCCGGACCCGAGTGGACCATACGTTCCTTCGAAATCAAAGCGGCAGGCAGGAACTTCACACGTCAAACGGCCCGTCCCGCGCTTGAGTTCGGCAGCGATCTTGGCCTCACGAAGACTGCTCTCGCGCTGGCGGTGAGCGACCATACGTGCGCGTAATTGGCCTTCCAAACCGTGCAGTTCCTCGGCCTCTTCCGAAAAGCGAAGGCCATGCCCGCGAGCTAAACGTTCCACATCGACCGCAGCTCGCAGGGCCGCCGTGAGGGTTGGATCAACGATCTTTTGAAGCCCGAGGCCAAAGTTTCCCATGTACTTCCGAAAGTCGAGAAACCATTCCATCTGGTCGATTCTGACTCTAGGTCGCAGCCAGGCACCTGACTTCCCCTCGATGCCGTTGGGCTTACCAGCCTTCCCTAGCACGATCGTGTCGGCGATGAACCAATAGACGAGGTAGTACTCGCGTGTGTCGCGCTTCCGTACCACCAGCCAGATCCGCGATCCTCGGATACCGCGGGGCGTCTTGCGGGAGTAGATGGAGAACACCCCCGCTCTTTCCGTCGGAAACTCAGCGTACTCTGGCTTGTGATATTGAACGTACTCGTTCATTGGTTTTGCCAGTCCGTCGAATATCTTGGCGTTCAGCGGCGGCCGAAGCGCCGTCCGTTGCAACGCCGAGTTAGACCCCGCCCTGCTTCATTGAATACCCGGAGTGAGCCAGTGTTGTCGTGGCATCAGGGCGAACGAATCACGGGAGTCGATCGTCACAACGCTGCGTATTGATCCCTTTCTGTCGAGATAAACGATGAAGATGCTGTGATTGGGCCGATTCTCGCGCCGGCAGGCGAGCTCGCGCTCCGACATTATGACCGGATCTCCCGGAACTCCAACCCGGCATTTGACCTCGATCAGGCGCGCGGGGTGCCCATGCTTGTGGACTGCGATATCGTGGTCCGAGGCTGGATCGTGTTTTGCGACGTGGATGACCCTGAAGCCCTGCGTTTTCGGGTAACGCTTCGCCAGGATCCCAACGACGTGTAACTCTCCACAGAGGCCATGTTGTCGACTCACGAGGGGGTCGAATGTCGGTGACAATGCGACGGGCACACTCTTCGCCTTGACCATGGGTATCCCTTCGAACAGCTCTCCCTTCCCAAGCAAACGCAACCAGCTGCGTACCCGCGCTGGCTTTAGGCATTGCATGGCGCTTCCGTAGCCGCGGCCGAAGAACTTTCGGACGGTGTGTTTTGGGACCGGAACGACAAGAGTGCGTGCGGAACGTTTCTTGTCGATCGTCCACAAGAATGTCTTACGCACGGTGTCCACGACCGTCACTCGGCCGATGACATACACCCCATCCGGATTAGGTGGGATGTTCTTCATATAGACACAGATCATATCGCCTACGGCTACCTTCCGAAACATCTGGCCCGCAGGCCACTTTTTGTCGCGACTGGTGAGAAGGGTTGAAGGGCGCTCAACGCTCCAGCCGTAGCTCCAGCCCTCTGGGCTGTGAGGGTTGATGTGGTACAGCCACGTATTCATCGGCGGCGCTGTCCTCGCGTGCGTCTAAAACGATCACACGTTCAGCGGCGGCGCGCAAGCGCCGTCCGCTGCAACGCGCCGTTAGCCGCAATGCCAATCGGTTAATGTGTAAACGATCGAGATTGATCCGTTTTTCCTGTGGATAACCTTCTCAGGCAATGATGGCGCATCTGTCGGCTACCGGCGAATATTCGGGTTCTCGACGGAGATGCTGCCGCGTCAGGTCTCGGAGGAAGATGCCACCCGATCGCCAAGTGATCCATTTCTTTGGAGTTCTGTCCTTAACCGAACGGCATTGTCTTTAACACGCATTGTGATCTTGTCGATAGCGCGCTCTGCCTATTCCTTGAGTGGTGACAATGCCGGAATGAGGATCCTCGTTCGGTTGGTCGTTACGAACTTCTGAAGGCCCACAAAACGGAAATCCCCCTCAGTCAGGATGGCACCGGTCTGATACTCGCCAGCGAGCGCTGCCAGCGACTGGCCGCCGTCGGTCGTGACCACGGTCCATCCGTCTTGCGTAGAGTTCATGACGGTAGCCACACCTATATGCACGCGGCAGTTCTTTACTTCCGTCTCCTTGAGAATGCCGGTTCTCAACGCTAATAGCAGAGGCGGGAGATACGCCGATTCAGATTTGCAGTTGACACGCAGACCGAGCTTTTCGTCTCTCCGGCGCCAGATTGCCGCTTGTTTCTCTGCGTCGGCTCTTTCCGCGTGTTCATGTTCCTTTCCTTTCACTGCCTGCGCTTGTTCGCGTGCCGCGACCTGATCCGATACCTCTTGCAGTCCTGCTTGCTCGTCTGGGGTCTCGCACAACGGCGCAGCCCGCCCAAGCTCCGTTCGAGCTGGGATGAGGCGGTCGCCGGCCAGGGAGGCGCCCACGGTGTCGAGCGCAGCAGCGCAGTCAAGTCGCTGTTTTTCGTCAACTGCCTTGGCGATAGCTGATTCACCCTCCCGTTGAAGCTCTGTATTCCAGGAATCCAACCGCCTACAGACGCTTGCGGCGTGTCCCCATGACTCGCGAATGCCTTCTATTTGGTCAACGGATGGCTGTGGGGACGAAGATGAGCGGGCTTCTTTGACCGCGTCATCACAAGGAGCGCGCCGATCGGCAGTCTCACGAGCCGCGACAGAACTGGAATCCAGAAGGACAAGCGATCTGATCGAGTCGTATTCCTGTGCCGTGAGATCCACGTGGCGAATCCCCCAGCCAATATTGACGCCCAGCGGTCGTGTCTGCGACGGAAGCAGATCAAGACCAGCTTGGGCAAAGTTGATCGCGATCTGCCCATCAGTGATTGAGAGTTGGCGCCACTCGGTGTCCCCAACGAAGACATTCACGACGCCTTTTGAGACCGGTCGCCATTCCCCTTCCTCGTTTTTTATCCTGAACGCAAGCTCGACCCGAGTGCCCTGAACAGACGGCATGACGGTGAAATCGAGGATCTTCACGACCTGGGCCATGTCGACGGGCTCCGCGGAACTCGTTGCCAGACATCCCAAGCCGAGGAGGGCTATTCCTCCTGGAAGGTTCGCATTCAGCCGCCACGCTGTTCGTCCTCGGCGTTTCACGACGTAGCCCACGACGGTGATCTTTTCCCAAGCCCGAGCACGCGTCAAGCCGGACCCCCGAGCCAGGTGATTGGGCGGCGACAGTGCTTCGCGGAACGGCTCAAGGCCGCGATCGCCGATGCGCAGCTCGTGGTGTCGGCGCCCATACGCGGGTTCGGCACGTCGGCCTTGGACGCCTGTTTGAAGACTTGCCCGCGCTTCCGGCGGACTCTATCGTGCGGTGGTTCATGACGAGGAGGAGCAAGTCAAAATCATCTTGGCCCAGCTGGTGGGACTGGGAGCTGGAGATGACGCCCCATCTCGAACAACGGATGGAAGAACGCGACTTTACTGAGATCGACGTGCGAGAAATGTTGGAGGGAGCAACGGCCTTCGCGCCCGACATGGTGGCCGGCAGATTCGTGATCGAAGCTCTGCTTCGGGGGCGCCGCTGGCACATCATCGTCGAGCCCGATCCCGACGACAGGCTCTTGGTCGTGGTCACCGCGTATCGCCCGAGCTAGAATGGCTTTGAAGTGATGAAGCGTCCGTACCTTGAGGTTACGTTTCGGAAGGGCAAGCCCCTCGCCGCGTATCTCCATCTGCCGCGGGCGAGTGGGGCGAAGGCGGCCCGGAGCGACGCACGACCGCAAGGCTTGGTGGTCGACTTCACGGCCGATGGCGAGCCCTTCGGTGTGGAGATCACGGCCCCCGGCCTCGTCGACCTCGACGCCCTTAACGCTCTCCTCCACGATCTGCATGTCCACGAGGTCGAGCCGGCCGATCTGGCGCCGCTACGAGCCGCCTGAGCGCTAGGATTTCGGATGTCGCGCCCACCCGTGCGGAGCGCTTCGCGTAAGGCGGGACCGCGGCGTATCGAAAAGCGTATCGACCCCGTATCGATTTGGTGGTCACCTGGCCAGATCGCAGCATCGAAATGTGCGGACACCGGTCGCGTAACCCCGCGGAAAATCGGCCTCGACGTATGGCCAGAAATCACACGGTGACACCCATCGATGCCTACGACGCCTGGGAGTAGGGCTCTTCATTCGCCGACGCGAGCGAGGACGTGCCGGACCAGATCAGGCGCCGCCCGGAGATGTGCCGGCTGTCTAATGTTGTGGCGGCGCTCGGCTTGACAGGCGATTTTCCTGCTGTCAAAGTCGCGGGCGCACTGGTATCCTTGAATTCAGATACAAGGATACCAGTGCGCAACTCCGAGAATCCCAAAGCTTCGCGAGCCCGTTGAGGAGAACAGTCCATGTCCGAGATCAGCACTTTCAAGAAGGCCCCCGTCGTGAACGGCAAACCCGACTACGTGGTTCGCGACCTCTCGCTCGCCGGCTTCGGTCGAAAAGAGATCGATCTCGCCGAGACCGAGATGCCTGGTCTCATGGCGACGCGCGCGGAGTTCGCGAAGAGCCAGCCACTCGAGGGGGCGCGCATCGCCGGCTCGCTGCACATGACCATCCAGACGGCGGTCTTGATCGAGACGCTCGAGGCGCTGGGCGCCGACATCCGCTGGTGCTCCTGCAACATTTTCAGCACCCAAGATCACGCCGCCTCCGCCATCGCCGATCGCGGCGTGCCGGTGTTCGCCGTCAAGGGCGAGAACCTGGAAGAGTATTGGGACTACTCCTGGCGCGTGCTGCAGTGGGCCGACGGCGGTACCCCCAACCTGATCCTCGATGACGGCGGCGATCTCACGCTGCTGGTTCACCTCGGGGTGAAGGCCGAGAAGGACGCCTCGTTTCTCGACCAGGACCCGGGCCACGAAGAAGGCCGCGTTCTGTACGCCCTGGTCAAGCGCGCCATCAAAGAGCGCCCCGGTTTCTTCGCGCAGGCCGCCAAGAACATCAAGGGCGTCTCCGAAGAGACCACCACCGGCGTTCACCGCCTCTATCAGATGGCGCAGAAGGGTGAGCTTCTCTTCCCCTGCATCAACGTGAACGACTCGGTCACCAAGTCCAAGTTCGACAACCTCTACGGCTGTCGTCACTCGCTGCCGGACGGCATCATGCGCGCGACGGACGTGATGCTGTCGGGCAAGGTCGTGGTCATCGCGGGCTACGGCGACGTCGGCAAGGGCTGCGCCCAAGCCATGAAGGGCCAAGGCGCGCGCGTGCTCATCACCGAGATCGATCCGATCTGCGCGCTGCAGGCGGCCATGGAGGGTTACGAGGTCACCACCATGGCCAAGGCCGCGCCGCGCGGTGACATCTTCGTCACCACCACCGGCAACGAGTTCGTGATCACCGAAGAGCACATGAACGCCATGAAGCACCGCGCGATCGTTTGCAACATCGGTCACTTCGATTCGGAGATCGAGATCTCCAAGATCAAGAAGCACAAGTGGGTGGAGGTGAAGCCCCAGGTGCACGAGGTGATCTGGCCGGACGGCAAGTCCATCATCGTGCTGGCCGAAGGGCGTCTGGTGAACCTCGGCTGCGCCACCGGCCACCCGAGCTTCGTGATGAGCAACTCGTTCACCAATCAGACCATCGCGCAGATCGATCTTTGGCTGGCTTCGCAGGGCAAGCCAACCCTCAGTGGCATCCCCGGCTATGAGCCGGGGCGCGTTTACGTGCTGCCGAAGAAGCTCGACGAGAAGGTGGCGCGCCTGCACCTCGCCAAGCTGGGCGTCGAGCTCGAGGTGCTCACCGAGCGCCAGGCGAGCTACCTCGGCATTCCGAAGGAAGGCCCCTATAAGGCCGACCATTACCGCTACTGAGCGCTCGGTCGATCGCCCACCCGACGGGAGCTCCGAGGCGACGCCTTGGGGTTCCCGTTTTAGAATGAGAACATGAAAAAGTCGGATGCGAGCCCAGGCGAGTCGGCATCGGAGCTCATCTCGAAAAGGATCGCCGAGCTCGGGGATTGGCGCGGGGAAACCCTGAGCAGAATGCGCAAGCTCATCAAGGAGGCAGAGCCCGACGTCGTCGAGGAGTGGAAGTGGATGGGCACTCCGGTTTGGTCCCACGGTGGGATCATCTGCACGGGCGAGTCCTACCAGAAGGTTGTGAAGCTCACCTTCGCCAAGGGCGCGTCTCTGAAAGATCCGGCCGGTCTCTTCAACTCTAGCCTCGACGGAAACACCCGCCGCGCGATCGACATCCCGGAAGGGGTGAAGATCGACGCCGGCGCGTTCAAGGCGCTCGTGAAGGCCGCGGTGGCCGACAATGGCCTGCGGGCCAAGAAACCGCCCAAGAAGCCGGCCAAGAAACCGGCCAAGAAACCGGCTACGAAGCCGGCCAAGAAACCGGCTGCGAAGAAACGTTAGACCCCGGGCGGCGTTCGGGCGCTTGCCGGCGTGGCCTGCAGGCGGCGCCAGAAGAAGTACGAGAGCGCCCAGAGCACGCCGGTGGCCGCCGCCCAGCCCCAGGCTTCTGGGCCATCGCCCACCGAGAGGTGGGCGATGAGGGCAGAGCCGAGGTCGATGGCGAAGCCGGCGTAGGCCCACTCCTTGAGTCGCGCCGGCACCGGCGCCAGCAGCAGCACCACGCCGAGGAGCTTGGCCCACGACAGCTCGATCCGGAAGTAGGCGGGGAAGCCGAGGTGGGTGAACGCCGCTGCCACCTGTGGCAAGCGCAATTCCGCGTAGGCGGTGAAGCCTATCTGCAGGCAGAAGAGCGCGGTCACGATCCAGAAGGCGATGACGGTTCTTTTGGAGCGCGGCATGTTCAGGTCGCCGGCCGGGTGGGCCAACTGGGGGGCTCGACGCCGAACTGCTTGGCGTACTCGGCGTTCAATCGCTGCCAGCCGCCGAGCTTCATGGTCTCGGGGCCGACCATCCGTTCGATGGGCCGACCGGCGAGAAGTCGATCCAGCACGTCGAAACAGATGTGCCAGCCTGCAGCGCCCATCGAGACGAATCGACGGTCGATATTGTGCCAAAGCGTGAGCCGGGTGCCGCCGTCTCCCAGGGACTCCAACTCCCAGCGGATGTCTTGTCCCCCCCAGTTGAATTCGAGCAGCTTGGGCGCGTCGGCCCGCTTCACCTGGGTCTGGGAGACGAGCGGCGTCGGTGCCCCCACCGTCGAGAGCTTGGCAGTGCCAACCGCGCCGAGGTTCCGGTCAGAATCGAACGGGGCCCACTGGCGGAGATGCTCGGGCTCCGTGAGCGCCTCCCAAACCTTCGTGGGCGGGTGGGGTAGGTCGCGGACCAGAACCAGCGTCCACTTCTCTCCATCTTTGCGGACCTCGACGCCGGCCGCGGCGCCCGGCATGTATTGCTCACGGCTGGTCATCTCTTTTCGTTTCCTTTCTTGCCTTTCACAAACGGCACCTTCGAAGGCACCTTCTCCATCTTGTCCAGGTGTTGCTCGAGGGCATCGACGTGCTTCGACCAGAAGCGCCGAAAGGGAAGCAGCCAGGCGTCGAGCTCCATGAGCGGCTCCGGTCTCAATCGATACAGGCGACGCTGCGCTTCAATTCGTTGGTTCACGAATCCAGCCTCTCGCAGCACCCGCAGGTGTTTGGAGACGGACGGCTGCGACAATCGAAGCTGGCGCTCAATCTCGCCCACGGAGCGCTCGGACGAGAGCAGCAGGCTCAAGATGGCGCGCCGGTTGGGCTCCGCGACGATGGCAAACGACGATTCCACGGCCGATATATAGCCCGATGTTTATATTCCCGGCAAGGCATGTTGCGGCCCGACGTCGAGCCCGCTGGCCCTCTATCGTGGTCGGCGGCCTCCCGCCGTGACTACTTCGGGCCGGCGCCCGACTCGACCTCGCTCAGGACGCCGAGGCCGCATCGGCGGTATAGGAATAGGTCGGCGAGAAACCCGTGCCGTTGGCGGTGGTCGTGCCGCTGGTGTTGGTGAAGACGTTGTTCTTGGCCAGCATGTCGCCGTCGGAATCGGGCTGCAGCGGCGCCTTGACGCCGTTGTAGACGTTGCTCTCGACCAGCAGGTGGGTGCCGTCGCCGGCGTTGGTGCAGTAGCTGTCGCCGGCGGCCGTGAACAGGTTGTTGAAGAGGTGGATCTTTCCCGCGCGCGAGCGCGGCATTCGTTGGTTGACGTTGTCGGCCCACCAATCGTGGTGCCAGGTGACGTTCAGATGCCCGACGTCGATCGCCAAGCCGTCGGCGGCGCCGATGAGGTTCGAGAAACGGTGCCCCTCGGCCCCGGTCGAATCGTTGCCATTATTGTCGGTGCGGGGCGTGTAGTGGAATTTGGTCCACGACACGGTCACGAAGTCCGACCCGTTGGTGATGTCCAGGTTGCCGTCGGTCCCGTCCGAGATGTCGCAGTGATCGAACCAGATGTGGTGCGAAGCGGCGTTGACGGTCACGGCGTCGTTGCCCGACGAGCAGCCCACCGACGAATCGTAATCGGGATCGAGCGCGCAGTTCCCCCCGCCATAGCCGACGATCTTGACGTTGCGGATGATGACGTTCGACGATCCGCCCAGCGTCAGGTTGCCGTGGATCTCGGCGCCGCACAGGCCGACGATGGTCTTGTTCGAGCCGACCTTGATCTTCCCGCTGCCGAGCACGCCTTTGACATAGATGACCGCGGCGCCGGTGCCGCCGACGGCAGAGGCCAGCGCGGACTCCGACGTCACGGTCTGCGGCGTGGCGCTCCCGCCGCCGGTGGTGGTGGTGACGCCCATCCCCGAGACCGACGCCCATCCGAGCAGCGCACTGGCCGCCGGCGGGGTGGTGCAGCTCGCGCCGCCGGCTCCCGTGGTGCCCGCCGCGCCGGTGCCGGCCGCGCCGGTCGATCCACCGCTGCCGCTATCACCACCTCGTCCGGCCGCGCCGTTGGTCCCGGCGACGCCGGCCGTTCCACCATTGCCGCCCTTGCCGGCCGCGCCGTTGGTTCCAGCCGCGCCGTTGGTCCCCGCCGCGCCGTTGGTCCCCGCCGCGCCGTTGGTCCCGGCGGTGCCGTTGGTCCCGGCGGTGCCGTCGGTCCCGGCGGCGCCGGTCGATCCACCGCCGCCGCCTTTGCCGGCCGCGCCATTGGTCCCTGCGGCCCCGGCTCCAGTGGTGCCAGCGGTCCCGGCGGGCACGCCACCGTCGCCCTCCGAAGAGCCGCTCTGACAACCAGCGGCCGCTAGACAGGCAAAGAGGCCGGCGGCGGCCGCGATGGCCGAGGATCGGAATCCAAAACGGTCGGGGCGGGGCTGACGCATTCTGCTGACCTCCGAGATCGGCACGACGGGGTGCCGACGACATCTATGTCGTTCGACGGTGAGATTGATCACGAAAAGAGTTCCGCCCGCCATCTACCTCAACCTCCGGAAACCTGGACGGTTTCTACCTTCGGACCAGCCGGTGGCCATTGCGGCGACCCGACGAAGGCGCTTGGCGCGCGGCCCGCGCCGGGGTAATTGAACGGCATGGAGCTTGAGGATCTGAACGCCGACGAGCGAACCGCGCTGGTCGGTCTCATGAAGCTGGTCGTCATGTCGGACGGCGAGGTGGCCGAAGACGAGATCGAGCACGTCGAGGAGCTGGTCGACGCATTTGGGGAAGAGGGCTACGAAGCGGCGCTCGACTCGTTCGAGAAGGGCTTCGCCGACGAGCCGAGCTTCCGCAAGTTCCTGGCCGGCATCGGCCGGCAGGAGGCGCGTGAGCTGATCTTTGGGACGGTCCTCGAAGGGGCGGACGAAGGCGCGATCGATGGCGCCGAGGCCAGCCTGCTCGACTGGCTCTCGAAGCTCTGGAACGTCAAGATCGAGATCGCCGACGAATAACTGCCGCCCGGCAGCCGGTCAGCGATCGCCGGAGACCGTCGCACCCAGCACGATGGCGGTCAACGCCACCGCGCCGATGGCGGTCAGCAGCGGCCAGTGATCGCGGGCCCAAGCCGGGGGATCGTCGCGGAAGCGGGCCTTGGCCGGCGGCTGGCTCAGGAGTTGGAGCGGAGCCAGCGCGACGGGCGCGGGAGCGGCCGGAACCGGCGCCGCGCCCGTTGCCGCCCGAGCGCCACGCGCGCCGGTCGCCGACTGTTCCTCGAGGGCGACGCGCCGGGCCTCTTCGTCGAGCCGCATGACCGCCGCGTCGAGCTGCCCGCCCTCAGGGCTGCTGGGGATGAGCGCGGCGTCGCGCAGCGTGCCGGTCGCCGCGTCGACCAGCCGGACTTCGATCGCCGTGCCCGGTCCACCTTTGGGTTGCGCCACCAGCGCGAAGTGGGCTCCCATGCGGCGCGCGTGCGCGGCCGCGGTTGCGTCGTCGAGCACCAGCGCCCTACGCGCCGGCAGCGCGAGATCGAACGACGGCTGATTGAGCGGGATCAGCGCGCCCCAGGGCGCGAAGCCGATCTCCTCGGCGCGGATCAAGTGCTCGCCGTAGGCCAGATCGCGCACCGTAATCCCGCCCTTGAGTGACATCAGGGGCCCGCCGTCGAGCGAGATCTGCGCGTCGGCCGAGCCCTCGACAATCAGCGTGCCGCGCGGCCGGTGGCGGATCTCGTCCAGCGCGCGTTGGAAGTCGGCCACCACCTGGGGCGGCAGATCGTGCGGGTTGAGGATGCGATCCGGCGTCATGGTCGCGGCGCGCAGATAGTCGGCGTAGGCGTGGGTCCGCTCGGGTGTGGGCGGCGCGGCGACCTGCGCGTTCCAGTCGGCGTGCGCGGTGGCCATGGCGCGGAACAGGTAGAGATCGCCCAGCTCGGCGCTGGTCAGGCCGGCGCCGCCGGTGGTGGCCACCTCGGTGGCGGCCAGATCGAGCTCCCGGAGCG
>DASRLC010000308.1:0-12445 GCA_035648655.1 Polyangia bacterium
CGACCGAGACCCAGGCAGGCCGCCGCCTGAATCTCGGGTACCCGCTCCGTGAGCGCCCGCTTCAGGATCGCGGACCCGCGCGCGTCCGCGATCCTGAAGCGGGCGCTCACGGAGCGGGTACCCGAGATTCAGGCGGCGGCCTGCCTGGGTCTCGGTCGTCGGGCGTCCGACGGTCCGACGGTGGCGTGGCTGGTTCGCCTCGCGGTCGATCCGGCGCGTCCGCCGATCGTTCGGCGCGCGGCGGCCTTCGCGCTGGGTCAGCCGGGCCGAACGGCGGCCACCCCGGCCTTGCTCGATCTGCTGGACGCCGGCGACGCGGAGCTGTCGCGTGCGGTCGCCTTGGCGCTGGCGAGGACCGGCGAGCCGCGCGCGCTGCCGGCGCTGCTGGCCCGTGCGCTGTTGCCCCGCAAATTCGCGCTGCCCGACGCCGAGGGACCGCTCGCTGCGCTCGGCGTCTGGCTGGCAGCCGAACCGCTTCCCGACGAAGCCAGGTTCGTCGGCGAGGGGCTCGATCCGACCGACCTGTTGGCGGGCCTCGCCGAGTTTCCCGCCCGCGGAGATTTAGCCCCGCTCTGGCGCGCCCATACCCGCGCGCTGGTGGATATCTTGAGCGAAGCGTTGACCGGCGGTGGCGCGCTGCGCCGAGACGCCTTGGCTGCGCTCGACAGCCGCCAGGATGGTCCTGGACTGGGCGCGCTCGAGCCCCAAACCGAAGCTCAGCCTTCTGCCGATCTGGCTTCCGCGCTGCGCGCGGTCGCGGTGCCGCTGGCCGATCGGATCGCCATCCTGCTCGACGATCCGGATCGGGAAGTCCGTGCGGCGGCCTTGCGGGTGCTGGCCAAGCTCGGCGACGCCCGCGCCACGCCCGCTCGCGTGGCCGATGCTGCGGCAGACGGATCGCCCCCCCTCGCAGAGGCGGCCGTCGTCGCCGCCCGACAGCTTCGGCGGTCGCGACCGTCGATGGCGATGGCCGTCGCCGCGGCAGTCGGGCCCCTGCTGTCTGAGGATGTGGCGGCCGCACCTTGGCGGCGGCGGTTGGCGGCGGTCGAAGTTCTGGCGGAGCTGGGACCACCCGGGCGCCCTTATCTAGATCGCGCGGTGGCCGATCGGCATCCGGTCGTCCGGCAGGCCGCGCGCGAGTCTCTGGCCCGGCCGGACCAACATCGCTGATCGAAACCAAAGTTCCGGATACGGGTGCCCGCACACACCCGCGGCGGCGAATCGCGGACGGGTCACGATCGACGGTCCATGAGAGCGCGGGATGAGAGCGTGGGACAAGAGCGTGGGACAAGAGCGTGGGACAAGAGCACGGGACAAGGGCGCGGGAAGGCCGCGGAAAAGCGGCCCGCCCGCTTGACTTGCCGGCCCCACGGCCGACAATGCTCGGGCCGGGCCGACGACGCCAGGCGGAGGTCAAGACGAACATGTCCGGCAAGCTCTGTCCTACCTGCGGCGCCGAAGTTCCGGCCGACAACCGTTTCTGCGGTAGCTGCGGCAACAAGATCGACGCCCCTTCCGCCCCCGCCAAGACCATGTTCTTCGGCGCCAGCCAGCAGCCTCCCGGCCGCGCCAAGCTGACCGTCATCAAGGGCGAGGGCGTCGACGGCGTGACCTACCTGCTCAACGCCACCGAGCATCTGGCGGGCCGGAACGAAGGGGCCATCATGTTCCCCGAAGATCCGCTGCTCTCGCCGCGCCATGCCAACTTCGTCTATCGCGACGGCAAGCTGCACGTGGTCGACGAAGGCTCGGTCAATGGCGTCTTCATCCGCATCAAGGCGCCGGTGAGCCTGGCGCCGGGGGCGCTCTTCCTGATCGGCGAGCAGCTCCTGCAGATCGATCCCTCGCCGCCCGATCTGGGGCCGCAGCCCGATTCGGAGGGAACCTACTTTTACGCCAGCCCCAAGCGACCTTCGAAGATGAAGCTGATCCAGCGCCTCCGCGGGGGGGAGGTCGGCATGATTTACCGCTCGCGCAGCGACACCATCTCGATCGGCCGCGAGGGGAACGACGTCAACTTCCTCGACGATCCTTTCATCTCGGGGCGCCACGCCCAGATCACCATGAATGCCGAAGGTCTCATCACGCTGACCGATCTGGGCTCCAAGAACGGGACCTTCGTGCGAATCAACGACGATCTGGCGCTCGACCACGGCGACCACGTTTTCCTCGGGCAGCAGCTCCTGCGCGTGGAGGTGACTTAGTTTCGAAAGTGGGGGCGCGCGACACACATTCTCGTCGGTGTGAATTGACGCTGAGCGCGCGTCGTGCTAGTTGCGATAGGTTTACCGGGGGTCCCTTTTGATTACCTGTAACCGCTGCGGCAAAGAAAACCAGGACCACTATAAGTTTTGCCTCGGCTGTGGCAGCGAGCTCGTGAAACCAGCCCCGGCGCCCGCGGTCGAATCCAGCGACGCTTCGATGGAGACCGCGCGGACCGTGCTTCCCCCCGCCCCGATGGCCGCGACAATGGCCGGCGAGCTGCGGACCTCGTCGCCGGCGGTGCCCAAGGCGCGTGGTGGCATCCCCTGGGGGGACTCGCCCAAGATGCCGGCGCCCATCCCCTTCCAATTACCGCCCAACCCGCTGGCCGGACCCTCCGCGGGGACCCGCTCCACGTCGGGAGGCGCCAGCGCAGTCGGTGCGCTGGGCGGCACCCCAGGCCCGCTGCGCGTCACCGGTGGCGCTGCCCCGGCATCCGCCGGCGAGATCCCCTGTCCGACCTGCGGCAAGATGGTCCAGATCGGATTCGCGTTCTGCGGCGGCTGTGGCACCCGGATTGCCAAGCAGCCCTCGGGCGCCTCGCCGGCCGTGGGCGGCCCGCCGCGCACGATGTTCATGGCCGGCTCCGCAGCGCCTGCGCCGGTCGCCATTCCGCGCGGCCGCCTGATCCTGATTCGACCCGACGGCACCGAGGGTGGCGCGCACCCGTTGCACGACGGTGAGAACCTCATCGGCCGCGGGCAGGGCCCGCTCTTCGACGCCGATGCCTACCTTTCGCCGCGGCACGCGGAGCTTTCGCTGGGGCCGAACGGCGTCAATATTCGCGACCTGCAGAGTCTCAACGGGATCTTCCTCAAGATCGGCGAGGAGGAACCGCTCGAATCTGGCGACATCTTCCGGATCGGCCAAGAGCTACTGCGCTTCGAGGTGATCTCGCCGCCGCAGCCGCTCGAGGACGGCACCGAGGTGATGGGGACGCCCAATCCCGGCTTCTGGGGACGGCTCTCGGTCATCGTGGGTCGCGACGTCGACGGCTCGGCTTTTCCGCTTTTCGGCGAGTCCATCGTGCTCGGCCGCGAGCGAGGCGACATCTTGTTCCCGGAGGACGGCTACGTCTCCGGCACGCACACCCGGATCTCGCTGCACGACGATCGCGTCTTCCTGAGCGATCTGGGCTCGTCGAACGGAACCTTCCTGCGCCTTCGGCAGGAACGCACGGTCGCCACGGGCTCCTTCATGCTGATGGGCCAACAGCTCTTCCGGCTCGAGTTCCGGTAGGCGCTCGGCCTCTCTGGCTCGGGGCCCGCTCGTCACGGGAAAAGAGCCGAGAAAATACCGAGGACCGCAGCGCGGGCCCCGGTCGAAGGTTACTTCTTCTCGATTTCGATCTTGGCGCCGGCAGCGCTCTTTTGTCCGCCGAAGAACGCCTGTCGGGTGTTGCCCCCCTCGGCCGGCTCGACGTAGCGGAACGCGTTGGGGATCTTGAAGGTGCTCCCGTCGTCGAACATCACGGTGACGTCGATGGGTCCTTTTTCGTTGGCCGGTGTCACCACTTTGATCTTGCTGGTCGACGCGATCTGCACGCTCTCGCACTTCTTGCGGCCAAACTTGACCTCCGCCTGCGTCTTGCCAGGTTGGAAGCCTCCGCCGAGGATCGAGATCTCCTCACCACCCGCGGTAGTTCCCTGCGGGGGCTCGACCGATTCGACTTTGAGTGGACCACCGCTCTGCGTGCAAGCGGCGATCGTTACGAACGCCACCATGGAAAGGGCAAGACCGAGGACACGTTTCATCGTGTTCGCCTCCGTGCGAAAGGAAGCGCCGACCATAGCCCCCGTCGACGGACCGGTCAAGGATTGACCATCCGCCGACGCTGCGCCCACCGCTTGGGCGCTCAAACCGATTCGCGCTTGGCCATCGCCCGACGCATCTTGCCGAGCGCCTGTTCCTGGAGCTGACGCACCCGCTCGCGGGAGAGCCGGTACTCGTCGCCGATCTCCTTGAGCGTCCGCTCGCGGTCGTTCACCAGACCGAAGCGCTTGCGCAGGATGTCCGCCTCGATCGGCTTGAGCGCCGAAAGAAACTTCATCATCTCACCCTGCGTCTCGGTCGAGGCCATCTGCTCCGGCACCGCCGGACCCTCGTTCGGATCGACCAGCACGTCGATGAGGCGCCGACCGTCCTCGTCGGAGATTGGCCGATCGAGCGACACCGGCGTCTCGGAGAGGAAGGTCTTCATCTTCTCGAGCTTTTCGGCCTCGATCCCGGTGGCCGCCGCGATCTCCTGCGTGGTCGGCACCCGTTCGAGCTTGGACTGCAGCTCGCGCTGGGACTTGGCGATCCGATGGTAGGCGTCGATCATGTGCACCGGCAGGCGCACCGCGCGACCTTTGTCGGCCAGTGCCCGGCTGATCGCGTGCCGGATCCACCAGCTCGCATAGGTCGAGAAACGGAAGCCGCGCCGATAGTCGTAGCGCTCGACAGCCTTCATGAGGCCGATGTTGCCCTCCTGGATGAGGTCGGCCAGCGGCAGGCGCCCGTGGTTGAACCGGCGTGCGATCGAAACCACCAAGCGCAGGTTCGCCTTGACGAACTCGTTCTTGGCCGCCTTGAGGCGGACCGCCTTGGTCCCCACGATCTTCACGTACTCGGCAAAGGCCTTGGTCGAGGTGGAAAACGGAACCGTCCCCTCGAACGGCAGTCCCTTCACCGCGCGACCAACCCGCTGGATCTCGGCCAATGCCGCCTCGAGGAAGATCCGATCGATGTCCAGCGTGCGGAGCTTTGCGGCCAGAGCGCCCGCGGTCTTCTCGAACCGGCCGCGCGCGGGGATTGATGATTTGCCCCGCGCCCGCTCGGCTGCGGCCCGATGGATCTTGGCCTCGCCAAGCGGCTTGCCGACCTCACGCTCCACGACGTCGAGCACCCAATCGGTCCCGGGCACGAAGCCCAGGATCGTCCGCCAGAGCCCCAGCTCCATCTCCTCGATATTGCGGGCGGTCTCGAACTCCTGTTCGGGGCGTAGGACGTCCAATTCCGCCATGTCGCGGAAGTACATCGCCAGGAAGCTGGCGGGCTCATCCTCGCTCCGCTTGCGCTTGGCGGTGGCCCCGGCAGGCGCCTCACTTTCTTCTTCCTGCTCCTCCTGCTCTTCTTGATCTTCCTGGGCGTCCGCATCGGCCTCGGCCGCAACCACTGGGATATCCGCGACCTCGTCGGTCTCGTCGGCTTCGATTTCGACCGAGGGGGCCGCACCCAAGACGGCCTCCACGGCCAGCTCGTCGACCGGAAGACCAGGAAGATCCATCAGCTCCGCGGGAAGGGTGTCGTTGGCGGGAATCGTCGACCGGATCGGCTTGACCGAGCTCTTGGCCTTCACGTCCCGCGGTGCGCGCTGTTTGCCGGCCGCCCGGGCAGCTTTCGCCTTGTGGCCACCGTCAATCGGTCGCGCTTTACGATTCGTCCTCGCCTTGGCTTCTCGCACGTGCATCTTAGTTATCTCCATCGAGCCGCGTTGCGATCCAGACACCCCTGGACCGCCCAGGGATATACGACTCTCGTCGGTTAAATATTCCGGTTGAACCGCGCCACGCCTCGTAGACTTCGATGCTTGCTCGCGAGGTTTGGTTGCACGGTACCGCCTGGGAACATGGGGGCGCGCTGACACGGGCGCAATGGCCGTGCAACCGGTTTTTCGCAGACCATCCGGCGCGCCGCGTTAAGCACCCGGCTTGGATGCGCGCTCAGGCTTCTTCGTCGCGCTTTTCCGCCAAAATCAACAAGCTGCGAGACGAAGCGCCAAAAAACTGACCCCGCGTCGCCAGGCCGCCAGAGACGTCGATCACACGGAAGCCGGCTTGCCTCAAGAGCCGCCCGATTTCATGAAGGCTGTAGGCCCGGACCGAGAGCTCCTGCTCGACCTGGCGGCCGTCCTCGAAAACGATCGACCGATGGGTGTTGATGCGGCTGGTGTGGAAGTTGAAGTCCACCTCTTCGAGCACGACGCAGCCCGTTCCCTCCCACCAGACGCGCACCGGCAGATCGGCCACCACGTAATCGCGGTTGAGCACGTCGAGGAGAAGGCGCCCGCCGGGTTTGAGCGCGCGGCCGATTCGCTCGGCGACCCGGAGATTTGTCTCCTCGTCGAAGTAGCCGAACGATGTGAGCATCGAGTACGCGCCGGCAAACTGGTTTTCGAACGACATCTCGCGCATATCGGCGTGGACGAAGTTGACCGCCAGCGCCCGCCGTTGCGCCTCGTCTGCGGCCCGGATGAGCAGGGGCAGCGAGAGGTCCAAACCGGTCACGTTGTAACCGCGCTGAACCAGCTCGATCGCGTGCCGCCCATAGCCGCAGCCCACATCGAGGATCTCGGCGCCGGGCGGGGTCTCCAGCGCGTTCGAGATGAACTCGACCTCGCGGAGCGTCTGATCGGCGCGCATGAACGGTAGCGTGCGCAGGTAGTCCTCGTCGAAGACCTCTTCGAACCAGGGCTTGGAGCGCTTCGGGCGCCTGGGCCGGAGCGACAGAGCCTCCGGCAAAGTCGGCAAAGTCGGAAGCGGCAGGGGGCGCTCGTCTTCAATCGCGGGGGCAGGTGTGGACTGCGGCTCTGGACCGGGCGTCTTCAGATAGCTTCCAGGAATGGGTGGCGGGGGCGGCCGGGTGGTCGAGATCGGCCGCGGGGTCTCCTGCGATTCGACCGAGGCGGCATCGACCGCGGTCTCGATGATGGCCGAAGGACCGTCCTTGCCGTCCAGAACCTCCAACTCATCGACGGCCATCTCGGGATCGGCGTCGCCCGTCGGGGCCGGCGTCGCCACCGCCGCAGCCGACAGATCGGCCGAGGCCGCGCTGCCGTCTGAGCCCATCGGTCGAACCGGTAAGGCCCCGGCGACGTCCGGCCCGGGCGTGGCCGAAAGCTCGGGAGGTTTGAATGCCACGACCGCCTCCCGCGGCTGCGGCGGTGGGGTCAGATCGTTCGCTCCGGCGACTTCGGTCAGCGGGCGAACCTCGGCGGGAGCGACCGCGGGTTGGATCGGCGGCGCAGCCGATGCCAACTCGGGCAGCGGCGTCAGCGGCCCCGAGTCGAGCGCCCGTACGGCGGCGGCCTCGGCGGCCAGCACAGCGGCCTCATTGTCCAGCTCGCTACCGCCCGATTCGGGCCCCGCGAAGGGGCTATCGACCGGCGCGGGTGGCGGCGGGGGCGTTCGGTCGACGCTGCGGGCCTCGACGAGATTGACCGGAGTTGCGCCCGGCGTAGTCGTCTCCTGCGGCAAGGGAGGAGGCGGCGGCAGATTGGGCGCCGGCGGCGAGATCGGAGCGGAGAGCGGGGCCTCGACCTCCTTGCCCAGACCCACAATAGGGGTCCCACGGGGTTGAGTGATGGTCCGCCGCCGTACGGAAGGCGTCGCGAAGTCACCGGACGCGATCCCTATCGGGCCGCTCCGCTCGCGCGAGACGTCCGTGCGGACCCGGCGCGCGGCCGTGGGGGACTGCTTGACCACCGGAACATCGTCGGTCGGCGCCGGCGCGGGCGTCACCACCGTCTCGGCCGCTTCGGCGGCCGCTTGGCGAGAGGGTTCGTCGTGGGCTTTGGACACCGACTCAACCCTTGTGCCGGCCGATGCCGACACCCATCTTCACCGCGTCGCCGGGCGACAGTCCGTCCAGATCGACCCGACCGGGCTCGAACACCGCGATGGTCGTCGAGCCGAGGTGAAAGATGCCCAGCTCCTCACCGCGCCGGATAGGCTTTGTTTGGTCGTAGCGGCGCTCGCGCACGGCGGCGCGAAGGAACTGAGGCCGATGGGTCGCCACCTCGGGATCGTAAGAAACGGTGACATGCCCCACTCCGATGGCCGCCACCATCACCACCGCCGCGAGGCCGCCGCCCTCCATCTCGATCAACGTGACGAAGCGTTCGTTCCGGATGAAGAGACCGGGCTCGGAGAGAACGCTCTTGGCCCCTACCGAAAACAGGGTCCCCGGAATGTGGCGCCAGCCGACGACCCGTCCGGCGACGGGCGAGTGCACCCGGTGGTAGTCCTTCGGCGACAGGTAGGTGATGAGGTAAGCGCCTCCCTCCAGCCGCGCCGCGACGTCCGCATCGCCCAGCAGCTCCGATAACTCGAAGAGATCGCCTTTGGCCTGGATCAACTTGCCCGCGCTGGCCAGGCCGCACTCCACGACGGTTCCGTCGGCGGGCGACGCAATCTGCCCCGGCCCCTCGGCGATGGGGCGCAGGCCGGCCTTCAGGCGACGCGTGAAGAACTCGTCGAAGCCCGCGTAGTCCTCCAGCGGCTTCTCGGCTTCCGAGACGTCGATCCCGTAGATGCGCGCGAAACGCGACAGCATGACCCCTCTCAGGCGGGCTGGAATGGCCCGGCTGCCGCCCCACCCGATCGCCCCAGATACGGCGCGTTTGGGGACGATTCGCCACATCGAGCGCCGAGCCCGATCGCTGAAAGATAGCCCACTCATTGGATTTTTCGGAGCGTCGCGGGCGTCTCCGCGAACCTGGAATCTTAGGTCAGCTCACCGCCGCCGTCAAAGCCTAAGGGCCTGTCATCATCCCGCACGACCCCTTTTCCCGTCGCTGACCTCGAACGATGTGCCGTCTCCGCGCTTTGCGACGAGCGCGTCGCCCAGTCCGCCGTATCCGCGCGTCCGGCGAGCGCCACCAGGCGGAGGCTCGCGCGGTTCGAGCCGCGGCGTTCTCTCCGCGCGGTAGCCCGAATCGACCGTCGCCGATACGGTCTGGGCTATGAGATCGCTCTAATTGTCGAAGTAGAGGGCGAACTCGTACGGGTGTGGGCGGAGGCGAATCGCGTCGACCTCGTGCTCCCGCTTGTAGTCGAGCCAAGTCGAGATCACGTCGGGCGTGAACACGTCCCCCTTGAGCAGGAAGGCGTGATCTTTCTCGAGCGCCTTGAGCGCGTCATCGAGCGAGCCCGGCGCCTTCGGCACGTCCTTCGACTCCTCGGGCGACAGCGCGTAGATGTCCTTGTCGAGCGGCTTGCCCGGATCGATCTTGCTCTGGATGCCGTCGAGGCCCGCCATCAGCATTGCCGAGAAGGCGATGTAAGGGTTGGCGGTCGGATCGGGGCAGCGAAACTCGAGCCGCTTCGCCTTGGGCGAGCTGCCGCCGATTGGGATACGGACCGACGCCGAGCGATTGCGCGACGAGTACGCCAGGTTGACCGGCGCCTCGTAGCCCGGCACCAGCCGCTTGTAGCTGTTGGTTCCCGGATTGGTGAAGGCACAAAGCGCCGGCGCGTGCTTGAGGATACCGCCGATGTAGTAGAGCGCGGTGTCCGAGAGCCCGGCGTACTTGTCACCGGCGAACAGGTTCTTGTCGTCCTTCCAGATCGACTGGTGACAGTGCATGCCCGAGCCGTTGTCTCCGAAGATCGGCTTCGGCATGAAGGTCGCGGTCCGCCCGTTGGCGCGCGCGACATTCTTGACGACGTACTTGTACCACATGGTCCAGTCCGCCATCTTCTTGAGACTGTTGAACTTCATCGACAGCTCGCACTGCCCGCCAGAAGCGACCTCGTGGTGGAACACCTCGACTGGGATGCCGACCGACTCCAGCGTGACGGCCATGTCGGCGCGCAGATCGTGGAGCGTGTCCGTCGGGGGTACCGGGAAGTAGCCCCCCTTGTGCGGCGGCTTGTAGCCGAGGTTCGGGCTCTCTGCGCGATCCGTGTTCCAGCGCCCCTCGATCGAGTCGACCAGGTAGCTGGAGCGGTTGGGCCCCTCGGAGTAGCGGACCTCGTCGAACACGAAGAACTCGGGCTCGGGACCGAAGTACGACGTGTCGCCGATACCGGTCGACTTCAAATACGCCTCGGCCTTCGCGGCGATGGTGCGCGGATCGCGCGAATAGGGCTGTTTGGTGATGGCATCGACGATGTCACAGGTCAGCGATAGCGTCGGTAGTTTGAAGAACGGATCCATGATCGCGGAGGCCGGATCGGGGATGAAGATCATGTCCGAGGCGTGAATCGGCTGCCAACCGCGGATCGAGCTGCCGTCGAAGAAGTATCCATCCTTGAACACGTCGATCTCCAGCTTGGAAATCGGCATCGTCGTGTGCTGCCAAATTCCGAGCAGGTCGACGAACTTGAAGTCGACCATTCTGGCGCCGTTCTTCTCTGCGACTTTCAAGGCCTCGGATGGAGTCATATCGTTCCTCGTTGGGTGTTGAGGTGCTACCAAATTTTTGCTTAGAGGGCGTCTTCGCCGCGCTCGCCCGTGCGGATGCGGATGGCCTCGTCGACCGGGGTGACGAAGATCTTTCCGTCGCCGATGCGACCGGTACGCGCGACGCTCATGATGGCTTCCACCACGTCGCGGACGATGTCGTCTTTGACGACGATCTCGATCCGCACCTTGGGCACGAAGTCGACCACGTAGGCGGAGCCGCGATAGACCTCCTTTTTCCCACCGGTCCGACCGAAGCCTTTGACCTCGTAAACCGTCATTCCCTGGACACCGACCTCACGGAGACGATCTTTCACATCGTCCAGCTTGAAGGGCTTGATGATGGCCTCGATCTTTTTCATGTGATCTCCACGCTAGCGCCGGATTGTTTCGAGTCAGTTTCGCAGCAGTTAAATCGTCGTAACCCTAGAGCGTCAAGGACTTTGGCCCGTCCTCGGCGTGCTTGACTCTACCACCAGAGCGCCCACCAATTCGCGGACATCGCGGATGCCGTCGGCGGACAAACGCGCCTCGAGATCGCGCACGATTCTGCCCGACGCGTCGGGATCCACGAAGCTCTGCGTTCCGATCTGGACCGTGCTGGCCCCGGCCAGGAAAAATTCGATCGCGTCGGTCGCGTCCTGGATGCCGCCGATGCCCGAGATGGACAGCGGAATTCCCGCCCGCCGGACCTGGTAGACCATCCGCAGGGCAATGGGCTTTATGGCCGGCCCCGAGAGGCCACCGAAGACGGTGGCGATCTTGGGTCGCCGCGTGCGGGCGTCGATGGCCATGCCGGTGATGGTGTTGATGATCGACAGACCGTCGGCGCCACCCTCGGCGCAGGCCGCCGCCAGCGCCACGATGTCCGAAGTGTTGGGGGTCAGCTTGATCCACAAAGGTTTTTTCACCGCCGCGCGGCAGGCCCGCACCAGATCGCGCAAGACCCGCGGGTCGGTGCCGAACTCGATGCCGCCGGCCTTGATGTTGGGACAGGAGACGTTCATCTCGAGTCCGTCGACCCCGTCGAGGGCGTCGAGGCGCGCCCCGCAGTCGACGTATTCGTCGAAGGTGGCGCCAAAAAAATTAACCAGCACCCGCGTCCCGCAGCCGCGAAGGTAGGGGAGCTTGTCGCGCTCGAAGCCCTCGACGCCGACGTTCTCGAGACCGATCGAGTTGAGCATGCCCGACGCCGTCTCGCAGATCCGCGGCGTGGCGTTGCCGAAGCGGGGTTTGGGAGAGATCCCCTTGGTCACGAGCCCGCCGAGCGCGCCGAGCTCGGTCAATGACTCGAACTCCTTGCCATAACCGAAGGTGCCCGAGGCGGTCAGGATCGGGTTGCGAAACGCGATCCCCCCGGTCTCGATGGCGAGGTTGACGGCGGTGCTCATGCCGGGCAGGCCGAGGGCGCTGCGGGCAGCGGCTGCCCCTCGACATCGAGCACGTCGGCGGCGTCGAATACCGGCCCGTTGCTGCAGACATAACGATAGGGTCGCGAGCGCGCCGGGACGGCGCAGCCGAGGCACACGCCGATTCCACAGGCCATCTGCTCTTCCAGCGAGATGAAGCAGGGGACGCCCTGGTCGCGCGCGATTCGCGCCACCGCCCAGAGCATGGCGTTGGGGCCGCAGCCCATCACGCGGACCGGCGAGCCGCGGTGGTGCTCGAGCCGCGCTCGCAGGGCGCGCGTCACCAGCCCCGGGGTCCCCTCCGTTCCGTCTTCCGTGGTCAGGAATAGGCCGAACCCCATCCCCCGCATTTCCGTGAGAAGAACCAGGTCGGCGGCACCTCGGCCACCGTAAATCATCTCCGACCGGGCGACCTGGCGGCGATCGGCGGCCAGCGCCGCTTGCATATAGAGGGGTGGCAGACCCACGCCGCCAGCCACCAACAGGTCGGTGGTGTCGGCCCCGGGTTCGGGAAAGCTCGACCCCAGTGGGCCCAGGACGTCGACGTCCGCGCCCGGCAGCGCTCTTTCGAGCAACGCGGTGCCCCGCCCCACCGTCTTGGCTAGGAT
>DASRLC010000309.1:0-8555 GCA_035648655.1 Polyangia bacterium
CTGGACAACGGCAGCGGCAAGCACTGCGCGACACCCAACGCCTACCGCGGCAACTCCTGCCACGTCGACTCCGACTGTACCCGCGACGTCGGCACTGTCTGCGTCTATCAAACGCCTCCCACCGCGGCGGGCGATTTGGGAACCTGCCTGCGACCTTGCACGACCGACACCTGCGCGCCGCGCGCCGGCATCGGCGAGGCCTGCCTGCCTTTCTTCGACGATACCGGCAACCCGACGGCGGCCTGCTTTCCAGGGTTCTTCGGATACCCGTGCGCGGGCGACGCCAACTGTGTTGGCGACCTGAGTTGCCGCCAGATCCCGGGCGTCACCCCCAACCGCTGCACGACCCTCTGCCAGACCGACGCCGATTGCGCCGGCGATCGCTGGAGCGCCGGCCAGTCGTTCTGCGCCGGCTCGGTCTGTGCGCCGCTGTTGCCGGCGGGCGCCGACTGCCAGAGCGACTCGCAATGTCAGTCCAAGCTCTGCCCGCCGGTACCGGCCGGGATGTCCGGCTCTCCCACCTGCGCGGGGGCCACGCCGTGACCGCCGCCGGCAAACTGTCGTGCCTCTCCGCGCTGGCGGCGGCGCTGACCACCGCCGCCGCGCCGCGCGCCGCCCGCGCGGGCGAGAAGATCGCCGTCCTCGTGCTCGGGTCCTCGGAGAAGGACGCCGAGCTGGCCGACAACCTCACCGAGGTGCTGATCGCCTACGTCGCGCAGCACGGCGGCTTCGAGATCGCGGGCAAGGAAGAATTTCGGGCTCGGCTGGGCGTCGAGAACGAGCGGCGCGCGCAGGATTGCCTGGACGACATCTCCTGCCTGGGTCGGGCCGGCGTCTCGCTGGGCGTGCGGCGGATCGTCGCCGGCAGCGTGGGCACCCGCGGCAAACAGTTCAGGTTCAACCTGAACCTCGACAACATTGAAGACGGCAAGGTCGAAAGCCGCGTCTTCCGGCTGGTCGAAGGGGGCGTCGAGGACCTCATCAAGGCCGTGCAGGAGGCCTCGGGCGAGCTCTTCCGCCCGCACGTCGAGCCGGGGAAGATCCAGATCGCCTCCCAGCCCGACGGCGCCCGCGTCGCGATCGACAACGCCTATCTGGGGGTCACGCCGCTCATCTCCGGAACCCTGTTGGCCGGCAAGCACAACGTGCGCGTCGAAGCCGACGGGCACTTCCCGTGGGCCTCACGCGTCGAGGTGCTACCGGGCCAGGAGCTGCAGATCAAGCTCAGCCCGGAGAACCTCCCGCGCCGGCGGGCCTGGCCCTCCTATGCGGCCTACGGATCGGCCGCGTTGGCGGTGGCCTCGATCGCCGCCGGCGGCTTCCTGGGCGAGCTGTCGCAGCTACAACCGAACGGCAACACCCGCCAGCTGGCGATGGACGATCTCGATCAGAAGCGTCACTTCGCGCTGGCGGCCAACATCTCGTTTGGGGCCGGCGTCGTGCTGGGCGCCGTCTCCCTCTACTACTTCATCCGCTACCACGACGATATCTTCGGGCGCACCGAGCGCTACGACGACGCCCCCTGAGCGCCTCCGGTCAGGGGGGACTATTGCGGACAGCCGGTGCCGTCGGGGTTTATCATGATGGTGCCGGTCGTGGTGACCTGGCTGGTGGCCGGTATGCTGAGGGTCCCCATGCCGAAGAGACAAGTGGCCGGCGTTGTCCCGTTGTAGGCGTCGACGGTGAACGTCAGGTTCCCCGAGTCGGCGAAGGTCGCGAACTCGAAGATCCCGGTATCGGGATAATTGGACGCGTTGTTGATGCCGCAGTTGTCGATCGAGAAACTGTGCGAATCGGCTCCCGATACCGTCACCTTGCAGCTCTGCGCTGCGCCGGCGCTGTTGATACCTCCGGTCCAACCGGAGCCAAACTCCAGGGTCATGTCGTAGTAGTGGTAGCTGTCGCAACCGGCTGCGCCGAGCGCGGCGGCCAAGGTCGAGAGCAGAAACACCACCGGCAGCCGTCGAAGCAAACGGGTCATTGGGGCTCCCCCTGACCGGCGCAGGAGAGGAACATGGAGTTGCAGGGGCGGACGTCGCCGCCGCGGATGGTGTGGTAGAGCGTGGCCCCGCCCCAAACGGCGGCCACCGCGCCCACCACGATGGCGCCGGTGATGGCCCAGAACTGCCAGCGCTGATAGAAGGCCTCGTCGCCCTGCTGCGCCTTGCTGGCCACCGCGGCGTCGGCCGGCGTCTTTTCGAGCAGCGACTTGTCGCGCGGGCGATCGGCGTCATCCGCTTGAGGTTTGTAGTCGCTCTTCGAGTCGGGCGGCGCCTCCGTGTCGTCCGCGGCGCGCGCGACGGAGCCAGGGATCACGACGATCATCAACATGAGGGTGGCCAGGACTGACAGAACCAGGCCGGACCCGAATGACCTTCTTCGGCGCTGCACCATGGGGTCGCATCTTACACAAGCCCGACGGAGTTGGTAGTGCCGCGCGCGGTCCTCGAGCGGGGGCGCAACCGCGCCGGCCGGGGGCCTTGAAACCTCGGGCCGGGCCTGCAACTCTACTTCTCGACGAACATGAGTGGAGAAACCAAGCTCTCGGGGCCCGATCTCGAAGCCGGCGTGTTGGCCGATCAAATCGCCGATGGCACCTCCCTGCTCGGTCACGCGCACGGCGAGCCGGTGCTCCTGGTCAGAAGCGGCGATGCCATCTCCGCCGTGGGCGCCACCTGCACCCACTACGGCGGACCGCTGGCCGAGGGGCGCATCGTCGGCGACAGCATCCGCTGCCCGTGGCATCACGCCTGCTTCGATCTGCGCACCGGCGCCGCCTTGCGCGCGCCGGCGCTCAACCCGCTGCCCTGCTACGACGTCGAGCAAGCGAACGGGCGAATTCGGGTCGGGGCCCGGCGGGGCGATCCGGTCTCCTTGCGGAAGACCTCGGCCCTGCGAACGATCGCCATCGTGGGCGCGGGCGCGGCCGGCGAGTCCGCCGCCGAGTCCCTCCGCCGCGAGGGCTACGACGGCGAGATCTTGCTCTTCGGCGCCGACGAGTCGCTCCCGGTCGATCGCCCCAACCTGTCGAAGGATTATCTGGCCGGCACGGCGCCCGAGGAATGGCTGCCGTTGCGGCCGCCTTCGTTCTTCGGCGAGCAGAAGATCGCGCTCGCGCTGGGAACACGGGTCACGGCCATCGATCCGACCGCCCATCGCCTGACGCTGGCGGATGGCCGGGAGGTCGCCTGGGACGCGCTCCTGCTGGCCACCGGGGCCGATCCGGTGCGCCCGCCGCTGCCGGGCGCCGACCTCGCGCACGTACACACGTTGCGCACGCTGGCCGATTGCCGGGCCATCATCGCGCGGGCCACCCGGGTCAAGCGCGTGGTGGTGATCGGGGCCAGCTTCATCGGCATGGAGGTGACCGCCTCGCTGCGCGCCCGTGGCCTGGAGGTTCACGTCGTGTCGCCCGAGAAGATCCCTTTCGACCGCACGCTGGGACCGGAGCTGGGCGAGTTTCTGCGCGGCGTCCATACCGATCACGACGTCCACTTCCACCTGGGACAGTCGGTGGGCGCCATCGACGCCCAGTCTGTCACGCTGTCGGAGGGCGAGCGTCTGGCCGCCGACATGGTGATCCTGGGCGTCGGGGTTCGACCGTCGCTGGCCCTGGCGCAGGCGGCCGGGCTGACCATCGACCGGGGCGTGGTGGTCGACGATCGGCTGCGGACCAGCGCGCCCGGCGTGTTCGCCGCCGGCGACGTCGCGCGTTTCCCGTACGCGCCGACCGGCGAATCGGTGCGCATCGAGCACTGGGCGGTCGCGCAGCGCATGGGGCGTACGGCGGCGCTCAACCTCCTGGGGCGCGACGTGGCGTTCTCTTCGCCGCCGTTCTTTTGGACCACGCAGTACGACGTCACGATCAACTACGTCGGACACGCCGAGAGCTGGGACCGGATCGAGATCGCGGGAAATCTGGCCGCGCGCGACGCCACGATCGCCTATCGACGCCGGGGCCAGACGCTGGCGGTCGCGACGATCGGGCGCGACGCGATCAGCCTGGAGGCCGAGGCGGCCTTCGAGCGAACCGACGAGGCGGAGCTGGGCGCCTTCGGCCGCACGCGCTGAGGATTTGGTTGCGGCGGCCCCCCGCGGCGATCGGCGCGCTGGTCGCGATCGCGGCGGGCGCGACCGTCGCCGGCGCCGGGATTTGGCTGGCCGCGACGTCGCTGCAGCAGGACTTGGCGGCCTACTGGATCGCCGGGCGGGCCTGTCGGCTGGGGCTCGATCCCTATCTCAATCAGGTGGGCTCGGCGGCGGCGCCAGCGCTCTGGGATGGGATCGCGATCTTCCGGCACAGTCGATTCCTCTACCCGCCGCTGGTCGCCGAGCTCTTCCGGCCGCTGGCGGCGCTGCCCTATCGCGAGGCCAAGCTGATCTTCACCGCCGCGATGCTGGCGGCTTGGGGTGCCGCCGGGTGGCTGGGGGCCAATCGGCGAAGTCGGATCTGGTTCTTTGGGTCGAGCGCGCTCTTCTTTCCACTCTATCGACACCTCGAGCGCGGCCAGATCGATCTGCTGATTCTTTTTCTGCTGGTGCTCGCCTGGCGGGCGCGGGCGCGCCCGTTTGTCGCGGGGGCCGCGCTGGCGATGGGGGTGCTCTGCAAACCTGGCCTATTGATGCTGCTGCCGGTGCTGTGGGCCGGCGGCCGTGCGCGCATCGTCGCCGGCGCGCTCGGCGCGGGCCTGGTGTTGTGGGGGCTGACGGTGGCGATCGCGGGACCGGCCCGTCTGCACGAATATCTGTCGTCCGTGCTGCCGCGCGTGGCGCTTTACGGCGAAGGGGGTACCCCCGAGATGCTGCTGCCTCCGGAGCGATTTCCGGACGCCGCCACGCGCGGGCGCAATGCAGAGACCAACGGCGACGACGCCACCTGGCTCGATGGCCACAGCTACCGGACCTCGCGCTGGGACGTGCCGGCGGCGGCCAGCCTGCCGCGGTTGCTGGCGCCCGATGCGCCGAGCTATGCGTCCAATCTTCTTCCCGCGGCGCTGGCTGTGTTGGGCCTCGGCTGGGCGGCGCGCCGTCTCCGCCGGCAATCGGCCGAAACCACCGAACGCCCAGAGACGGGCGAGGGCTGGCTGCTGTTCGCCACCGCGGTGGCCGGCGTGATCGCCTCGCCCACCGGTTGGGTGATGGGGCTGGTCGTGGCGCTTCCGCTCGCGCCGCGCGCCGCCGACCTGTGGGTCGAAGGGTGGTTGTCGCGTTCCGCGGTTCTGACACCGACGGCGGCTTTCGTCGCGGTCGCGCTGCCGGCCCCCTTCGCCGGCTTTCCGGCCATGGCGGGCGTGGCGCTTGTCGCGGCGGCCACCGCGGCGGCGCTGGCACGCCCGGCGGCGGGCGTGACGGCGTGAGCGTCCTGGCGGCCAGTGCGCTCGCGCTGCTGATCGCCGGCATCGGCCTGGCCCAAATCGGCAACGGAGAAAACGACGGCCGGCCCGCAGTCGAATCGTCGGCCACCCGCGCCGTCCGGGCCGCGCTCTGCTCCTTCGCAATTCTGGTGGTCGTCGCGGCGGCGCTGGGCGCCAGCGGACGGCTCGACGCGGGGCCCGCCTTGGTCGTCTTGATCGTGACAGCCGTGGCCGTCATGACCTGGGATCGGCGGCGGAGGAGAATCTCTGGGACAGTGGCCGATGCCCCCCGGACGGCGCGCGAGGCCTGGAGCGTGGCCGACGTCGCGTTGGCCACGGCCCTGGTCGCCGCTCTGGCCGGGCGCCTCTGGGTCGGCCTTCACCCGGCCGTCGCCCTGTACGACACGCTGTCGTACCACCTGCACACGCCGGTGACCTGGATGCACGACCGGCGGCTCGAGATCGTCCCCGCTGTGTTCGGCGATCCGGCGCCGGCCTACGCGCCGGGAAACCTCGAGCTCTGGTTCTGGTTCTTGATGGCGCCGCTGCGCGCCGACACCCTGGCCGTCGCGGGCCAGCTGCCGTTCGCGGCACTGGCGGTGCTGGCCGTCGCGGCGGCGGTGCGCGAGGCGGGCGGGAAGCGGAGCGCCGCGCTCGCCGCTGGGTTGGCGTTCCTGCTGGTGCCGGAGATCTGGCGGCAGGCGCCCACCGCGATGACCGATCTGGGGATGGCGGCGCTGTTGCTGTCCTCGCTGCCTTTCGCGGTTCGGCTGTCGCGATCTGCCGCGCGCAGAGATCTTTTCGTCTGCGCCGCGGCGCTGGGCCTCGCGCTCGGCACGAAGACCGTGGCGATCGTGTTGGCGCTTCCCTTCGCGCTCCTGGCGATTCTGGCCGTCGGCCGCGGACGCGCGCGCGCCGGTACGCCGGGCGCGCGATGGCCAAGCGCCGCCGCGGTGATCGCGGGGCTGCTGGTGGTGCTCGCCACCGGTGGGTTCTGGTACGCGCGCAATGCCTGGCTCACCGGCAACCCGATCTACCCACTCCGCACCCTCGGGCTGCCCGGCCTCTACGATCGCGCCACCATGCGCGCCTGGGACTACCACCTGCCCATCGCCGACCTGGGCGCGCTGGGCACGATGCTGACGGCGGCGGGGATGGGCTTCACGTTGGCTGCCGCGCTCGGCTTGCTGCGGGCGCGGCCGCGGCTGGAGCTGGCGATCGCCGCCGCCGGGGTGGCGCTGTTCTGGGTGGCGGTGCCTTACCAGGAGAGCCGATTTCTGTTCGCCACCTTCGGCCTCGGCGCGGTGGCGCTGGGACGCGCGGCCGCCCGGCCGCCGGCTTGGTTGGGTTGGGGAGCGCTGGTGCTGGCGATCGGCGGCGAGCTGCTGGAATTCCCGACCCCCGATCGGCTGGCGTTGATTCCAGCCGCGGTTTTGGGCGCGGGTTTCGCGCTGGGCGGGCGTCGCCTAGCGCCCGAGCTGCGTCGCACCGCCGTGGCCGCCGCCGCCATGGGGCTGCTCGTCGCGGCCGGCGCCGCGATCACCCGCGGGCTCGCGCGCTCCCGCGCCGAAGCGCCCCACGACGCGCTCGGTGAGCCGATCGACCAGGCCTGGGCCTGGTTTGGCGCGCAGGTCCACGACAGGCGCGTGGCGTACACGGGATCGAACCTGGCCTTCCCGCTTGCCGGCCGCAGTCTGAGCAACCGCGTCGCTTACGTGAACGTCGTCGGCGCGCCTCCAGACGTCTTGCACAATTTCGGGCGACGACTTTCAGCGGCCGGTAGTACCGCCACGCCCGAGCCCGCGCCCTATCGGGACGGCGCCGATTTCGACACCTGGCTGCGCAACCTGCGGGCGCAAGGGAGCGAGCTGTTGTTCGTCGCCGCGATGTACCCCATCGTCCAGCGTAACGTGGCCGCCGACGGTGAGGGCTTCCCCATCGAGCGCGTCTGGGCCGACGCGCACCCGCGCCTGTTCGCCTTGCGCTTCGCTTCGCCGGCCGCGCGGGTCTACGAGGTGGCACCGCCATGATTGGGTCGCCCGGACCGCCCGCCGCACGCCGTGATCGCACCGCCGAGATCGCCGCGTTGGCGGTCCTGCTGCTGTTCGTGGCGGGCCGCTGCCTGGTGCCGATGGACGAGACCGATCTCTTCTTCAATCTTCGTCTGGGCGAGATCGTCTTGGCACGCCACGCCGTGCCGCGCACGAACCTGCTCTCGTTCACCTATCCCGAGTTCCGCGATCTCAACCTGGCGTGGATCTTTCAGATCGTGCTGGCGCTGGCTTACCGCGCAGGCGGCATCGCCGCGACGGTCTGCCTCAAGACCGCCTTCGTGCTGGCCACCTTCGCGCTGCTCTACCGGACTGCGCTGCGCCGGGGCGCCCACCCGGCCGCGATCGCCGCGGTGCTGGCCCTGGCCGCTTGGACGGCGGAGCCGCGCTTCGTCGAGCGCCCGCACTTGGTCACCTTGCTGGGCCTGGCCTATTTGCTGCTGGCGCTCGAGCGCGCCGAGGTCGGCCGACCGCGGGCGCTCTACGCGCTGATTCCGCTTTCGCTGATCTGGGCCAACGGAAACTCGTGCTTCGTCCTGGCGCCGATCGTGCTGGCGCTCTACGCGGCCGGGGCGGGCTTCGATCGCAGCGCCGCCGACGCCCGGCGCGCCGGACTGGTCGCAGTGGCGTTGCTCCCTTTCATCTTCGCCACGCCGTCCGGGGCCGGCGTCCTGACCTACCTCGCCAACCATTGGCGGATGCCGACGCTGCGACCGCTGCAGGAATACCGCGCGGCCGGCTGGCCGGTCGACGGACCGTTGTTCTTCATGGCCGCCGGCGTGGCTTTGGCTGTTGCGCTGCCCGGTCGGCGCTTCCGGCAACTGGTCCCGGCGTGCGCGCTCGGCCTGCTTGGCGCGCGGCGGATCCGCTTCGTGGCCGAGTTCGCGCTGCTCGCCGGTCCGCTGGTCGCGGTCGCCTTGACGGAGCTCTGCGCCCGCCTCTCGCGCGTCGCCCGCCGGGTGCCGCGCGGACCCTACGCCGCGGTGGCGGTCGTCGCCGCGCTGGCCGGGCTGACGCTGGTCCCCCGGCTGGCCGCCGTCCGCCGCGGCGAGCGCGCGGTCGACCTGTCGCTCGAGCCCGACCTGATCCCGCTGCCGGCCATCCGCTTCGCCGACGACAACCGGCTGCGCGACCGGATGTACAACGATAT
>DASRLC010000310.1:0-11844 GCA_035648655.1 Polyangia bacterium
GCGCGCAGGTCGTGCTGGGTGAGGTCACGCTGATCTTCGACGGCCTGGTCAGCCCGATCCTGGGTGCCGAGGGAACGGCCACCATCGCGCGGCGCCTGGTCAGCGATCTCTTCGCGGCGGCGCCCGGAATGGCGACGCCGACGCTGACCATCGTCTCGGGCGTGCGCACGGGTCCCGCGCTGCGGCTCGACGAGCTGGACCGGCGCTACCTGGTCGGGCGGGTCGAGAGCTGCGACCTCCCGCTGCCGTCCGAAGAGATCTCGCGCGAGCACGCGGCCTTCGTGCGGCTCTGGGACGGCGTCGTGGTGACCGATCTCGGCTCGAAGAACGGTGTGCTGGTCAACGACGCCCCGGTGACGGCCGGCGAACAGCGGCTGCGGGACGGCGACCTGATCCAGATTGGTCCGGCCGCGCTGAGGCTGTCGGACCCGGCCGACCGGTACCTCCGCGATCTAGAGGCCCGCGCCGAGGCGGGCCCGGCCGATGCCGCGTCACCGGCCCGCGATGCGGTTGAATCGCGGGATCCGATTGACGGCGTGCCGGTGCCGGTCGCCGTCGCGCCCACGCAACCGTTCGCCGAGAACGCCCCGCTGGCAATGCCGGAGAAACCACTCTCGGCCCGGGGTTCGCGAACCGCGATCGCCGTCGCGGCGGTGGTCCTGCTGATCGTGGGCCTCGTCGTCTTGGCGCTGGCGCTCGGCTGAACGCGCCTGCGCAGCGCCCCCAACCGGGCTGGCTGTCTTTAGCGGCATTGACGGGCGCTGGCGCCCTCGCTGACTCAACGGCGCTGGCGCCCTTTTTTGCGGGCCTTGCGGGCGTCCTTGCGCTTCCGCTTTTCTTTGCCGCGGTCGACGTTGCGCTGGGCGGCTTGGAAATGACCACGCTCGGCCGACGGCGTCTGCATCATGCTGGCGAGCTGGTTCACGTCGAGGCCCATCATCTTCTTGGCCTGGGCGAGCTGCCTGAAGCCCGGGATCTTTCCGAGCAGACCGGTCGACATCCCGATCTGCATCATCATTTGGCGCATCATCCCAAATCGGTTGAGCAGGTCGGCCACCTCTTGCTCCTTGTGGCCCGATCCCTGCGCCACGCGGCGCAGACGACCCGTATCGTAAAACGCGCTGCGCTTCTTCTTGCGCTTGCCGCCCTCGACCAGCTCTTCCCAGCTCGTCACGATGAAGCGTTCGGGATGGCGGCGCTCGTCGCCGGTCATCGACGAGATCATGGCGCTGATGCGCACCAGCTCGTGGTCGTCGACCTGCACCCCCTCCGGGATGGCCTCGGACGCGCCGGGGATCTTGTCCATCATGTCCTTGAGCGGCCCCATCTTCTTGAGCACGCCGATCTGCTCGAGGAAGTCGTTCATGTCGAACTTCCCCTTGAGCATGCGGACCGCGTCCTGCTCGGCCTTCTCCTCGTCGACGACCTCCTCGAACTGCTGGACCAGGCCCACCACGTCGCCGCGGCCCAGGATGCGGCTGGCCATCCCGTCCGGGCGGAACTCTTCCAGGCGATCCGACGACTCGCCCATGCCGACGAACTTGATCGGCTTGCCGGTGACCGCCTTGACCGAAAGCGCGGCGCCTCCGCGCGCGTCGCCGTCCAGCTTGGTCAGCACGACCCCATCCAGGTTGAGGCGATCGTTGAAGGCCTTGGCGGTCCCGACTGCGTCCTGGCCGATCATGGCGTCGACCACCAGGAGGATGTTGCCTGGGTGAACCCGGCGATCGATCTCCGACAGCTCCTCCATGAGCACGTCGTCGATCGCGAGCCGGCCGGCGGTGTCGAACAGGATCACGTCGCGGCCGGTTTCGGCGGCGACCCGCACCGCCCGCTCGCAGATATCGGGCGGCTTGCCGCCCGGCTCGGAGTAGACCGGGATCTTGAGCTGCTCGCCGATGATCTTGAGCTGCTCGATGGCGGCCGGCCGATAGACGTCGGCGGCCACCAACAGCGGCCGCCTGTGCTGCTTTTCGAGGAAGCGCGCCAGCTTGCCGACGGTGGTGGTCTTACCCGAGCCCTGCAGGCCGACCAGCATGATCCCGGTCGGGCCCTTCTTGGCGAACTTCAGGCTGCTGTCGACGGGGCCCATCAGCTCGACCAGCTCGTCGTGGCACAGCTTGACGAAGTGGTCCTCGGGGCTGACGCGCCGAATCTTCTCCTTGGACGAGGCCTTCACCTTGACGATGACACCGACGGCCTTCTGTTTGACGCGCTGGCAGAAGTCCTGGACGACGTCGAACCCCACGTCGGCCTCGAGCAGCGCGGTCCGGACGTCCTTGAGCGCCTCGTCGACGGTCGCCTCGTCCAGCTCGGCGAGCCCCTGAAACCGCTGCTTGGCGCTGCGAAAACCCTTGGTGAGCGTCTCGAACATGAGGCGCGGAAGATAGCACCATGTGCCAGGTGCCGGGGAGATCCCGCGCCACCGACCGCCCGACGCCTAGCGGGCGCGGCCCCAGGTCTCGCTCCACCACGCCTGCCAGCGGGCCCGGGCCGCCTCCCGGTCGCGGCGCGGCAGATCGAAGTGGTAGCCGAAATATTCACCGGTGAGCGCGCGCAGCTCCTGTTCGGAGGTGGCACGAATCTCCGTCGTCTTGTGCGAGAGCCCCTCGAACAGCCAGTCGACGCGATCGTCGTTCTGGTGCCGCTCCCACCAGGCCGCCCAGCGTTTGGGCCTCGACCCGAGGTCCTGCTTGGTGATGGCGACCAGCGCTTCCTGCGCCGCCACCGGATCGTCGGCCATTTCGAGCCGCTCGATGAGGTCCGGGATTGCCGCCTTATCCAACCGGGCCGCGGCCGATGCGGCCGGCGCAGGTGCCGACGAATTCGGCGGGGCAGCGGCGCGGGCGGGTGGTGGCGGTGGCGGCGAGACGGGCGCCGGCGCCCTCGGCGCCAGGCGTTCGATGGCGGCGGGTAGCTCGGGCGCGATCTCGGGGGCGTAGCTGGCCTGCCAGCGCCGCACCGGCTGCGCCCCCACCACGCGCGCAAAGAGGCGAACCAGCCGGGGCGCCATGGGCCGATCGAAAACCGCCTGTTGAACCGCGGCCACCCAGATCTCGGGCGCCACGTACAGCGTGAACGGAATTCCCAATGCCGACGACGCCGCGTCGAGCTCGGCGCGCGCCACCGGCTCGCCGCACAGGACCTGCAGGGCGCCATCTTTGCGTCCGACCGGGACGGCCCGGCATCGGGACGACCAGGCGCCGTCGAGCTCGATCGCCGCGCCGGCCGGCAAGGCGACCTTCTCGGGCGATTCGCAGAGCGCGCGATCGGGCACCGGCAGGTCGGTGGCCGCCGCCAGCGCCTTCCATAGCGGCGCCTCGGTGAGGGCATCGATCTCCAGCAGAGCGGTGTCGAGCGCGCCGCCGTAGACGGCCTGCCGCGCGATGGCCGCGCGGACCATCTCGCCTGGAGCCAAACCGCCAGCGAGCAGGCGATCGGAGAGCCGCGACGCCATGCCTTAGATCTACCTCAACTGGGCCGGCGCCGCCGGACCCGGCCATCCCGCGTCGGGCGGCCCGACGCGGCGGCTAGTCCTCGTCGACGATGACGTAGGTCCCCGCCAGATGATCATGGAGTGCCCGGTGCTCGCGATCGAAGAGCGCCCACAGCCAGCCCAGACCGGCCGGCCCGACGCTGAGCCCCAGCGCCAGCAGCCGCAGCAGGCCGCGCGACGGCCCCGGTGGGCGCCCGCGGCGGCAGATCAAACGAATACCGCACAGGCGCATGCCCAACGTCTGGCCGGCCATGCCGGCGAAATAGAGCTGGTAGAGCCCCGCCATCCCCAAAAACAGCCCGACGGCGCCGACGGCCATCGGGTTGCGATCGAGGATGCCCGCCACCAACAGATCGGGGCCGACCTCGCGCAACCCCGGGATGGGGACGTGCAGGAAGACGGCGAGCACGGCGGTGACCGTGGCCGTGAGCGCGAAGAGTAAGACCAGATCACACAGCGCCGCCACCGCGCGACGCGGAAAGCCGGTCACACGAACCCGCAGCACGCGCTCTTCTCGTGGGGCAGACGGCGGTGGGCTCGAAGAGGCAGACATCGCGGCGGCGAAAGCGGTCACCCAGCCATTTTGCGGATCCAGTGGCCGGCGAGCAAGTTTAACGCCTATCCGAGCGCTCCGGCCGCATCGCCGACCAAGGCCACCGCGACGATCGCGGCCGTCTCGACCCTCAGAATGAGACGGCCCAGGCCGACCGGAACGAACCCCGCCGCCCGCGCGGCGGCGATCTCCCCCGGCGCGAAACCCCCTTCCGGTCCGACCAGCAGCGCGGTCGGCGCCGCAGCGGTCTCGGCCAGCTCGGCCCGCAGCGAACGCGCCCGCTCGCCCTCGAAGAGCGCCAGCCGGCGCGGCGGGAGATCGGGCGCCGCCAGCGCGGCCGCGAGCGCCGTCGGGGCGGCGACCTCCGGAACATCCGCCCGGCCACATTGCCGCGCTGCCTCGCGGGCGATCTTCTCCCAGCGCGCCCGGCGGCCTGCCTCCGCGTCCGGCCGGGCCACCGACCGCTCGGTCACGATCGGGATCAGCCGCCCGACGCCCAGCTCGGCCGTCTTTTGAACCAGAAAATCCATCCGCGTCCCGCGCGGGATGGCGGTCAGGAGCGTGATCGGAACGCCTGCCGGGATCGACGTGCGCCGCGCCCCCAGCTCGAGCTCCGTCTCGTCGCGACCGACGCGGTCCACCCGGGCCTCGACTTCGCCCCCCGCGCCGTCGAACAACGTCACCGGATCACCCGGCCGCGCGCGCAGCACCCGCCCCAGGTGGCGGTGCTCGGCTCCCGTGATCGTCACCCGCTCACCCGCGAGCCGCTCCGCTGGAACGTAGAGGCGCCGGCCCGCCATCACCGGCGCAGGCTCAAGGCCGCCCACTCGTCTTCGTCGCGGCGAAGTTCCAGCACGAATCCAACAGCCACGAAGGCGGCCGTGACCGTCGCGGCCTGCTCGGCCAGTAGGCCCGACAGCACCACCGTCCCGCCCGGCACCAGGCGCGCCGGAAAATCGCCGGCCAGCGGCGCCAGCACGCTGGCCTCGATGTTGGCCAGCACCAGATCGCTGACCTCCGGCACGTCGTTCAGACGGCCGACGCGCGCCTCGACCGTGGTGATCCGGTTGAGCTCCAGGTTTTCGACGGTCGTCGCCACCGCCTCCGAATCGACGTCGACCGCCAACCCGCGCGCCGCCGGCCAGAGCTGCGCGCCGACAATCGACAGGATCCCCGAGCCGCAGCCCAGGTCCAAAAAGCGCTCGACCGGCCGCGACGCCAGCTCTTCGCAGAGCCCGATCACCAGGCGCGTCGAGGGGTGGCCGCCGGTGCCGAAGGCGCGCCCCGGATCGATGTCGATGATCCGATCGCCGTCGGAGGCCGGCTTCAGATCCCAGCTCGGTCGCACCAAGAACGTGCTTCCGACGCGCGTGGCCCGGAAGTACTGCTTCCAGACGTCCCGCCACTCATCTTCATGGGCCTCGCGCCGCCGCACCGACAGCGGCTCGACCGAAACGCCCGCGGCGGTCAGCCTTTGCGCGGCCGCCTGGACCTCCGCCAAGACCTCCGGCTCCTGTTCGGGCCGACATTGAGCCACGATCACCGCTCGTCCGGTACCCGCACGAATGATGGTGTGCGCGTCTCGAATCTCCACCCCCTCCGTCAGCTCTCCCACCGCATCCGCCATCACCTCGGCCGCCGCTGCCGGCAGCTCGATGACGATCTCAATCCAGACACTCAAAGCCGTACCACCTTAGCCCAACTCACAGGGAGTCCGCCGAGATCGAAGCCGCCCAGCAACGGATTGGCCAGCCTGTGCGCCCGTCTGCCCAAGTTGATCGAAGGCCGGCTTCGCCGGCCGGAGACTCATCTGCCTAGAAGGATCCGCCCCGGGCTCTCGTCGCTCTGCGGGGTGGGCCCATGGGAGGGGCAAAAGCCCCTCCCGCGCTCCTTAGCGCGGAACGCGCCGCTTCGCCTCGCGACGGCGGCGCTTGCGGGCCTCACGCATCTTGCGTTTCTTCTTCACCGACGGCTTCTCGTAATACCGTCGCCGCTTGATCTCTTGCAGGATTCCTTCCTTCGACATCTTTTGCTTCAGGATCTTCAATGCCTTATCGACGGAATCCCGAACTTCAACTTCCAGCGGACGGCCGAGCAGTGTCTCCAAGCGTGGGCTCCTTTGAGGAGTGGGGATTTGACACACTCGAACGGGCGCCGTCAAGGCGGGACCGGCCCCCGGCCGGCCCGCACGCAAGGTCAACCGAGACACCCCCACCCAAACGAGTCTTTGCACCCAACCGCGGGACGGGTTATGTAACGCACGAGTTTCGCAATATTCCCGCGGGGTTTACCGGCAGAGATTTCCCGGGAGCGCCGTCAAAAAGGAGCTGACAGAATGGTCATGGGGGCCAAGGTCTTCACCGCGACGAAGGCCAAAGACCGTGAGGAGCTCGGGGAAGTCTTGACCCGTTGGATCCGGGACAATCCGCGCGCGAAGATTCTCGACAAGATCGTCACGCAGAGCTCGGACAGCGAGTTCCACTGCCTGTCGATCACGATCTTTTACGAGCTTTCGCCGCAGTAGCTGCCACACCATGCGTTTCGGCTTTCTGCTCAAGCGCGGCAAGCCCGAAGCGCGAGACCTGGCCCAGAGCCTGGGCAAGGTGGTGACCGATCGCGGCGCCACCCTGGTTGCCTTGGCCGAGGACGCCGTCTCGATCCCCGGCGCCACCGCGGTGACCCCAGAGGACTTCGCGGCCTCGATGGACGTCCTGGTCGTGCTCGGCGGCGACGGCACGTTTCTCTATGGCGCCTCGTTCGCGGCCGATCGCGGCGTACCCATCTTCGGCGTCAACCTGGGGAGCCTCGGCTTCATCACCCCCTATTCGCGCGCGGAGGCCGCGCAGGCCATCGACGACGCCTGTCAGGGGAAGCTGGCGATCGAAGAGCGAATCCGCCTGTCCGTCGGCGTGCGGGCACACGGCGGCGGCTTGCCCGCGCCGGCCCGCCCGGCCGTCAACGACGCCGTCATCAAACAAGGCTCCATCGCGCGTCTTTTGGATCTGGAAGCCCGCCTCAACGGCGCCGAGATCGCCACCTACAAGGCCGACGGCCTCATCATCGCGACGCCGACCGGATCGACCGCCTACACGCTGGCCGCCGGCGGGCCGATCCTGACGCCCGACGTGCAGGCCATGGTGCTGACGCCGATCTGTCCGCACACGCTCACCAACCGGCCGCTGGTTTTCCCGCCCGACGCGCACCTGGCGATCCGCAACGCCTCGGGCGCCTCCGTGACGCTGACCATCGACGGACAATGGAGCCAGGAGCTGGCCAGCGACGCCTGGATCGACGTGCGCCGCGCCGACCGGCCGCTGCGCCTGTTCCGGGCGCCGCGCGGGTTCTTCGGCATCCTGCGCGAGAAGCTCTCCTGGGGCTCGCGGCGCGTGGACGACGAATAAGGCGAGCGCGGCGTAAAGCGTGCAACAGCGCGGGCCATCCCGGCGATAATACGTCGCCGCATGCTGACGCTCCTTCGTATCTCCGGCTTTGCCCTCATCGATGAGCTCGAGCTGGCGCTCGGCCCCGGCCTCACCGCGGTGACCGGGGAGACCGGTGCCGGTAAGAGCATCCTGGTCGAGGCGCTCGGCCTGTTGCGCGGCGCGCGTGCCGGAGCGGATTTGATCCGGACCGGCCGCGACGAGGCCCGCGTGGAGGCGCTCCTGGAGCTGCCCGCCGATTCCGAGTTGCGGGCGCGGCTGGCGGCCGACGGCCGCGACGTCGAGGAAGGTCTGGTCGTCCGGCGGGTCATCGCGCGCGGCGGGCGTGGGCGCGCCCATCTGGGGGGAGGCCTGGCCACGGCGGCCGATCTGACCGCGACGGTCGCGGGGCTCATCGACATCGCCTCGCAGCATGATCAGCAGTCGCTGACCGACCCCGAGAGCCAGCTCGCGATCTTGGATGCCTTCGCCGAAAACGCACGACCGCGCGCCGAGATGGCGGCGGCCTATGCGGCGCGCGCGGCGGCCCATGATGCGCTGGAGGCGTTTTCGGCGGACGCCCGGGCCCTGGGCGAGCGGGAGGATCTGCTGCGGTTCCAGCTCGCCGAGTTGGAGGCGGCCCGGCCCACGCCCGGTGAGGACGAAGCGCTGACCTCCGAGCGGGAGCGGCTCAAGGGGGCCGAGCGGTTCTTCGCCGCGACCGCGGGCGGCGAGGAGACGCTTTACGCCGGCGACAGCGCGGTGGCCGGTCGGGTGGCGGCGGTGCTCCGCGAGCTGCAGCCGCTGGCGGCGCTCGATCGCACGCTCGCCCCGCTCTGTGAACGTCTGGTCGACGCGCACGCGGGCATAGAGGATGCCGCCCGCGAGCTCGGCCGCTACGCGCGCGGCATCCGTTCGGATCCGGCGCGCCTGGGCGAGATCGAAGAGCGTCTCTTCCTGCTCCAGCGCCTCTGTCGCAAACACGGTGGCTCGGCCGCCGATCTGGCCGCCCGGCAAGCGGCGCTGGCCGCCGAGCTGGGCGAGATCGGCTCGTACGAGGAAGCTCTGGCGGCGCGCCAAGCCACGGCGTCGGCGGCGAACGCGCGCGCGGATGCGGCGGCCGGCGCGCTCAGCGCCTCGCGCAAGCAGGCGGCGGGTCAGCTCGAACGGAAGGTCGGCGCGGTGCTGCGCGAGCTGGGCTTCGCCTCGGCGCGCCTACCGGTGGCCATCGAGCCGCGCGACCTGGGTCCGCAGGGCGCCGATCGGGTGCGCTTCCTGTTTGCGCCCAATCCCGGCGAGGAGGCCCGACCGCTGGCCAAGATCGCCTCGGGCGGCGAGCTGTCGCGGGTCATGCTGGCGGTCAAACAGGCCTTGGCCCGCACCGATCGGGTGCTCACGTACGTTTTCGACGAGGTGGACGCCGGAATGGGCGGCGGAACCGCCGAAGTGGTGGGGCGGAAGCTCAAGCACCTGTCGGCCGATCGACAGGTCCTGGTCATCACCCACTTGCCGCAGGTGGCGGCCTTCGCCGACGCGCACGTTCGGGTCACCAAGACCACCGCCCGCGGCAAGACCCGGGTCGAGATCACCCGCCTCACGGAGGCCGAGCGTCCGGCCGAGATCGCCCGCATGCTGGCCGGCGCCACACCCTCGGCGCAGGCCGCGGCCCACGCCGACGAGATGCTCCGTCAGGCGCGCCAGCCGGTCGGCCGACTCTAAATTGATCTGGATCGGCCCACATGTTACGTGGAGAGACCGGCCCTGCCGCCGGGCCCCCATCTTTGCGGAAGGTTGCGATTGGCTCGAAGACGACGTAGACGGCGCACCGGCGAGATGAAGAATTCGCTGCGGCTGGGGGTTCTGCTCGTCGGCTTGGTGGGTGTCAACCTCTACGTCTTCTTCTTCAACCGCAAGACGGCGCCCCGCGACGTGCTGAATATGCAGTCGACCTCCAAGACGATGGAGATCTCGCGGCACGAGATCCTGTCGGCGGATGCCCGCGCGGCCCGCCTGCTGGTCACCTCGACCGGCAAGGTGCCGAGCTCGAAGAGCTCCAAAATCGCCGCGGCGACCCGGCAAGCCCCGCGCGAGACGACCCCGCCGATGGCGCCGGCCATGCAACCGACCGAGGCGGAGAACGCCGGCGCCGAGACGCCGCCCGCCGACGAAGCCGCCGCCGAGCCCGCCGAACAAGCACGCCCCGCGCCCCCGGTGCGCTTGGCGCTCAACGGGACGCCCGGCCCGCCGGTGATTCTGACGAGCCCGCCGGTCAAACCGACCGGCTCGCACATCATGCTGGCCAGCTCGAAGACGACGGCGCACGCGGCGTTCCAGGTGCCGTTCGCGCCGCCCCCCGAACCGATGCCGGCGGCCGGCCGCACGACCACGCCGCACGCGGCATTCCAGGTTCCATTCGCGCCGCCGCCGGAAGACGACGGTGAGGCGCGCGAAGAGACGGTCGAAAAGAAGTTCGGCAACGCCGACACGCTGGGGCAAGTGCTCGCGCGCGAGGGGTTCGGCACGTCGGGGCCGCAGGTGGTGGCCGTGCTCGGCAAGCTGGTCGACCCGCGCGGGATCCGCGGCGGGCAAAAATACATCGTTCACCTCGGCGACGACGGCACCCCCGCCTCGTTCGAGTACCAGCCCTCGGCGATCCTGCGGTACCTCGTCGAGAAGGACGAAGACGCCGGCACCTGGAAGGCGCGCAAGCTCGAAGCCGCCATCGAGATGAAGACGGCCGACGCGGGCGGCGTGGTCGAGTCGTCGCTCTACGAATCGGTGCAGAAGGCCGGCGAATCGACGGCGCTGGTCAGCCTGCTGGTGGAGCTGTTCGCCTGGGACGTGAACTTTTACACCGACACCCACCCCGGCGATCACTGGAAGGTCGTGGTCGAAAAGCAGTATCTGGGTGGCCAGTTCTACAAGTACGGGCGCGTGCTGGCGGCCGAGTACGGGGGCAAGACCGGCACCTTCCGGGCCTTCTTTTGGAACGGGAAGGGCGCGCCGCGCGATAGGCCGGGCAAGTACTACGACGAGCACGGCCTAGCGAACTCGAAGACCATGCTCAAGACGCCGCTGCGCTACGTGCGCATCAGCTCGAAGTTCGATCGCAAACGCTTCCACCCGATCCTGCACGTCGAAAAGGCCCACCTGGGGATCGACTACGCGGCGCCCACCGGCACGCCGGTCTGGGCCTCGGCCAGCGGCCGGGTGACCGAGGTCGGCCTCAAGCGCGGCTCGGGCAACACCATCGTGCTCGCGCACGCCAATGGCCTGTCGACCCGCTACTACCATCTGTCGCGCTACGCGCGCGGGCTACACGTCGGGCAGCAGGTGAAGCAGAAAGAGGTCATCGGCTTCGTCGGCATGACCGGCCTCGCGACCGGACCGCACCTGCACTTCAGCGTCACCAAGAACGGCGTCTTCGTCGATCCCAGCAAGCTCCAGGTGAGCCGCGACGCGCCGGTCCCCGATCACGCCGCCTTCATGGACGCCATCCGCCCGCGCATCGCCGCGCTGCGCACGATTCAACCCGGCGCCGTCGCGCGGAATTAGCGCACTCCCCTCAAGTTCTGGGGGAGAGCGGCCAACCTAGTCCGCTCCTCTCAGCTCTAAATTCCGCCGCTCACGCAGGCGCTGTTGGTGCAGGTCTGCCCAACCGTGCAAGCGTGGCCGCAGCTGCCGCAGTTGGAGGTGTTGCTGGTGGGATCGACGCAGGCTCCCCTGCAGACCTGCTGGCCTGCCACCGAGCAAGTGCAGGTCCCGTTGGTGCAGGTCGTGCCGGCCGAGCAGGCTGTGCCGCAGGCCCCGCAGTTGAGGTTGTCGGTCATCGTGTTGGCGCAGGTCGACGCCGAGCATGCTGTCTGTCCCGTCGCGCAGCTCGACGCGCAGGTATTGTTGCTGCACACCTGCGTGCTGCTGCAGGTCGTGCCGCAGGTGCCGCAGTTCGCGTTGCTCGACGACACGCAGCTTCCGTTGCAATTCAAAAGGCCCGTGCCACAGGTGCACGTCCCCGATTGACAGGTCTGACCCGACTTACAAACCGTCCCACACGCGCCGCAATTCTGCGGGTCGGTCCGTCCGTCGACGCAGGTTTCATTGCAGTTGAGCAACCCCGACGGACAGACGCAGGTACCAACTGCTCCGCCACCACCGGGGGCATCGGCATTGGTTGGGGTTCCAGAAGTATTTCCGGTACCGGTTGTATTCCCCGTGCCCGTCGTGTTGCCGGTGCCCGTCGTGTTGCCGGTGCCTGTCGTGTTGCCAGTCCCCGTCGTGTTGCCAGTCCCCGTCGTGTTGCCAGTCCCCATCGTGTTGCCGGTGCCCGTTGTGTTTCCCGTACCCGTTACGTTTCCGGCGCCCGTCGTGTTGTCCAC
>DASRLC010000311.1:0-3889 GCA_035648655.1 Polyangia bacterium
CCGCCACCTTGCGCGATCGGCCGCGCCACCAGCGCCATCAGCGCCAGCACGCCCCCCTCGCCGTCGTTGTCGGCCCGCATGACGAACAGCAGGTACTTCACCGAGACCACCAGCGTGATCGACCAGAAGATCAGCGACAACAGCCCGAAGATGTTGGCCGCCGCCGTCGCGGTCACGCCGTGGGGCATCGTCACGCACTCCTTGAGCGCATAGAGCGGCGAGGTGCCGATGTCGCCGTAGACCACGCCGATGGCTCCCAGCGCCAGCTTGGCCAGATCCTTGCCGTGGGCCGGCGCGTGCTCGGCGTGGTGGGGCGCGGGCGGTGGCTCGTCTTCGACGGGGGTTGGCACCGCGTCGAGATGATGAACGATTTGCATTCTTGATGCGAGACCGACGAAACCGCGAGCTCGGGGGCCATCATGCACGAATCATGTTTCGTGCGCATTTCAGAGCCGATTATTTTATCGCCAGGCCGCTAAGCACCCTCGGCGGCTGGCGAATTCGCGCGGCACGCGGCGCGCGATTCAGCCGGCGACGGGCTCGGAGCTGCCGGCCGGACGGGGAGGCTTCTTCGAGCCGGGGCCCATCTCCGCGGCGATCTCGCGCAGGTAACGGGCCAGCTTGCGCACCTCCTGCTCGGGCGCGGGGACGCCGCCCGCGATGCGATCGGCGATGAAGTCGGCCTTCTCGCTCGCGACGGTCACGCAGTCCCTGGGCGACTTCCCGTTCAAATCTTCTCCTTCATATCCGCCTTCACAATAGTCCAAATCTAGCCGGGCGGGGGATCGGCTTCGGTCTTTTCCGAGCCGAACCTAGTCTAGGCGGAAAAATCCACCGGTCGACGACGGAGGATTACTAGGCGGCGCCTTGCGTAAGGGGGCGCCGTAGCGTAGGGATGGGCCAGCCCGAATGATTGGCCAGCTCGACGACGCCGCTCCGCCCGCCCTGCAACCCCCGGGGGTGCCGGTCGAGCCGGAGCCGCTCACCGCGGGCTCATCGCCCGCGACACCGGCCGCGCCGGTTGCACCCGCCGTCGTCGTCGTGCCGGCGTTCGTGGCCCCGTCCCCCGTCGCGGCTGCCCCCGCGGCGCCGCCGCGGTTCATTCATCCGTGTCACATCACCTTCAAGGGAATGGATCCCAGTGAGGCCGGACGGGTCGAGGTGCGCGCTTGGCTCGATCGCTTGGGGCCACTCACCACGCCCATGATCGCTGGCCAGGTGGTGATCGAGGCGATAGATGAAGGGCGCCGAGACGATCGCCGCTACCACGTTCGCATGGAGCTGACGATGCCCGAGGGGGTGGTCACCGTCGGACCCGAGCATCCCAGCAACGGTGCGCACGAAGACGTCTACGTGGCGATCCGAAATGCGTTCCGAGCGGCGCGACGCCAGCTGGAGATTTCGTCCCAGGCTCGCCCGCCGGAGGTCTTCACGGCTCGTCCTTGATGATCGGCCAGGACGGGGCAGCGGCAATTCGGTCGGGGTGATATCCGCACGGGCAGGGGTGAGCGCCCGGCGAAACACACGCGCTTCGATGGGTACGGTTGGTCAGATGGCGTCTTCGCCGCGTTCGCCGGTGCGGATGCGAACCACCTCGTCGATCGTGGAGATGAAGATTTTTCCATCTCCGATCTTGTCGGTCTTCGCCGCCGACGCGATGGCTTCCACCACCGACGCCACCAGGCCGTCCGGTACGACCACCTCGACCATCACCTTCGGCACGAAGTCCACCACATAGGACGAACCGCGGTAGACCTCGGTTTTTCCGCCGGTGCGGCCGAAGCCCTTGACCTCCGAAATGGTCATCCCGGTGACGCCCACCGTACGGAGGCGGTCCTTCACCTCGTCGAGCTTGTACGGCTTGATGATTGCCTCGATCTTTTTCATTGTCCCGCTCCCTTCTCGGCGCGCACTTGGCGGCCCTACCGGTCGAGTCATAGCCCATCGCGGGAAAACCTGCTTGGAAGGCCGCCTTTCGGGCCCCTCGGCCGGCCCGGGAACCCCGGTGCGGATCAGGTCGCCGTGGGCGTCGCGGCGGCCTCCGCCTCGAGGGCGGCCCGCACGGCCGGTCGGGCCGCGATGCGCTCGAAATAGGCCTGCAGAACCGCTGAGGGGAGCTCGGGCTTGACGGCCCGTTGCCAACTGCGCAGCGTGTAGAACGCGTAGCCGTCGGCCACGCCGAATGCGCTCCCCATCAAGAACGGCCGGTCGTGGAGCGCCTGGGCGATGAACGAGAAGCGGTTGGCGAGCTTCTCGATCGTCGCCACCTTGATCTCCGGCGGCAGCGCCTTGTTGTAGATCGGCGCGAGGCCCTTGTGCAGCTCGGTGGCGATGAAGTGCAGCCACTCCTGCGCCCGGTAGCGGGCGAAGGAGCCGGCGGGCGGGATCAGCCCCGACTCCGGCTTCTGGTCGCCGACCCACTGCACGATGACCGCGCCTTCGGTGAGGATCTGACCGTCGTCCAACTTCAGCGCCGGGACGTAGCTCTTGGGGTTCACCGCCCGGAAGTCCTCGCCCGATGCCGTGATCTTCGTGCGCAGGTCGACCCGTTCGAGATCGAAGGGCAGGCCCGCTTCGCGCAGCGCGATGTGCGGCGACAATGAGCAGGCCCCTGACGCGAAGTAGAGCTTCATGGGCGCCCGCTATTTGCCGAAGGCCTTGGAGTCTTCGGCGAAAGCCTTCATCCCCTCGTCGCTGAGCGGATGGTCGGCCACCGTCGCCAGCACCGCCGCCGGCACCGTCAGGATGTCGGCGCCAGCCAACAGGCACTCGGTGAGCTGCACCGGGTTGCGGAAGCTGGCGGCCAGGATCTCGGTGGTGATCTGGTAGTTGGCGAACACGGTGGCGATCTCGAAAATGAGCCGGGCGCCGGCGTCCTTGAGCGCCCCGCCCGAAGCCACGTACTCGGTGTTGTGCATGACCTGATCGCCCTTGGCGTTCTTGGGGTCGTCCACCCAGTACAGCGAATTGCCGGGCGCCCGCTCGTGCTTGTCCTGCTTGTAGGCGTAGTCGGCCAGACGGCCCAGGAACGGGCTCACGTAGGTGGCGCCGGCGTTGGCCGCCCAGAGGGCCTGGGTGGTGTTGAAGATGAGGGTGGTGTTGACCTTGATGCCGCGCTCCCAAAGCCGGCGGATCACCTTGAGGCCGGTGTAGGGATCGGCCGAGGGGTTGACGGCCCGGTAGCCGCCGATGGGCACCTTGATGATCGAGTTGTCGCCCAGCTCGGACAGCTCGGAGGCCTGGCGAACCATGTCCTCTTCCGCCAGCTCGGTCAGCTCCAGCGAGACCGGATGCGGGCGGAGCAGGGCGCAGAGGTCCTTCATGATCCCCTTGGCCTGATCCCAGGACTTGGCGCCCGCCTTCTTGAGCAGGGTCGGGTTGGTCGTGATGCCGTTGATGATCCCGGCGCGAAAGAGCGGCTCGATCTCGGAGCGGGTCGCCGTGTCGGCGAAGATGCGCGGCGCCTTGGCCGCCGGGTGCTTGAGCGCGTTGCCCGCCTTGTCGGGGTTGATGACCGGCAGCAGGCTCTTGCGGTGAAACATGGCGTCGCTGGAGAAGTGTGGGTTGAACATCGGCCGGGCTCCTGTGGCAATTCGGATAGAGAGCAGCTGCGGAAAGAAAACAGATTTCGGGAAGAGAAGTGTCTTAGCAAGCTGCGCGCGGGTCTGCATCCGGCAAATCGGAAGCGGCCCCGGTCCGTACGTCCTGGCTTGACACCGCGGTGGCAGTCACCAGCTTTCGCCGATGAAGCGCCGGGCGGTCCGCGTCCTGGCCATCGCGATCGCCGCGTTGGCAACGCCGCCGTCCTTCGCCGCTCCGGCGAGCGCCGACACGCCGGCAGCGGATCCAAAGTCGCCGCCGGCCGCGCCGCCGTCGAACGGAACGGCCG
>DASRLC010000312.1:0-3820 GCA_035648655.1 Polyangia bacterium
GCCCGGGATCTGAGCGGGGCGGGCTCCGGCCCCCGGAGCCCGCCCCGCTCAGATCCCGGGCCGGTGACATCCCGCCGCAGCCCTCGGCGACGCGGCGGGAGCTTTACTTCGAGGGGTGGTTGGTTTAAACAGGCGCCGCGCGGGGGCCTCGTGGTTCGAGGCGTCCGGCCTTAGACAGGTTTGTCGTTTCTCTCGCTCCGGAGCCCTCCAGAAATGCGCAGATCCAGCCGTCTGTCCGCCCGTCGTTCATCCGCCCGTCCGTCCAGCCTCTTGGGCGCGCTCGTAGCGGTCGTCGTCACCTGCCTAGCCCGCGCGGCGTTCGCCCAGAATGAAGGCGGCGAAGCCTCGTTGGTTCTGCCCGATTTGGGTCGGGTCAACTTCCTCGGATCGATCCCGGGCAATACCCTGCTCTCCGGCGGAATCATCGTCTGCCTGCTCGGGCTCACCTTCGGATTGGTCATCTTTCGCCAGCTCCGGAACATGCCGGTGCATAAGTCGATGCGTGAGATCTCGGAGCTGATCTACGAGACCTGCAAGACCTACCTCGTCACCCAGGGGAAGTTCATCCTGCTGCTCGAGGTCTTCATCGGCGTCATCATGATCTTCTACTTCGGCGTCCTCCGGCACTTCGAGCCGCTCAAGGTCGCCGTCATCCTGCTCTTCAGCCTGATCGGCATCGGCGGCAGCTACTTCGTGGCCTGGTTCGGGATCCGGATCAACACCTTCGCCAACTCGCGCACCGCCTACGCCAGCTTGCGCGGCAAACCCTACCCGCTCTATGCCATCCCGCTCAAAGCCGGCATGAGCATCGGCATGCTGCTCATCAGCGTCGAGCTGGTGATGATGTTGTGCATCCTCCTGTTTCTCCCGCGCGACTACGCCGGCGCCTGCTTCATTGGCTTCGCCATCGGCGAGTCGCTGGGCGCCTCGGCCCTGCGCATCGCGGGCGGCATCTTCACCAAGATCGCCGACATCGGCTCGGATCTCATGAAGATCGTCTTCAACATCAAGGAAGACGATGCGCGCAACCCCGGCGTCATCGCCGACTGCACCGGCGACAACGCCGGCGACTCGGTGGGCCCCAGCGCCGACGGTTTCGAGACCTACGGCGTCACCGGTGTCGCCCTCATCACCTTCATCCTACTGGCGATCACCGACGCCGAGGTCCAGGTGCAGCTGCTGGTCTGGATCTTCGCCATGCGGATCATGATGATCGTCGCCAGCGGCATCTCGTACCTCTTCAACGAAGCGATCGTCAAAGGGCGCTACGCCAACGCCGACAAGATGAACTTCGAGTCCCCCCTCACCCAGCTGGTCTGGATCACCTCGCTGATCTCGGTCGGTATGACCTACATCGTGTCGTACCTGCTGGTGCCGCGCCTCGGGCTGGGCGGCGACGAGACCTTGTGGTGGAAGCTGTCGACGATCATCAGCTGTGGGACCTTGGCGGGCGCCATCATCCCCGAGGTGGTCAAGGTCTTCACCTCGACCGAATCGAAGCACGTCAAAGAGGTGGTCACCGCCTCGCGCGAAGGTGGACCTTCGCTCAACATCCTGGCCGGTCTGACGGCGGGAAATTTCAGCGCCTACTGGATGGGGATCGTCATCGTCGCGCTGATGGGAATCGCCTACGGCGTCAGCACCCAGGGCGTCGGCGAGATCATGAAGGCCCCGGCGGTCTTCTCTTTCGGCCTGGTCGCCTTCGGCTTCCTCGGGATGGGGCCGGTGACCATCGCGGTCGATTCCTATGGTCCGGTCACCGACAACGCCCAGTCGGTCTACGAGCTGTCGGTCATCGAATCGATCCCCGGCATCAAAGAGGAGATCAAGAGGACCGAAGGCTGGGAGGTCAACTTCGAGCGCGCCAAGCACCTGCTCGAGGAGAACGATGGCGCCGGGAACACCTTCAAGGCCACCGCCAAGCCGGTGTTGATCGGGACGGCGGTCGTTGGGGCCACCACCATGATCTTCTCGATCATCATGAGCCTCACCCAGGGGCTGACCATCGATCTCGACAAGCTCTCGCTTCTGCACCCGCCGTTTTTGCTCGGCCTCATCACCGGCGGCGCGCTCATCTACTGGTTCACCGGTGCCTCGATGCAGGCGGTCAGCACCGGCGCCTACCGCGCGGTCGAGTTCATCAAGCGCAATATCAAGCTCGACGCGACCGTCACCAAGGCCTCGACCGAGGACAGCAAGAAGGTGGTCGAGATCTGCACCCAGTACGCGCAGCGCGGGATGTTCAACATCTTCCTGACCATCTTCTTCAGCACGCTGGCCTTCGCCTGCCTGGAGCCCTTCTATTTCATCGGTTACCTGATCTCGATCGCGCTCTTTGGCCTGTACCAGGCCATCTTCATGGCCAACGCCGGCGGCGCCTGGGACAACGCCAAGAAGATCGTCGAGGTCGAGCTCAAAGAGAAGGGCACCGAGCTTCACGCGGCGACGGTAGTGGGCGACACCGTCGGCGATCCGTTCAAGGACACCTCATCGGTCGCCATGAACCCGGTCATCAAGTTCACCACCCTCTTCGGCTTGCTGGCCGTCGAGCTGGCGGTGGGGATGAACCGCACCACCAGCCTGGCGCTGGCCGGCGTCTTCCTGGTCATCTCGATGGTCTTCGTCTGGCGCTCGTTCTACGGCATGCGCATCGGTAGTGCCGGCGAGCCGGTGGTGACCGAGAAGACCGCCGCTACGACCGGCGCCTGAGGAACCGCGCCGCCGGGCCCACGAAAGGGACCACGGCGGCCGCCAACAAGAGCACCGCCATCGTCGAGGTCGCGAACGCGAACAGCGCGGGGAGCGGTCCGAAATCGACGACGGTCGGTGTCGCGAAGGCCCAGAGGTGACCGAACGCCGCCACCAGAACACCGGCGCCGGCGAGAGCGACCAACCCCCAGCTGCGCAGACGAACGACGCCGCGCAGGCCGGCCGCCACCAGCACCAGCGCCGCCAAGCCACCCAGCCAGGCCAGCTCGGGCCGCCGCTGGGCGAAGCCCCACAGCGCGTCGGTCTTGGGACCGAGCGCCCACAGGATGACGCTGGGGAGCGACGCCGAGGCCCGCGTGACGGTTCGGCGCAGCCGCGCAACGCCCAGATCGTCCATGCGGTAACGGGTCCGCCAGGCCTCCTGTAGATCGTAGCGCGCCGCCATCTTGCGGCCCGCCAGCGGGATCACGATCAGCGCGTGCAGCAGGCCGTAGATCGCCAGCGGCGGCGTCCAGCCCATCATGACCAGCGATGCGATCGCCACCATGACGCCCGACCATCCGAGACCGCTCGCGAACCAGCGCCCCCAGAACCACTCGGCCGCCACCGCCAGGAAGGCCACCAGATAACAAGCCCCCAGCGCTAGGAAGGCCACGCTCCACCCGGGCGGCGCGTTCAACGAAATCAGGAGATAGAGGCTGACGAACAGGCTGAGCGCCAGAGCGGCCACCGCCCGCCGCGTGCGTTCGAAGCCGATCTCGCCCAGCCGATTCACCAGCGACGACATGCCCTTCGACATGCCTTCATTATGAGCTATTGGACGACGATCAGCTCGACCCGGCGGTTCTTTTTCTGATTGGCGGGGCCCAGGTTCGGGACCAGGGGCGCCTCGCTCCCCCGCCCGACGGCTTCAATTCGCTCGGCGGGCGCCCCCTTGCCGACCAGATAGTCCTTGATGACCGCCGCCTGTCGCCCGGTGAGCGCCTTGGCCGGCCCTGCCTTCCCCTTGGCCTTGGCCTTGGGCCCACTCCAGTACGCCTCGATTCGCAGGGTCCTGATCTCGGGGTGACCGCTCAGGATCTCGGCCACACCCTCTAGCTCAGCCTTGAGG
>DASRLC010000313.1:0-9046 GCA_035648655.1 Polyangia bacterium
ACCGAGGGGATGGCTGGGCGCACGTCACTGGACGGCAGCCACGTGCTACCCGTCGAGCCCGTGCTCCCTCACCAGCGCCGTGAGCGCATCCTCGAGGTGTTGGGTGATGTCCTGCCGCGAGGCTTCTGCCGCACGCCCGACCGGATGCAGGGCGGGGATCTCGATGCCCTTGCGACCACCCGCCATACGGATCCGCTGACGCACCACGGCCCGTTGACGCAGCTCGGCCTTGACGCGATGCTCCCCGCCGCCGGCCGCAGGATCAATGTGGCCCCCAAATTCCCACACAGGCGCGGCGGGATGGTCCGAGACGACCGACGCGGAAGTAGTCGCCACGCGCGCGGCGTAGTAAGAATTAATCGGGCCGTAGCGAGCACCCGAGGAGTTCTTCCAAGTGTTCGCCCGGTAGCGCATCAGCGGCTTCGCGGCCACCGCAATCGTCTTCGCGCCATACTCGAGCGCGTCGCGGAGCGGACGGTCGAGATCATCCCCGAACGAGCGGAGGTCGCGGGAGAGTTCCGTCACGTCCACCGAGACGGTGAGCCGGAGAAGGCCGGGCACCCTAGTCCCCCTGGGTGCGAACGTGAACCTGCAGCAGTGCGTGCGCGAGGAATCCGCCGCCGCCCTGCACGTCCGCTATCGGCCCCGCCGCCTCAGAGGCGAGCGATACGCCCGAAGCGAAGCACACGCCACCCCATGAAGGGTCCGACTCGCACAGCGTCTCGACTTGGGCGACAAGGGTGGCGAGATCCTGCTCCGCGGTTTCCTGGCCGTCCACGTCGTTGCCGGTGAGCGTCTCGACCTCAAGGAGAAGCGGGACGATGAGGTCGCTCCGGCGCACCTGCGAGCCGGACTCGAACACGGGCGTCGACTGGTACGACGGGACCGACATCACGTAGATGCGGCGGTAGTCGTTCAGTGGCGGGTCCAGTACCGGCAGGCCGAGCTTCACGAGGTCCGCGTCGGCCGGGACGAGTGTCTTGAGCGCGGCGAGGACGCCGAACTTGACGGTCCAGCTCGAGATCCCCACCTAGCCCCCCAGGAAGCCGTCGACGCGGGCGTTGTAGCGCTCGATGAAGGTGTCCACCTCGGGGATCCCCGTGACGCTCGCCGCCATGCCGGGAGTGAGGAGCGCGATGCTTCCGCCTCCCTCTAGCTGCATCGACTGTGAGCGGCGCTCGAGCGGGCCGTTGATGGCCCGGTAGCGCGCGAGAATCAAGCAGATGCGCCGCACATCGGCCATCGGCTTGCCGTGCTCGTAGCCGATGGTCAGCTCGCCCCACAGGCCGCCGTACTGGTCGGTCGGATCCGGGTGGACGTGGATCGTCGAGGTGTGCGCGTCGAGCTGCACGTACTCGAGGTTCAGCGCGTGCGTGCCGACCGTGTTGTCCGTCGGGTCCACCCAGGCGCGGGTGATGGAGCGGATGACCGACACGAACGGCTTGCGGAGTGCGATCTGGTTGCGCGAGCGCCGGCCGAAGCCGGAGAGGCCGATTCCTGGTCGCTCGCTCGAGAGGAGCCACAACTCCGACTCGTAGCGGCCCGTGAACGCGCAGCCGCACTCACGCTCGAGGAAGTCCTCCGCATCCATGCGCGCCTGCTCGAGCTCCGCTGGCGTGGCGGCCGTGATCTGCTTGTCGTTGAACTGGCCCCAGTCGGAACTCGGGAAGAGGCGACTGTCGCACACGTCGATGGTGGACGTGACCGCAACCGGCTGGCCGGACACGTTGTAGCTCCATGTCACCGTGAGGAGGTCGCGAAGGGGTAGCTCGGCGGCCGTGAGCGCGAAGCTCGCCTCGATGGGCGCGGCCGTGGTGAGCGCCGCCGTGCCGGATGTGACGGTCACGCCCTCGGCGTTGACCACCGTGTAGGCGGGCGCGGCGTCGGGCGGCGCGTCGTCGTTGAGTCCGAATGTGTAGACCGCCTCGAACGGGAGGCCGCGCACCGCGCGCTGCGCCTGGAGTGAAGCTGTAGGTGTAGCAGTCACAGCCCCTCCTTACGCGGAACCGTTGCCGGTGTTTACTTGCAGGTTCTCGAAGATGCGCAGCCACACCCCGAATAGTGCGGCGTTCGGATTCTGTAATTGGCAGGTGAACAGGTGCGAGCCAGCGGCAGGCGAGAACGGGAACCCCATCACCGCCCAGCCGAGCGCCGACTCAGACGGAGTGTATGAAAACTCCGTTGTGCTATCGAAGACAAATTGCACGCCGATGTTGCCAGCGCCCGACGGGGCGTAGATAAATCCGAACTCGACCTGCATCGGAGCGCCTGAGCACTCAATGCGCTGCGCCCAGCCGGGAGGCGTCGTGAAGGACACCTGAGTGCCAGCCGTGGTCATCGCCGGCGCATAGAGCGCGCCCTTCGCCCACGGACGCCGGTCACGTCCCGTCGCGGCCGGAATGATCGACCCCGAGGCCGGCGTGCCCGCGACAAGCGTCCACACACTGCTCGCGAGATGCGCGATGCCGTCCCAGACCAGGAGTGAGCCGTTCGTGGACGCCGCTCCCACTTGGTCGGCCACCGCGAGCGCCGCGGTGGTACGGGATGTGCCGATAGTGATAGCCGTCGTGCATGTACCGCCCGGTGTCGTCGGGGGCACGAGATGCACCTGTACGTAGGCGTAGTCCGCCGTCGTGACGCCGCTCACCGTGGGCGTTGGGGCGGCCGGGACGACCGCGCGAAGTAGAAGGCCACCCGAAGTGCGAATCCATACCACGTCCGCAGTCGGCCAGTTCGTGAACGTCAGGACGCCCGTGCCGGAGTTGATGGTCGCGGTAATCGCGCCCGTGTTCACGTTCCCCAGGTAGCCGCCCTGAAGGGTGTCGTTGCCGGGGTTCCCCCAGTACGTGTTACCGCTAGCGTCGGTGAAAAGCTCGTCGCCGAGAGCGCTACCTGCGCCCCCCGACGGCTGCTCGAGGACAGCCACAGCCTCCCAGGTGCCCCCCACGTCCACGAGGGCGTACGGTCCACCCGTGGTGGGCGGAACCGCGGAGACGGCCTTACCGCCGAGAGTAAGGTTCCCGTCGATCTCCGTGTACCCAGGACCGCCACCCGAACCGGGGTACACCCACGCCGCACCGTCATACCACCCGAAGCCGAGGCTCGCGTCGACGTAGATCGTGCCGCGAACAGGCGATGAGGGCGGCGAGGCGAGTGGCTGTATGCGTTGGCTGTCGGCCACCGGCGTCCTTCCGTTGAGTGATGGCGCAGGCGTGACTCGAACACGCTCTTTCGGCATATGAGGCCGACGTGGTGACCCTTCCACTACCGCGCTACGGCCCGGCTAAGCGCCAGGGGCGCTCGCCGGGTGTACGGCTAGGCCGCGGGTACTTCCGAAGCCGACGAATCCGCCACGGGCGGAGCGTCGGCAGGAGTGGCCGGGGGTGGCACGCTCTCAGGCGTAGCAACCTCGGCAGCATTGGCCGGCGCGGGTACGGGCTCCGCGACCGGGGGCAAGCCCTCGGCCTCCGCAACCTCGACAGCGGGATCTTCCGCAGCCGGTTCTGGCGTCGCCGGGGAGGGCGGCGCGCTCACGGTCGCCGGAGGGGCGGCCGGTGGAGGTGTGCCCAGACGGACACGCTCGCGAGCGACGACAATGGCGTCCTCGCACTCCTTGATCGTCTGCTCGAGGGCGATCACCTCGTCCTCGGCGGCGCGAAGAAGGTCGGTGATGTCCGCATTTGGGAAGGTTTCGGGCATAGTGCCCCTTTCGGAAGAAGGTTGCGGGCGGGTGTGAGTCGCAGGTCACACCCGCCCGCGGGTCTACAGGACGGCGGAGAACACTAGGCCGCCCTGAAGTGGTCTAGCGGCTCGACGTGCCACCCTCGGCGATGATTCCGCCGACGATACGCTCCGGCCAGAGGGCCAGCGTGCCGTACGTGTGCAGGCCCTTCACGGCGTCCGAGAAGCGACCCTGCGGACGGAAGGCTTCCGTCTTCACGATCTGGTTCGCGAACGTGACCGCGGACGGGACACCCGCCACGACCTTGTAGTACGACTGGGACTGCCCATCCGCGTTCTTGTACGTGTTCGCCGAGGACGGCGTCGTGAACGTCCCGGTCGGGGTGTTCAGCGAAACCACCACGTTGAACCCGGCGACGCTGCCTGCAAACCCGTTTTTACCGGGCTGGGCAGCGAAACCGTCAGTCAGGACAGTGCCCTGACCGTAGCCCTCGTAGCCGGAGAAGCGGAGATCCTTTGAGAGCATCCCAGCGAAAAACGGCGGCACGATGACATAGCGGTCGACACGCGGAACGGCGACCCCGTCGAGCGCCACGCCCAGGTCGACGAGCCACTCGTAGGCAGCCTCGCCCACCGTCGGGTCGCTGAACGCGGCCGGCGAAATGGCAATCGGCGCCGCCGTGGAACCGAGAACCGCGGGGGACGTGAAGTTCGTGTCCGTCGCGGTCGTACCAGCGGCAGTGTTGACCACCCCTGCTACGTACTTGTCCGCCACGTCCGCCAGCTTGTAAGCAGCACGAACGAGAGCCTGCGGCATCAGCTTCGGCCGCGACTGAACCGTCTCGATGTCGTCGATGGCGAAGTCGAAGTAGTCGGCCTGGTCGAGATTGAGGGTCTTCTTGAAGTCCTGAAGCTGAGCGAGCGTCAGGTCAGCGTTCTTCGTGTACGGGCCAACGACCGGGTCATAGACCCCGACGATGTTGACGCTCGCACCTTCGTTCTGAACGTCACCCTCGTAGTCGCGGTTGCAAACCAGCGGGGAACCGTAGATCAGTTCCTTCTGAAGCTGGATGAGCGCACGGTCCGACCAGAGAGTCGCGAGTGCGTTGGAAAGAGCCACTAGGGGCCTCCTGTTTGGTTATTGGGGAGGCCCTGCGCGCCTCTAGCTACTGCCTGATCGCGACCGTTTCGGTTCGCGGTGCTGCGGCCGTCTCGTTCCCGGTCCAGCCCTCGAGGCTCTTCTTGTAACCCTCAGGGTCAGTCCGGCGCCAAACCATGAAATCCGTGTCGGACATGGCGTACATCTCCTCACCCGTCTTGACTCCCGAAGAACCGAGGGCCTTGTCGAGTTCGGCCTGTCCCGGCGGCAGCCCGCCCTGAAGCACCTTGTCGAGAGGGCTCTGGGGATGCTGCTGCTTCAACAGGTACGGCTTGTCTGTCGCGAGCTGCTTCAGCGCGCGCTTCGCGTCCGCCTCGTCCTCGATGCCATCCAGCTCGCCCCTCAGTGAGAGGGCTGCAATGGCGTCGTCAGCGTCGGCGAACTCGCCGGCGGCGCGGCGCACAACGTCACGCTTCGAGCGCACCTCGCGCTCTGCTGTGACCTGCGCCTGCTCCGTCTCGCGCTCGCTCCTGAGTTCGTCGACCTCGGCACGGAGTCGCTCCGTTTCCGACTTCTCGGCATCCTCGATCTTCTTGAAACGTGCCCGCAGGTCGCGAAGCTCACGCTCCGACTCCTGCCGGGCCTTGCGCTCCTTGCGAAGCGCCGATGTGGCAGCGGCGCCGGCCAGCTTCGGCTCGTCGTCCGTTTCCAGCTCGCCGTCCAACGTCTCGTCGGGTTCGTCGGGCATGGGTTCCCCTTTCGGGTCGATGTGACCGCGGCATCGCGCCGTAGCCCTTGAGACGCCGCATCACGCGGCGCTCGAAGATGTCCCCGCGGCCGTGGCCGCAAAACAAGCGCGCCAATCCGCGCCGCGGGGAAGGTGTTACACGCTGTTTATGGCCTTGATGGTGCGCGCCTCAGTCGTCGCTTCCTTCTCCGGCGACACCGGGGCACCACCACCGCCATCTGGCCCACTGCCGAGAGCGTCCTTGTCGGACAACAGATCATCCGACGCGCCACCGCGGGCACTAAGGCCAAGGGTGTCCCGCGCCTCGTCCACAGTGCGAATACCCGCGAGAACCTCGGCCACCATCTTGTCGCTGAGGATGAGCGGATCGCCGAACAGAACCTCGTTCAGATCCGTCTTTACGAAGAAGCGCTGATTAGCCCACACGGGCTCCGAGTCGACGACCTGCGCGTTGAAACGGTCGTCGCCGAGCTTCGCCCAGTTACCGACCGCCTTCCAAACCTGTGCCTCACCCTCCGGGGTCGCGGCCATCGTGCCGAACATCGCGTCGTAAGGCATGTCAAACACGGCGCACGTCTCGCGGAAGTCGATCTCGCGCGTCTGAAGCATCTGCGCTTCCTGGGCCGAATCGCCCGCCTGCTGCCAAGTCGCACCGCCGCCGAGAACGGCCACCCTGAAGGCGTTATCGACGCCCCCATAGTTCTCCTCGGCCTTCTTCTGCAAGCGGTCGACAATCGTCGGCTGCTGGCGGGTGTTCACTTCCTTGTCGAGCGACACAAAGCCACTCGGCCGCGCACCGTTCTTGAAATACGCGGCGGCATACCGCTGTGCGGCCTCGTCAATCTTGATAGTGACGCTGAGCTGCTCAAGCGGCGAGGTGCAGAACCACGCGCCCTGCGCGCCCGCCACCGTCGACCAGGACGTGAAAAGCGCCTCGGACGGCAGGAGCCACTCCCACTGCCCGGTCTGGGTGGTCGCCCACGCCATGAGCGGGTGCCCGAGCCGCGCCCAAGCCTGAAGGTAGCGCCAGTCAAGCGGAACGAACTCGGTAGTAGGCTCAGTCGGCCCGTTCCCGCGGTACTTCGCGAGCAACGACCCGCCGTTCACGAAAAGCGAGAGATACTGCCACTCCGCGAGCGCCATCGGCCCGTAACCCTCAAGCGGATGCCACAAAAGCTGGCACAGACCGTTACTCGGGTCGTCGATGTGCTCTGGAAGCGCCTTGCGCGTCCTCGACGCTGCCGTACCGACCGCCGGCATCGGGATCGTCCGGTCTCCGGGGGCATGCTGATACACCTTCCGCGGCAGGGCCGCAATACGACGCCGCATCTTCTCGATAACAGCCGCAATCGGCGCCTGAGACGCCCACCCGTCCGCGTACGACATCATCCGAACCTCGGAATCGTGCTCGGTGAGCTCAACACGGCCGCCGTTCGGCTGAACGAGAATCGTCGTGCCACCCACATAACCGCCGCCGGGCGCCGGCGGGGCGTACGTAACGGTCGGGGTGCCCTGGTTGAAGATCGGCCCGGCGTCAAGGAGCGCGGTGCCTGGGAGATTCGCCACAGAGGCTCCTTAGACGCCCCTGCACGGCGCGGAAGTAGGTTAGAAAAGGTCGATGTACTCGATGAACGGCTCGAGGCCCGGCTCGCGTCCGACGGCGCCCCACACGACGTTCACCGCCGCGACTGCAGCATCGATCTCACGCATCGGGCGCAGATGTGGGGCATGGCGGCTGGATACGGGCCGGTCGATCCGGTAGCGCTCCGGGTCGTTCTTCACCGGCACGATCAAGGTGTTCATCAGATGGCGCTTCAGGTCCGGGCCGCCCGTGTGCTTCAGTCTCCCGGCGCCCAATTCGTTGGCAAAGTAGTGCGGGGCGGTATTCATGTCGGCCGGCGTCACCGAGACGACCTCCGCGTTCGGGAACGCCTCCGCAAGTAGCCCCTGCATCGCCGCGCCCTGCATCGCGGCGTCATGCGCGATGACCGCGATGGGATTCCGCTCGTCGAGGTCGATGAGCGGCTGTAATGCCGCCATCGGCGAAAGGGCTCTACCGTCACGAGGAGGCGCAACGATGATCGCCTCGTCGAGCAGGAGGTAGCCGTCGGAGTACCAGGCCACGACGTACGCCGTTGCGTCGTCGATGAAACCCCAGTCGGCCCCGACGAGCACCGGCACGCCCGCGGGGATCCGCGAAACGTCGCTCGAGACGTTCGCGGCGTCCCAATCGGGCTCCTGCAGAAACCGCCGGTCGTAGTCACGAGTCGGGCGGTCGCAGACGACCGTCAGCCAGTGCTTCAACGACCAGCTCGGGAGCGAACGCTTCTCAGTGAGTGTCTTGAGCGTGATCCACGAGGCCGGATTCGCGAGCTTCACGAGCGCCAAGTCCTCGGGGTCGTCGTCCGGGTCCAGCGCCCAGCCCCAAGCGACGTGATGCGGTCCCTCGGCGCGCGTACAGCGCGGCCCGCGGCGCTCCACGGTGTGCGCGGTGGCGATGACGTTATCCCACAACTGCTCGTACTCGCTGTCCGGCTCCCCGGCGGTCGAAATCGTGATGATCTGCCCGTTGCGCTTGCCGATCTTCCCCGCGAGCGTCCGAAACAGCCCAAGGCCAGGCAGAGCGTGCATCTCGTCGAGCACGACGAGAGTATTGATGCCGCCGTGGGCCGTCAGCGCGTCCGCGGGGATGACGCGGAGCCCCGCGCCACCCTTCATGCCGAGGATGCGGATTTCGTTCGTGCCATCCCGAATATCCAGTCGACCCTCAAGCGGCGCGCAATCCTGAACCATCTTGACCGCCTGGTTGAACAGGACTTTGGCCTGGTCCTTGTTACGAGCGCCGACAGCAACACGCGGGTCCGGCGTCGACAAGAGGTGGATCAGGGTGACGGCCGCGAGGAGCGTCGTCTTGCCGTTCTCCTCCGGGACACGGACGTGCAACTCGCGCACGCCGCTAAGAAGGTCCGCGATGATCTCTAGTTGGAAGTCCTCCAACTCCAGCGGGAGCCCGTTGTCGAGCGTGATTAGCTCGCGGCACGCCGAGGCGTACTCGTCAACGGTGAGCGGCCCTACGTTGACGGACTTGCGCGAGCTGGTCGAGGCGGGCGACAATCGGATGCTCCTTCATCGGTGCGGCGGGCACGTTCGCCATGAGCGCCTTCTGCGCCTTCGGCGTGATGCCGAGCAGGTCGGCGAGCGTCTGCGCCTGCTTCGCCTGAGCGAGCCCTGACGCGAAGCCGGGGTGCATGTGCGCAAGGCCGGACTCACGGTCGAAGTCCACCGCGTCGGCCTCGGCCAGTACCCGGTGCTCCTCGGCGAGTCGGAGCGCGTGGAGGTACTGGACCGCGAACGGCCACAGCGCCGGCTTCCACGTCCCGACCGACTTCATCTCGGCGACGAGAGCACGCCACACGGCGGTCCACGTTGCGTCGCAGCCCTTCGGCGGGCGTTCTATCGTCGGCACGGCCATGCGGCCTCCTACGTTCGTCCAAAGCTCTTGCAAGTCACTACCGAAA
>DASRLC010000314.1:0-13378 GCA_035648655.1 Polyangia bacterium
CTGCTGCCGCGCGTAGAGCTCCTCGACGCCCACGCCGAGGCGCTTGGCGATCTCCTCGTGGTCGGGGGTACGGCCGAGCTGCGACTCGAGGCGACGGGTGGCGTCGCGCAGCTCGTTGGAGAGCCGGCGCATGTCGCGCGACAGCGTATCGCGCGAGCGCAGATCGTCCAGCATGGCGCCGCGGATCCGGAACTCGGCGAAGGCTTCGAAGCGATCGACTCGGCTCGGGTCGAACCGCTCCGCCGCCTCCATGAGGCCGATGACGCCCGACGAAATCAGGTCGTCGATCTCGACGTGGGCCGGAAGCCGGCGCGCCAACCGGCGGGCCACCTTCTCGATGTAGGGAAAGAACTTGGCCGCGTACTCGTTGCGCCGCGCGACCAGATCCTTCTTGGCCGAGCTCTTGGCGGCGGTCTTGATGGCGGGCTTCCGTTTCGTCGTGCTCGTCGTCGTTGGCATGACCAACACAATGAGCACACGGCGTGCCACGTTCATGTCGATTCGCGGCCCGCGCAAATCAAGCACTTCGCGCGGGCGGTGGGCGCCAACCGTCAACCGATTGGCGATCGACATTTCTTGACGCCGTCAACCCGGTGACGGTCTCCAGATCCCCGACCTCGGCGTCTCACAGCGCGCTTGAAGGCGCGCCGCGCTCACCGACGGACAATGTATGTTTTTTCGTTCAGGCGACGTTTCGGCGACGGAGCTTCTCGGCCAGTGTGCTGTCGTTGATGCCGAGCAAATCGGCCGCGCGGCAACGGTTGCCGCCGGTTCGTTCGAGCGCCTCGGCAATGAAGCGCTCTTCGATCTCGTCGAGGAACATGCGCAAATCGACGCCGCCCACAGGTAGGTCCGCCACCGCGTGCTCGAGATCGACGACCTCGGCGCGCAGATTGCGCGCGCCGCGGGCCTGCCGCAGGTGAATCGGCAGATCGTCCATCACCACCATGCGGGTTCCGGCCAGCACCACCAGCCGCTCGACCAGATTCTCGAGCTCGCGGACGTTGCCCGGCCAATCGTAGCGGGCGAAGCGGCGCATGACGTCGAGCGCGAACCCCGGCACGCTACGCCCCTCGCGCGCGTTCACCTCGCCGCGGAAATGCTCCGCCAGCGCGGGAACGTCTTCGGGACGGGCCCGCAAGGGCGGGATCTCGATCGGCATGACGTCCAGGTGGTAGTAGAGATCCTCGCGGAAGTCGCCGGCCGCCATCCGTTCGTCGAGATCGCCCTGGGTGGCCGCGATGACCCGCACGTCGATCGGCACCGCCTGCCCGCCTTCGCCGATCGGCGTCACGCTCCGCTCCTCCAGCACCTGCAGCAGCCGCGCCTGTAGGCTGCGCGGCATCTCACCGATCTCGTCCAGGAACAGCGTTCCGCCCTGGGCCGCGACCAGGCGCCCGGCCCGAGGCCGCTCGCGGCCCGCGTCGCCCACCTGCCCGAACAGCTCCGCCTCGGCCAGCGGGGCCGGCAACGCCGCCAGGTTGACCGCCACGAAGGGTCCGGACCGGCGGGCGCTGGCGCCGTGGATGAGCCGCGCGACGACCTCCTTGCCGGTGCCGGTCTCGCCGCGGATCAGGACGGCGGCCTCGGTGTCGGCGATCTGGTCGACCCAATCCCACAGCGCCTGCATGCGGGGGTGCTCACCGATGACCGCCGCACCCGCCAACCGACGGCGCGCCGAAGCGGGGGCCAGGCGCCGGCAGAGCACCGCGGCCAGCGCGGCCGGGCAGGTCGGTTTGGCGATGATCTCGACGGCGCCGGCACGCAGGGCTTCGACCGCACCGGCGCCCGCCCCGCGGGCCGTCAGTGCCACCGAAGCCAGCGGCGGGCGGCAAGCGTGCGCCTTCATGATGACGGCCGTGCCGCCTTCGGCCGGCAACCCCAGGTCGACCAGGCAGAGATCGAACCGTCGGTCACCCAGGCGGGCGATCGCGTCGGCGGCACCTGGGCTGCCGACCGCCTGACAGCCGAGCCCCTCCACCAGCCGCACGAGCTCGCCGAGGCGGCCGAGGTCGCCGTCGACGATGAGGATCTGTTTGCCCATGTACAGAGGCGTTCATCGGCCGCGCAGAAAGCCCTCTTGAGCGCATCCGCTGTTGCAAGGCCCGCAACAGCGTTCAGAAAATCGGGGCGATCGCGGTGGAGCCGTTGCGCCGCCGAGGTTTCCGCTGTTGCAACGCAACCCGCAAAAATCAGCCGCCGCGCCCGTCGGCGCGCGGATACGATCCGAGAACCTTCACCGATTCGGAGACCTTGCGCACGGCGTCCAGCGCGTCCGCCATCGGGACGTCACGTTCGTGGCCGTCGATATCGACGAAGAATACGTACTCCCACGGTTGCCGGCGCGAGGGGCGGCTCTCGATCTTGGTCATGTTCAGGCCACGCTCGGCAAAGGTGCCGAGCACGCGGTAGAGAATGCCGGGCTCGTCGCGGGTCACCAGCAAGAGCGAGGTCTTGTCGCGCCCGGTCGGCGCGGCCTGCTCGCGGCCCAGCACCAGGAAGCGGGTCATGTTGTGCGAGAGGTCTTCGATCTTGCGGCGCAGCACCTCGAGATCGTTCAGCTTGGCCGCCAGCTCGGAGCCGACCGCCGCGCCCTGCGGATCGTCGTGCGCCAACCGCGCCGCGTCGGCGGTCGAGCGCGCCTCGACCAGCGCGGCGCGCGGCAGGTTGGCCGCCAGGAAGCGTCGGACCTGGGCCAGCGCCACCGGGAGCGAATACACGCGCTCGATCTGCCCCAGCGTGAGGCCGGCGTGGCCGATGAGGCACATGTTGATCTCGAGGGCGATCTCGGCGCTGACCTTGAGGTCACTGTCGATGAAACAGTCGAGGGTCGGGTTGATCATGCCCTCGGTGGTGTTCTCGACCGGGACCACGCCGAAGTCGGCGTTGCCGCGCGCCACCTCTTCGAACACCGCGGCGATGGTCCCCATCGGCATGGCGCGGGCCGACAGGCCGAACTGGTGCTTGACCGCCAAGTCCGAGAACGTCCCCTCCGGCCCGAGGTAGGCCACCCGCACGCGCTTTTCCAGCGTCAGGCAGGCGCTGAAGATCTCCTGGAAGACCGGGCGCAGCGAGGCGGTCGGGAACGGGCCGGGGTTGGCGGCCGCCAGCCGCTCGCCGATCTGACGCTCGCGCGAAGGGACGTAGAAGGGGACCGCCAAAGCCGTCTTGAGGTCGGCGACCTCGCCGACGAACCCGGCCCGGCGGTTGAGGAGCTTCAAGATTTCGTCATCGACGGCATCGATCCCGACCCGCAGCTCGGCGAGGCGCGCCTTGAGCGCCTGGGGATCGTCGGTTTTGGCGTCCTTGGCCATGGCGGCGGAGCTTACTACACTGATCGGGTGGGGCTGAGGTCGGTCATATGAGGCTCGCGACCTGGCGCGACGGCACGCGCGACGGCGCGCTATTGGTCATTGGGCGCGACGGGCGGAGCTTCGCCCGCGCCACGGCGATCGCCCCCTCGCTGCAGGCCGCGCTCGACGATTGGCCGCGCGCGGCGCCCGCGCTGGTGGCGCTGTCCGGCCGGCTGGAATCCGACGGCGGCGAGCCGCTCGACGAAGGACGGCTCGGGCCGCCGCTGCCGCGCGCCTATGAGTGGATCGACGGCTCGGCCTTTCTCAACCACGTGATCCTGGCGCGCCGCGCGCGCGGCGCGACGCCTGTCGCCACGCTCGAAACCGATCCGCTGGTTTATCAGGGCGGCTCCGGGGTCCTGGCCGGACCGCGCGACGATCTCCCGTTCGCCGATCCGCGCCTGGGACTGGACTTCGAGGCCGAGGTGGCCGTCATCCTGGGCGACGTCCCGCGCGGCACGCCCGCCAGCCAAGCGCACCACCACGTGCGCCTCGTGCTGCTGGCCAACGACGTGACCTTGCGGAACCTGGTCCCCGACGAGCTGGCCAAGGGGTTCGGGTTCTTCCAGTCCAAGCCGGCGACGGCGTTCTCGCCCTTCGCCGTCACGCCGGACGAGCTGGGCGACGCCTGGCGCGACGGCCGGGTCCACCTGCCGTTGCGCTCGATTCTCACCCGCGCGGTCACCGGGGAAACACTGGTCGGCGATCCGGAGGCTGGCCCCGAGATGCACTTCTCGTTCTTCGAGCTGGTGGCCCACGCTGCGCGCACGCGCGCGCTCGGCGCCGGCACGATCCTGGGCAGCGGCACCGTTTCGAACCGCGATCGGGCCCGCGGCGTCTCGTGCCTGGCCGAGTTGCGCGCGCGCGAGCTGATCGGGCATGGCATCGCCACCACGCCGTTCATGGGGGTGGGGGACCGCATCGTGATCGAGATGCGCGACCGGGCCGGCCGAGACCTCTTCGGCCGCATCGATCAGCGGGTGCCAGGGTGAAGGACCACGAAAACCGCGACAGGGTCGCCCGGTGCTCTCGGAAATTCGAGGGGCCCGGCGGGCGGGACCCGATTGCCGCGGGCTCATCCCTGGTCCGAGGTTTGCTGAGGTTTGCTCTGGAGGGCCACATGCGAAATGAAGCGATGGAGCGGCGTGCGTCGAATCGTTCCTGGAAGTGGGTATCTACCGTCGCGCTGCTGGCGTTCTTGCCCGCGTGCGGGGGCTCGGGCGGCTCCGCCCCGGTCGGCATCGAGCAATCCAGCCAGCCCCGGATCACGAGCCCCACCGTCTCGACCGACGACGCGACCGAGCTGGCGGGCGACAACCGCGGCTTCGCGGTCGACCTCTACCAGCAACTCCGAGGTCAGGCCGGCTCCGACGACAACCTGGTGTTCTCGCCGATCAGCATCTCACTGGCGATGGCGATGCTCTACAACGGCGCGGCGACCGAGACGGCCACTCAGATGGCCACCACCCTGCACTTCACGCTGCCGACCGATCGCCTGAACGCCGCCTTCGACGCGCTCGATCTGGCGCTCACCACCGCCCCCTCCAGCGGCGCCGGGTCATTTCAGCTCTCGCTGGCCGACTCGGCCTGGACCCAGACCGGCTTCCCGATCCTGGCGCCCTATCTGGACGTGCTGGCCGAAGACTATGGCGCCGGCCTCAACACGGTCGACTTCGAGACCGCGCCCGACGCTGCGCGCACCGCCATCAACGCCTGGGTGGCCGGCAAGACCCAGAACCAGATCCCGACGCTGTTCCCCGAGGGGTCGATCGACAATCTCACGCGGCTGGTGCTGGCCAACGCGGTCTACTTTCACGGCGACTGGGTCACGCCCTTCGATCCCAAAAGCCAGAACGGCACCTTTCACGCCGCGGCGGGCGACGTGAGCGTGCCGATGATGACGGTAACGGGAGACACCAACGCCGCGCTCTGGAGCGGCACCGGATGGCAGGCGGCCTCGCTGGCTTACAAAGGCGCCACCACTTCGATGATCTTGGTGGTCCCCGACGCCGGAACCTTCGACGCCTTCGAGCAGTCGCTCACCGCCGACGGCCTGGGCGCCATCCTGGCCAACAGCCAGCAGACGGCCGGCGCGCTGTCCATGCCGCGCTTCGAGTTTTCGCAGGCGACGGCGCTCAACGACACGCTGAAGACGCTCGGGATGCCCGACGCCTTCGACGAGAGCACCGCCGACTTCTCCGGAATCGACGGCATGAAGGATCTGCTTGTACAGACGGTGATTCATCAGGCCGACGTCGCTGTCGACGAGAAGGGGACCACCGCCGCCGCCGCGACCGGCATCGGCGTGGGAACCTCCGCCGCCGTTCTGAGCTCGCTGACCATCGATCGCCCGTTCCTGTTCTTCATCGTGCACCAGCCGACCGGCGCGCTGCTGTTCGCCGGGCGGGTGGTCGATCCGAGCGCGACGAACTAGGCGGTCGCGGGCATGTTAGCGTCACCGCCTCCGGGACCGACGCCGCCATGGCCCGCACCAATCGACTCATCAAGATCCCGATCGCGCTGGTCCTGCTGGCGCTGGTGGCCTTTCTGTTCGTGCGCTCGGCCCGCGATTCGCGCGCCAATCCCTTCACCGTCGAACGGGCGCAGCTGACCGGCTGGACGCTGGAGATCGAGGCGGCGTCCGGACCGAGCTCGCCGTTGCTGGTGCTGCAGGCGCCCCCCGACTTTTCGAACGGGCTCTTTCGCCAGCTGTTTTCCCGGGCCATGGAATCCCTCAGCATGCCCGTCCCGGCGGCGATCCCGCTGCTGCTCGAGGGCGAGTTCGATCGCGCCTTCGCCGGGCGGATGACGCCCGAGGCGCTCTTGGACGTCGCGCGCAGCGCCGGCCTGGGAGCGGGCGCGCTCCAGCCGCGCTGCATGGTCTACCGGCGCGTGAGCAGTCCGGAGCGGACCCGCCAGATCTACTTCGCGCTCTTCGACCTCCCGGCGTTCGCGGCGTTTCGCGCCCAGATCGGTGACCGTCTGGCGGCCGGCGGATCGGCCGGCGCCGCCTACGATCCGGCGGCGCTCTCCCCGGCCATGGTGGTCGCGGCTTCGGACACCGAGTTCAACGCCTGGCTCCCGATCAAGGCCGATCCCGACAAGGATTGCCTGGCGCCGATCGTCGCGAATTAGGGCAGGCGCGGCCGCGGAAAATCCGGCGGCGCCACCCGGGCGAACGATCCGGGCGGATGATCGATGCGGCAGGCGCTGGCTCCGGCCGGCAGGTGCGCCAGGTGGTAACGCCAGGCCGCCCAAGTGGTCAGGCCCATCCCACCGAGGAGCGCCGCCGCCGTGCCGAGCGCCCAGGGCAGGAGCGCCGGCCCCAAGCTCTTCGATGGCAGGCGCACCGTGGCGTCGAGCAGCGCGAGCCCCTGCGCGGCGGCGCGAAACGGCCCCGCGTCGAAGTCGAGATCCTGCAGCATCCCTTCGGCTGCCAGGATGTCGCCCGGTCGAATGACCGTCTCTTCGACCGAGAGCGCGCCGCGGAAACCGAACGCGCCGGCCACCGCCAGCGCCCCCGGTGTTCCGGCCCGATGCAAGGTCGGCGTGGCCTCGATGCGGGAGGCGTCGGGATCGATCCGGATCCGCACCGGCAAGCGCGGCGCCGCCTCGTCGCCGCCCCAGACCAGATCGAACGACTCCGGCGAGGCCAGCTCGTGCACCAGCTCGGTGCGGGCCGTCAGGTGCTCGACCACCCGCAGGCGCCAGTGGACGCAAACCTGGCCAGAGGCCGGGGCCCGCAACGGCGCGAAGCCGGCGTCGGCCCTCGCCGAAAGGCTCACCAGGGAACCGATCTCGTTCATGGTTGCGGCTCGCTTTCTTCACGTGGCACGGGGGCGGAGCTGGTGGCGGCGTACTCCTCGAGCTTGCGGTATAGCGTCTTGCGGTCGAGGCCGAGGCGCTGGGCGGCGCGGGTCTTGTTGCCCCCCTCCGCCGCCAGCACCCGCTTGATGAACTCGCGCTCGAGCTCGTCGAGGGTGAGCCCACGGGCGACCGCCGCGCCCAGCTCGTCCTCGGCCGTGGCGCGCCGCTCGCGCACGCTCGGCGGCAGGTCCTCGAGCTGGATCAGGCCGCCTTCGGCCAGCGCCACCGCGCGCTCGACCGCGTTCTCGAGCTCGCGCACGTTGCCGGGCCAGCCGTGCCCGAGCAGCGCCTTCTTGGCCGCCTCGTGAAAACCGCGCAGCTCCTTGCCGGCCTTGGTGGCGCTGCGCGCTAGGAAGTGCTCGGCCAGCGCCAGGATGTCCTCGGCCCGATCGCGCAGGGCCGGCAGATGGATGTGGATGACGTTGAGGCGGTAGTAGAGATCCTGTCGGAAGCTGCCGCTCTGCAGGCGGGCCTCGAGATCGATGTTGGTGGCCGCGATGACCCGCACGTCGACCTTCTCGTTGCGCGCGGCCCCCAGCGGCCGGATCTCCCCCTCCTGCAGCACCCGCAGCAGCTTGGCCTGTAGAGTCGGCGACAGCTCGGCGATCTCGTCGAGGAAGATGGTGCCGCCGTCGGCCTCGACGAAGATGCCGGCGCGATCGTTGCGCGCGTCGGTGAAGGCGCCCCTCTTGTAGCCAAACAGCTCGCTCTCGAGCAGCGTGTCGGGGATGGCGGCGCAGTTGAGGGCCACGAAGGGGCGCTCGCGCCGCGGGCTGTTGAAGTGGATGGCCTTGGCCACCAGCTCCTTGCCGGTGCCCGACGCGCCCGTCACCAGCACCGAGGCCGCCGAGCCCGAGAGGCGCTGGATGAGCGCGAACATCTCCTGCATGACGGCCGACTTGCCGACGATGTTTCCCCAGCGGTAGCTCTTTTGGACCTCGCTTTGCAGGCGCGCCACTTCGGAGCGCAGCGCCCGCTCCGCCAGCGCCTTTTGCACCGACAAGATGAGCTGGTCGATGTCGAACGGCTTGGTGATGTAGTCGAAGGCCCCCAGCTTGACCGCGCGGATGGCGGTGTCGATCGAACCGAAGGCGGTGATGGTGATGACGTGCGGAGAGGGGCTGACCGCCTTGATCTCCCGCAGCATGTCGAGCCCGTCGAGGTCCGGCATCTTGACGTCCGAAACGACCAGATCGACGCCGCCCTGTCGGACCCGGGCGACACCACCGCGCCCGCCCGAAGCGGTCTCGACCGCGTAGCCGTCTTCTTCCAGCGCCTCGCGCAACATCGACCGCATCGCGGCGTCGTCCTCGACGATGAGAATGGTGGCCCGGCCTGTCCCGCCGGCCGCTTTACCCAGCGGCGGAATCTTCTCGGGGGCGGTCATTGCGGGTTCGGCCATCTTGGTTTCGGCCAGCTTGGCGCGCTCGGTCGTCGATCAATCCTTGCCGATCGATTGCAGTTCGGCAAGGGGAACGGGCAGAGCGGCGGGCGCCTCGCAGGGGAGATACACGCGAAAGACGGCGCCGCCGCCGGCCGGACTGTCCACCTCGATCCACCCGTCGTGGTCCTTCACGATCCCGTGGCTGACCGCCAGACCGAGCCCGGTCCCCTGCCCTTCGTCCTTGGTGGTGAAGAACGGCTCGAAGATCTTCTCCCGATCGGCGAGCGGGATCCCGGGCCCGCCGTCGGCGATGATGAGCGCCACGTATTCGCCCGGGGGGGCCAGATCGAGCCCGCCCTTGCGCCGCACCACCCGCTCGGTCGCCACCTGGAGGCGGCCCCCGTTCGGCATGGCATGGATGGCGTTCATGAAGAGGTTCAGGCAGACCTGCTGAATCTGATCGGGATCGCCGGGCACCTCGGGCGGTGGCGGGATGGTCCGGAGATCGACCACGATCTCCTGGCGGCGGATCGTCTCGCGCAAGAACTCCAGCGCCTCCGCCACCACCGCCCCCAGGCGCACGCGCGTGACGGTCGGCCCGCGCGGGCGCGAGAAATCCAGCACCTGGCGGATGATCTTGGTGATGCGGGCGACCTCGTCGCCGATGATGCCGGCGTTCTTGGACACCTCGCGGGAGGCCTCCCGGGCGAGGTCGCGGGAGCCATCTGGGGCCACCTCGGCCGCCGCGCCGCGGCTCTCCCCCAGCGCCTCGGCGGCGCGCTCGGCGTTCTGCGCCCGTTTGGCCATCGCCCGCGCCCGCCCGCCGATCACGTTGAGCGGCGTCCCCAGCTCGTGCGCGATCTCAGCGGCCATCTGGCCAATGGTGGCCAGCTTCTCGGATTGGCGCAGCCGCGCCTCCAGGCCGAGACGCGCCTCCGCCGCCCGCTCCCCGTCCTCGCGCGCCTCGCGCAGCGAGCCGGTCATGGCGTTGAAGCGGCCGGCAATGGTGCCGATCTCGTCGTCGCGCTCGGCCAAGATCACCCGCGACAGATCGCCTTTGCCGACCGCGTCGATCCCCTCCAGCAGCCGCCGCAGCGGGCGCCCGGCGATCTGATCGATGGCGAGCCGCACCCCCACCGCCACCCCGATCACGACCACCAGGAAGAGCGGGAAGATTCGGCGCGCGGTGGCGGCCACCTCGGCGTCGATGTAGCCGGCGTCGCGCCGCATCCCCATGATCGCAATCGGATGGCGCGCCGGGTGCCGCGGCGGCAGCTCCAGCGCCGCGGCGTCGAAGAGCGGCACCGCCATGGCATACGAACGCGCGCCCGAAGCCGAGTCGAAGACCCGCCCCACCGGTGCGTCCTGGATGTCGGCCGCCCGCATGAGGAGGCGCCAGGCGTCGTCGTCGGTGCGACGGTCGTCGCCCACCGACAGCACCTCCAGCGCGAACAGCTCGTCGTGTTGACGGGCGGCGCGCGCGCGCTGGAGCAGCGTCTCTTCGGCGCTGCCGCGATCGAGCGGCTCGATGCCGGCACGGAGCGCGGTCGCGATCTCGTGTGCCTCGCGATCGAGATCGGCCTCCAAGTTGACGCGCCGAACCTTGAGCGCCGCGTAGCCCGAGCCGGCCAGGACCGACGCCACCAGCAGCGTCGTCACCACCGTCACCCGGTTCCCGAGCGTCATCGTCTGGCAGTATAGCGTGGCGTGCTATAGAGACTCGTCCATCCATGACGCCAGATGACATCAAGCAACGAATCCGCGCCGCCTTCCCCGACGCCGAGGTCAACGTGGTCGACACCACCGGCGGAGGCGACCACTTCGACGCCACGGTGGTCTCGACCGCCTTCGCGGACAAGGGGCTGGTCGACCGCCACCGCTTGATTTACGGCGCACTCGGCGAGGCGATGCGGGGAAGTCACGCGCCGATCCACGCGCTGGCGTTGACCACCGAGACGCCGGACGAACATCACCGAAAAACCGACCGAAACGACCCCCGCTAGGAAACGACCGTGAATAGGAGACGACCGTGAACGACGTACTCAAGAAGCGCATCACCGACACCATCGCCAAGGGCCGGGTCATGTTGTTCATGAAGGGCAATCCCTCCATGCCCCAGTGCGGCTTTTCGGCCGCGGTGGTCGGCGTGCTCAAGGAGATCGGCGCACCCTTCGAGTCGTTCAACATCCTGGCCGACAACGAGCTGCGCGAGGGCCTCAAGGAGTATTCGAGCTGGCCGACTTTTCCGCAGCTCTACGTCGACGGCAAGCTGATCGGTGGCGCCGACATCGTGCGCGACCTGCACGCCCGCGGCGAGCTCAAGAAGATCGTGACGGGCTCGCCCGCCGCCGGCGCGTAACCGCCACCCGCAGCGCGGCGGCGACCGCGGGGATCGCGATCGCCGCCAACAAGGCCGCCCGTAACGACGGCGGCGGCGGCCAGATCTCCGCCAGCTGCACGCCGAGCGCGGCCGCCAAACCAAGCGGCACCGCCACGAACAGCTTCACGAAATCGGGGGACCGGCGCCGGTAGGCCAGGATGTAAGCGGCGGCGCAGGCCGCCAGCGCCCAGGCTTTGACCCGCGCCGATTCGTCGACCGGCGTGCCGATCTGCAGCGCCAACGGCGGCGGCCAACGCGCCGGGCAGGTGCCGGCCACCGACAGCTCGGCGACGGCGTAGATCCCGTCGCCGCCCGAGGCGGTGAGCCGTAAGAAGCGACCCCGGCCGCCCAGATCGCGCGCGGCCCGCGGCTGCATCCCCCGATCGCCGGTCGCCGGAGCGGTCCACAGCGGCCCCCACGCGACGCCGTCGTCGGAGAGCGCCAGCTGGTAGGCGTCGTCGCCATCGGCCTCGATCGCGGCGCAGTGGATCTCGGTGGCCTGGCCAAGGTCGTAGACGACGAAGCTCTCGGACGAGGCCAGCATCGAGGTCAGGTCGGTGCGCGGCGGGTCATCCGGCGCGGCGGCGATGCCGTCGGTGAGGCGATCGACGTGGGTCACGCCGCGCGAACGCAGCGGCGACTTGCCGCGCAGCAGCCCCGCCTCGGCGCTGGGCCTCCCGGCGAGGCCAGTCGCGAGACCCGTGCAACCAGCGGCCGACACCACGACCAGCGCCAGCCCGGACCACCGGTGATTCCTCACGCCCGCGCCCCCAGCGCGGAGACCAGCGCCGCCACCAGGTTCCGCATCACGAAGGCTTTGTCGGGGACCACGTCGATGCGCACGCCGCGCGCCCCCAGCGCCTCGACCACGATCGGCCCGATGGCGGCCACCCGCACGCCGGTCAGCGCCGCCCGCAACCGGGCCTCGCCGGTCGGTCCCGCCACCTGAAACAGCCGGTCCACCTGCGAGGCGCTCGTGAACGCGATGGCGTCGATGCGCCTGGCGTCGAGACCGTCGATGAGCGTCACCACCGCCGCCCCGTCGCTGGCGGTGGCATAGACGTAGGGCGACACCGTCCGCACTTTGGCGCCGGCGGCTTCCAAGAACTCGACCAGCGGCCGATTGGGCTCTTCGCCGTAGAGTTGCACCCCCACCCGGCGACCGTGCAGGTCCAGCGCGCGGAGCGCATCGATCACACCGGCTGTCGTGGGGACCGACGCGGCCAGATCGGGCGCGAGGCCGATCTCGTGCAGCGCGCGGGCCGGCTTGGGACCGCGGGTCACCTTGCGCGCGCCGCCGAGCGCGGCGACCACCTCGGCGTGCAGGCCGAGCCGCTCCGCCGCTGCCAGCAGCCGCCGCAACCCCTCTCCGGTCAGAAAAATCAGGTCGTCGAACCCACCGGCGGCCAGCCCACGCAGCCACCCTTCGACCGGGCGCGGATCCGGTGCGTCGAGGATCGCGACCAGCGGACAGCGCCAGGTGGCGGCCCCTTCGGCCTCGATGAGCGTGGCCAAGCGATCGAGCTCGCGCGACTCGGGAAGCGCGATGGTTCGCCCGGCCAGCGGGCGCACGGCGGTCGTCACAGCGGACACCCCAGCGGCGGCCGCCGATCGGCCCAGGCCGGCATCTCAAAGGCCAGGTCCTGTGCCCGATCGGCCACCTGCCGCGCCACCGCCGCCGTCAACCGCGCCACCTCGAGCAGGCCCTCGAGGTTGATCTTGTTCCAGGTGTCCCCGACCCGGTGGTAGTCGCAATGCAGGCCGGTGAAGAAGAACAGCGCCGGCACCTTTTTGAGAATGAACGGTTGGTGGTCGCTGCCGCCCGGCACGCCGCGCGGGTAGCCGACCGTCAGCCGATCACCGGCGACGTTGGCGGCCTCGACGATGCCGCGCCATTGCGGCGAGCTGGCCGTGCCATTCACTTCTAACGCGTTCCCTTTCATCCGCCCTACCATATCGAGGTTCAGCATCGCGACCACCCTCTTCGGCGGCCGATCGGCCACCACCCGTGAGCCGGCCCACCCTTTCTCTTCGCCGGTGAAGGCCACGAACAGGATCGACCGGCGCGGGTGTGGCGCCGCCCGGGCCATCGCGGCGGCGACCGCGAGCATCGCCGCCGTTCCCGACGCGTTGTCGTCGGCGCCGGGGTGAATCCCCGCGCCGTCGAGCGCGCCGCCTTCGTCCCCCCGACCGAGGTGATCGTAGTGCGCGCCCACCAGCACGGCTTCGCCGGTGAGCGCTGGATCGCTCCCCGGCAAGAGGGCGATCACGTTGCGCCCCTTCACCGAGGGGGGCTCCCAGACCACCGCGAACGACACCCAGGCCGACAGGCTGGGCCAGGGCTTGGCGTCGGCCCGGCTGGCCGCGGCGAGCTCCGCGACGGTGGTCCGGCTC
>DASRLC010000315.1:0-13062 GCA_035648655.1 Polyangia bacterium
AAGGTAGTGTCCGAGACCAACGGGGCGCTACGCTCGCTGGCCGATCGGTGTGGGCTCGATCTCTTCGAGCCGCAGGCTGGCTCGAAGGGCGCCTCCAGTCTCGACGTCTTCAGCGAGGCCCGTGGCGTCTTCCTCGGGATCTACATGCGCGCTTCGGTCGAACCGTTCGCTACCGACGAGCTGACCTTCTCATTGCGCCTGCAGGGCGGAGTGACGAGCGGGACTTCGCTCGAGGCCCTCGGTTCAATGGCGGACCGCGTCGCAGTCGACGAGCGAGGAATTACGCTAAATTTCCACAGAAAAAGGCGGTTTTGGAAAATCTCTGCTCTGACCTACGATCGCTTGCCGGAGACGGACGTCGCGCGGTTTTTGAGTGCGCTCGAATGCGGCTGTACGGCTGTGCGGTCGGCGGCCGCGCCTTAGGCCTACCGGCGCGGCCCAAGCGATTTGCCCCAGCCACCACGTTACCCGCACCGGTGGTCGGCCGCGACCGAGCCGTGACCCATCCCCCCTGCACACGCCCCGGCTTTATGATATCAACTCCCCCTGTACGCATCCGGTGCCGTGGCCAAGCGGTAAGGCAAGGGTCTGCAAAACCCTCATTCCCCGGTTCAAATCCGGGCGGCACCTCTATCAGAACGAAATTTTTCCCAGGACGCGCGGCGCGATGGCGCCGGTGACGGCGGGGACGTTTCCCGGTGACCCGAAGAGGGTCTGGTTGGCCAGCACGGCGAAGGCGATGGCTTCTTTGGCCTCGGGATCGACGCCCAGCACGGCGGTGCTTTGTACCGGGATGGGCGCCAGCAGCTCGACCAGATGGCGCATCAGCGTCGGGTTGAGCGCGCCGCCGCCCGAGACGAACACCTCGTCGGGTAGCGCCGGCAGGACCTCGCGGTAGCTGCGCGCGATGGTCTCGGCGGTGAAGCGGGTCAGGGTGGCCAGCAGGTCGTCTAGGCGGCCCTCGTAGCGCGAGAGCAGCGGGTAGACGAAGTCCTTGCCGAAGTCTTCGCGGCCGGTGGTCTTCGGCAGCGGCAGCGCCAGGTACGGATGAAGGTGTAGCTCGGCCAGCAGCGCGGCGTCGATGGCGCCGCGCGCGCCGCGCAGGCCGTCGCGATCGAAGGCCTCGAGGCCGCCGGAAGCGGCGCGGGCGACGGCGTCGAGTGGCATGTTGCCGGGGCCGTTGTCGAAGGCCACGATGTCGGCGATCCGGTTGCCGACCAGCGTGACGTTGGCGATGCCGCCGATGTTTTGCAGCGCCCGCTTGCGACCGGGCGCGCGAAACAGCAGGTGGTCGACCAGCGGCACCAGCGGCGCGCCCTCGCCGCCGGCGGCCACGTCGCGCACCCGGAAGTCGCTCACCACCGGACAGCCGGTCCGCTCGGCGATCACGGCGGCCTCGCCGATCTGCAGCGTGGCGCCCAGGCGGCCCGACGAGCGCGGGTGGTGCACGGCGGTCTGGCCGTGCGAGCCGATGAGAGCGATCTCTTCGATGGCCGCGCCGCCGGCGACGCAGACGGCGCGCGCGGCCTCGGCGAAGGCCTCGCCGAGCAGGACGTCCAGGTCGCACAGCTCCGAGGCGTCGGCCTGGGAGAGGCGGAAGATCCGCTCGCGCAGCGGGCGGTCGAAGGGGGTGCTGACGAAGGCGCGGACGGTGAGGCGCGTCGTCTCGTCCGAACCGTCGATGGCGCACAGCGCGGCGTCGGTGCCGTCGGCGCTGGTCCCCGACAGGAGGCCCACCACCAGCCGTCCCGGGCGATCGCGCGCGGCCAGCAGGCGCGTCAGCGGATCGCCGCCGGCGCCGCTCACAGCGCCTCGGCGGGGGAGCGCACGGGGAGGTCGCCGACGATCGCGCGCAGCGAGCCTTTCTTGGCGACCAGCAGCTCGCGCGCGCGTGCCGCCGAGACGCCCGCGTGGTGCATGACCAGCGCCACCTTGGCCCGGCCGCCGGCCTTCTCGATGAGACGCCGCGCGGCCGCGTCGTCGAGGCTGCAGAGCGCCGAGACCATCCGGGTCGCGCGCGCCCAGAGCTTGGCGTTGGTGGGGCGCACGTCGATCATGAGCCCGCCGTAGGTCTTGCCGAGCAGCACGAAGGCGGTCGTCGAGATGGCGTTGAGGACGATCTTGGTCGCGGTTCCGGCCTTGAGGCGCGTCGAACCGGCGATGATCTCGGGGCCGGTCTCGAGCGCGATCACGACGTCCGCCGGCGCCGCGCCTTCGATGGCGCCGCAGGTCACGAAGATGGTGGCGGCCCGGCGAAAGCGCGCGTATTCCAGGGCGGTCCGCACGAAGGGGGTCACGCCCGAGGCCGCGATGCCGCACACCACGTCGGCCGGACCGACGGCGGCGCGGCGCATCCGCTGCTCGGCGTCGCGCGTGTTGTCCTCCGCCCCTTCGACGGAGCGGGTGAGCGCCGCCGGCCCCCCCGCGATGATCGGCACCAGCCGCGACGGGGGGATCCCGAAGGTGGGGACGCACTCGACGGCGTCGAGCGTGCCGAGGCGCCCCGAGGTTCCGGCGCCCACGTAGACCACCCGGCCGCCCGCGGCCAAGCGATCGGCGACCAGGCGCGCGGCCCGTCCGATCTCCGCGGCGCGATCCTGCGCGGCGCGCACGGCCTTGGCTTCCTCGGCCAGCATCAGCGCCACGATGGCCTCGGGCGGCAGCGTGTCCAGCTTGGCGGCGCGCGGGTGGGTCGCCTCGGTGGCGAGCCGCGCGAAGTCCATCGGTTTACGCCGTGGCGCCGCCATCAAATCCCGAGGACGGCACGCATGTCGTAGAGGCCCGGCCCTCGCCCCGCCACCCACAACGCCGCGCGCACCGCGCCGACCGCGAAGGTGTCGCGCGTGGTGGCGCGGTGGGTGATCTCGATCCGATCGCCGGAGCCCAGGAAGAAGACGGTGTGATCGCCCACGACGTCGCCGCCGCGGATGGCCTGGATTCCGATCTCGCGCGGCGGCCGCGGACCGACATCGCCGTGGCGCGCATAGCGCGCGGTGGCCGCCAGATCACGCCCGGTGGCCTCGGCCAGCGCTTCGGCCAGGCGCAGCGCGGTCCCCGACGGCGCGTCGTGCTTGGCGCGGTGGTGCGCCTCGGTGATCTCGAGATCGTACTCGGGGCCGAGCGCGCGGGCGGCGTCGGAGACCAGCTTGAGCATCACGTTGATCCCGACCGAGTAGTTGGCGGCGTAGACCACCGGGGTCTTGAGCGCCGCGAAGTCGATGGCGGCCCGTGCGTGCGCGCCGAGGCCGGTGGTGCCGATGACCAACGCGGCGCCGACGGCATTGGCCGCCACGGTCACGGATTCGGTGGCGCTGGCCGAGGTGAAGTCGATCCAGACGTCGGCCACGCCTTTGATGGGCAGCTCGCCGGTGACCGCGACGCCGAGCGCTTCGGCGCCCGCCAGCCTGCCGACGTCCTTGCCGATCGCCGCGCTGCCGGCGCGCTCGCAGGCGGCGGTCAGCGTGGCATGGGGCGCGGCGGCCTGCACCGCGCGAATGAGCGCCCGTCCCATCCGCCCGTCGGCGCCCAGGACCGCGATGCGGATCGGTCCGTCCATGCTCAGAGGAGGCCGAGCTCCCGCAGCTGGGCGCGCAGCGGCTCGCGGTACTGCGCCGCCAGGGGATAGAGCGGCGGCCGAATCTCGTCGGCCATGCGGCCCATCATGGCCAGCGCCGCTTTGACCGGGATCGGGTTGGCTTCGACGAAGAGCCCTTCGCCGAGCGGCAACAATCGGTAGTGCAGCTCGCGTGCCTTCTTCCAGTCGCCGGCGGCCGCCGCGTCCCACATGGCGCTCATGAGCGCGGGGGCCACGTTGCTGACCACCGAGATGACCCCCCGGCCTCCCAGCGCGAACAGCGGGAAGGTGGTGGCGTCATCGCCCGACAACACCGCCAGCCGATCGCCGACCCGCGAGATGACCTGCGACGCGCGCAGCGCGGACCCAGTGGCCTCCTTGACCCCCACGATCGGCCGCAGCTCCGCCAGCCGCGCGATGGTCTCGGGCAGCAGATCGCAGGCCGTCCGTCCCGGGACGTTGTAGAGGATCGACGGCAGCGGCACCGCCTCGACGACCGCCTTGAAATGCCGATAGAGGTGCTCCTGGCCAGGCCGGTTGTAATAAGGGGTGACCAGCAGCAGGCCATCGGCGCCCACACCGCGCGCGGCTTCGGACATCTCGATCGTCTCGCGCGTCGAGTTCGAGCCCGTCCCCGCGATCACCGGCACGCGCTTGTTGACCGCCTCGACGACGATCCGGATGACGCGGAGGTGCTCCTCATTGTTTAGCGTCGGTGACTCGCCGGTGGTGCCGACCGGCACCAGCCCGTCGATGCCGCCGGCGATCTGCTCCTCGACCAGGCGGCGCAACGATTCTTCGTCGACCGCGTCCCCCCGAAAAGGGGTCACGAGCGCGGTAATAGCCCCAGTAAACATCGCTTTTCGTATATCACACCGGATCGCCCCCGGGGAGTGCCCCGTCGGTCGCGGCCGTATCGCGTCGGGGGAGAACGAGCTTTGCTCGTTCGAGCCCATCGCGGGCGGCGCGGGACCCTCTCAGGGTCCCGAACTCAATTAAATGATTCGGTCGGGAAAGCGCACCAGGGGGACGAAGGCCTGGCCTTCGAGACGGCCCGCGGCGGCGCGCACGCCGCACAGATCGCTGACGCTCAGGACCGTGCGCCCCTGCGCCGCCGCCAGCGGCAACGTGCGCGGATCGGTCTCGATACCGGCGGGCGTGCGCCGCAACAGCAGGAGCTGCAGGGTCGGCGACCGCACGTCGGGGGGGAGCCGCCATTCGATCTCGATCTCGCCGGACGTTTCCTTCACGCGGAGGCCCGGGACTTCCATGGGCGCCGCGTCCGTCTCGCGCGGCAGCTGGGCGAGACGGGCCTCGAAGCGCCGGCGCTCGCCTGGATCGCTGGACTCGGCGGCCAGCCGGCGAAAGATGTCGACCGCCCGATCGACGAGCCCCTGCTTCACGTACAGCTCGGCCATGGTCTCGGTCTCGAACACGGTCACCATGATAGCCCTCGGACTTGCGCCACGTCTGCTGCGATTTGCGCCTCGAGCGCCTCCACCGACTCGAAGCGTTGCTCGTCGCGCAGGCGCGGGCCGACCGACAGCCGCAGGCGCTGGTCGTAGAGATCGCCGTCGAAGTCCAGCAAGAAGGCCTCGACGGTGACCGCGTCGCGCCAGCCGGCCTGGCCGGCGAAGGTCGGGTTACGGCCGACGCTGAGCGCAACCGTATGGTCTTCTCCGGCCCGCGGCCCCTCGAGCAACCGAGCCCGCGCGGCGTAGATCCCCACCTTGGGGGTCAGCTCCCTCTCGGGGATCAGGTTGGCGGTCGGGAACCCGAGCTGTCGTCCGCGCGCGGCGCCGCGCGCGACCCGCCCCTCGATCTCGAAGGGCCGACCCAGTAGGGCCGCCGCACCCGAGGTCTCGCCCGCCGCGACCAGCTCCCTTATCTTGGTCGACGAGCAGGGCACCCCGGCCACCGCCACCTGCGGGATGACGGCCACCCCCATCGCGAGCGCATCGCCCAACTCTAGGAGACGCGTCACGTTGCCGGCGCGCCCGCGGCCGAAGCTGAAGTCGTATCCCACGATGACGTCGCGCGCGTCGAGATCGCGCCGGAGGACGTCGCGTACGAAGGCGTCGGCCTCGATGGTGGCGAACGCGCGTGAAAATGGCTGGACGATCGCCAGATCGATCGCGGCCTCGGCGCACAGCTCGAGCCGCCGCTCGAGCGACATGATGAGCGGTGGGGCGGTATCCGGCGCGAAGAGGCGCGCCGGGTGGGGCGCGAAGGTGAGGATGGCCGACCGGCCGCCGCGCGCCGCCGCGCGCCGCCGCGCCTCCCGCAGCAGCACCTGGTGCCCGAGGTGCACGCCGTCGAAGTTGCCGATCGCGACCGAGAGCGGCGGCGCGCCGCGCGGTCGGTCGGCCGCGACGGCTTCCGCGCCGGGAATGATCTTCATGGCGATCCGCCGCTGCCACCGCTGCCGCCGGTCAGCATCGCGTCGACCGCGTCGAGCAGGGTCTCGAGCTCGAAGGGCTTTTCGATGATTCGCGCGTGCGTCACGCCCAGCGCGGCGCGCCGGTTGCGTGGCACGCCCGTCATGAGCGCGATCGGCGCCGCCGGAAAGATTCGCGACAGCTCGTCCGCCAGTTGCTCCGGCCCCGGCGAGCCCATCACCATCAGGTCGCTCAGTACGGCGGCCGGCGCGTTTCCCGCTTGACCCCAGGCCCGCGCCGCCGGCACGTCGCGCTCCAGCGCCGGCCGATAGCCGGCTTCCCTCAGCACCTGCGCCACCAAGCCGCCGATGTGGACATCGTCTTCAATGATCAGGATGACTTCGCCGGGCATCGACTCGACTTCATGGACGCGGTTCGGTTCCGATTGACTTCTAACAGTGCGGAAGAAAGAATATCGGCCCGAGTTGAAGACGACATTCTTCTCGGCGTCAAGCGGAGCGCTCGGCTTTCGACCGGCTTTGCCACGCGGACAGGAGACCGACCATGACCGCGCCCGCTAAACCGACGGCAAAACAGACCAAGTTCATCTTCGTGACGGGGGGCGTGGTCTCCTCGCTCGGAAAGGGGCTGGCCTCGGCGTCCATCGGCAGCCTGCTCGAGACCCGTGGCCTCAAAATCACGATCCAGAAGCTGGATCCGTACCTGAACGTCGATCCCGGCACCATGAACCCGATGCAGCACGGGGAAGTGTTCGTCACCGACGACGGCGCGGAGACCGATCTCGATCTCGGACACTACGAACGGTTCATCTCCCAGCGGATGACCAAGCTCAACAACGCCACCAGCGGCCAGATCTACCAGACCGTCATCCAGAAGGAGCGGCGCGGCGAGTATCTGGGCGGGACCGTCCAGGTCATCCCGCACGTCACCGACGAGATCAAGGCTCGGATCCTCGACTGCGCCGCCGGTCAGGACGTGCTCATCGTCGAGGTGGGCGGCACCGTGGGCGACATCGAGTCGTTGCCGTTCCTGGAGGCCATCCGGCAGCTCCGCTTCGAGGTCGGCGCCACCAATTTCGTTTCGGTGCATGTGACGCTGGTGCCGTACATCGGCGCCGCCGGCGAGATGAAGACCAAGCCGACGCAGCACTCCGTGATGAAGCTGCGCGAGATCGGCATCCAGCCCGAGATCTTGCTCTGCCGGTCGGAACGCCCCATCGAAGCCGCGTTGAAGAAGAAGATCGCGATGTTTACCAACGTGGCCGCCGACGCGGTTTTCTCGGCCGAGGACGTCGACTGCATCTACGAGGTCCCGCTGCGCTTCCACTCCGAAGGGGTGGACGACAAGATCTGCGAGCTGCTCAACATCTGGTCGCGCGCCCCCGAGCTGACCGGCTGGGAAAATGTGGTCCACCGGCTCAAGAGCCCGCAGGCGGAGGTCGAGATCGGCCTGGTCGGCAAGTACGTCGACCTGGTCGAGTCCTACAAGAGCCTCAACGAGGCGCTCATCCACGGCGGCATCGGCAACGAGTGCCGGGTCAATCTGCACCACATCGATTCGGAGGAGATCGAGAAGCGCGGGGCGGCGGCGCTGCTGTCGGAGATGGACGGCATCTTGGTGGCGCCCGGCTTCGGCAGCCGCGGCATCGAAGGAAAGATCGAAGCCGTGCGCTACGCGCGCGAGCAGGGGGTCCCGTTCTTCGGCATCTGTCTCGGCATGCAGGTGGCGGTCATCGAGTTCGCGCGCAACGTGGCGGGCCTGCGCGGCGCCAACTCGACCGAGTTCGATCCCAACCCGCCCTTCGCGGTGGTCGATTTTCTCCCCGAGCAGCGGACCGTCACCGACAAAGGGGCGACCATGCGCCTCGGCGGCTACCCCTGCGTGCTGGCCCCGGGCTCGAAGGCGGCGGCCGCCTACGGCACGAGCGAGATCACCGAGCGGCACCGACACCGCTACGAGGTGAACAACGATTTTCGTGAGGCGCTCACCAAGCACGGCATGATGATCTCGGGCCTGTCGCCCGATCGCCGGCTGGTCGAGATGGTCGAGTTGCCCCAGCATCCTTACTTCGTGGGCTGTCAGTTTCACCCCGAGTTCCGGTCCCGGCCGCAACAGCCGCACCCGCTCTTCCAGTCGTTCATCGCGGCGTCGCTTCGCGCCCGCCTGGGCGACCGGCAGCGGCGTCCAGCCGAAGCCACCGTTGCCGCGCCCGCCTAACAATCGACTATACATTTAGGTAGTTAGGTCGTAGACGCAGCGCCGGGTGTGGCTGTGCGTGCAGGTGAGTGCAATTCGTGTACCACCTGTCCGTTGACGCTTGTCGGCCCTGCCCGAGAGGTGCTACAAAAGATCCGAGGGTACGCCGATCGAAATCAAGCAACAGCTCAGGCTTTCCCAGCAGCTGGTGATGACGCCCCAGCTGCAGCAGGCGATCAAGCTGTTGCAACTCTCCCGCATGGAACTCGTCGACATGGTTCGCGACGAGATGCTGGAGAACCCGATCCTCGAAGATTCGGTCGAGTCGGGGAGCGAGCAGGCCAACGCCGCCGAAGCGTCGGCGGAGGTCGACAACAACGGCGCCGATATCGGGCACGTCGGTGAGACCGAGACGCCGGTGGTCGAGATCCGCGAAGACAAGATCGACACCACCTCCGAGGTCAAGGCCGACACCGGCACCGGGGAGGCGGTCAACGACTTCGACTGGGAGGGTTACCTCGACAACCAGGCCTCGGTTGCGCCGATGCCCTCCTACAAGTCCAACAACGAGGACTTGCCGTCGCTGGAGTCGACGCTGACGCGGGGGACGTCGCTCTTCGATCACCTGGAGTGGCAGCTCAAGCTCAGTCATTTCACGCGGGAAGAAGACGGCATCGCGATGCTGATCATCGGCAACCTGACGCCCGACGGCTATCTCGAAGAGCCGCTCGGCGACCTGGCCGAGGAGGCGGCGGTCGATGTGGCGCTGGCCGAGTCGGTTCTGGCGCGCGTGCAGGAGTTCGACCCGGTGGGCGTGGCGGCGCGGACGCTCGAGGAGTGCCTGATGATCCAGGCCCGTCACGTCGGCGCCGACGACCACGTCGTGGTGGGGATCATCCAGAAGCACCTGGCCAACCTCGAAAAGAAGAACTACCAGGCCATCGCCAAGGATCTCGGCCAGCCGGTGGAAGAGATCTACGAGGCGGCCAAGGTGGTCAAGGGGTTCGATCCCAAGCCGGGCCGGCAGTACACCTCGGAAGAGCCGACCTACATCACGCCCGACGTCTACGTCCACAAGATCGGCGACAAGTACTTCGTGGTCGCCAACGACGATGGCCTACCCAAGCTCAAGATCTCCGACTTCTACCGGACCGCTTTGGCGGGAGGCCCGAAGGCGCGCGAGTACATCCAGGAGAAGCTGCGCAGCGCGCAGTGGCTGATCCGTTCGATCCAGCAGCGGCAGCGGACCATCGGCCGCGTGACCGAGTCGATCCTCAAGTTCCAGCGCGAGTTCTTCGACAAAGGGACCGCGCACCTCAAGCCGCTCATCCTGCGCGACGTGGCCGAGGACATCGGGATGCACGAGTCGACCGTGTCGCGGGTGACCACCAACAAGTACGTCCACACGCCGCAGGGGATCTACGAGCTGAAGTACTTTTTCAACTCGGGCATCTCGCGCACCGACGGCGACGACCTGGCCTCCGAGGCGGTCAAGCTCAAGATCAAGCAGATCATCGGCTCCGAGAGCCCCAAGAACCCGCACTCGGATCAGCGCATCGTCGAGCTGCTCAAGGACCAGAACATCGAGATCGCGCGCCGGACGGTGGCCAAGTACCGCGAGCAGCTCCGCATCCTGTCCAGCTCGAAGCGCCGCGAAGCGTTTTAGGGGCGATCTCATGGGAACCCGGAAAGGGTTCCCAAACCCTCCCGCGACGGGCTCGGCCGAGCGAAGCTCGTCCTCCCTCACGCGATATGGTCACCCCCGCCCGCGTTGGGACCACAGCTATTGCGTGCGGGCTGCTGCAATTCCTGTTGCCCGACGGTAAAATGGGGTAAAAGCCACCGCGTAAAGGAGCGCCGAATGCAGCTCTCGACCACGTTTCGGCACATGGATGCTTCGCAAGCTGTGCGGGAATACACCGCCGAACGGCTGGAGAAGATCCGGAAGTATTTCGCCAAGGGGCCGATCTCGGCGCACGCGGTGTTCACGGTCGAGCGGGGTTTCCACCACGTCGCGGATCTCAACATCACGTTGCCCAACGGCATCGCGATCAACGCCAAGGAGACCACCGAGGACATGTACTCCTCGATCGACTTGGCGGCGGCGCGCATCGAACGTCAGGTGCGCAAGTGGAAGGAGAAGATCCGCGACCACAAGCCGCACGGTGGACCGGCCGCCACGGTTCGCGAGCTGGTCATTCCGGCCGACGACATCGAGCCGCGGCAATCGACCCCCGAGACCCCGCCGATCGTCGGTCTGGCCGGAGCCGGGTATCGGGTCATCAAGGACGAGAGCTTCATCGCCCGTTCGATGAGCATCGAGGACGCCGTCATGCAGCTCAACCTGCTGGGCGACGAGATCCTGGTCTTCACCGACGCCGCCACCGGAACGACGTCGATCCTTCACCGCCGTAAGGACGGCGATTACGGGCTCATCGAAACGGCGACGCCGGCGGCCGGGAGCCCGACCCGGAGCTGACCCCAGGCAGCGGTCCGCAGCCATGAGGATCATCGATTTTCTCCAGCCCGACTGCATCGTAGCCAACCTGGAGGCGACGACCAAGGCGGGCGTCCTGGCCGAGCTGTCGAAGCAGTTGGCACAGGTCGTCCCGGGGGTCCAGGCGGGGGCGCTCCGGCAGGTACTGGAAGAGCGCGAGCTGCTGGCCTCGACGGCGATCGGCGATGGGATCGCCATCCCGCACGGCAAGCTCGATTCGGTGGGCCACCTGGTGGGGGCGCTCGGACGGGCGCCGGCCGGGATCGAATTCGATTCGATCGACGGCAAACCGACCCACCTGGTCTTCATGCTGGTGGCCCCCTCGAGCTCGACGGGCGTACACCTCAAGGCGCTGGCCCGACTGTCGCGCCTTTTCCGCGATGCCGATTTCCGCAGGCGCCTCCTGGCGGCACCGACCGGCGAGGCCATGTACCAGGTCATCGCCGAGGAAGACGCCAAGTACTGAGAAAAGCCCCCGCCAGCGAGACCCGTCTATAATGGCGCCGACATGACGCCCACCCTGACGGTTCGATCGCTGCTCGACGAGGGGACGGGGCTGCGGCTGGTGTTGGTGGCGGGGGAGTCGGGCCTGGGTCGCTACATCGCGATCCACCGGATCCAGAAGCCGGGGTTGGCGCTGGCCGGGTTCGTCCGTCAGGTCCACCCCGAGCGGGTCCAGATCCTGGGCGCCACCGAGATCGACTATCTCGGGACGCTGTCGGACGGGGACGCCCAGAAGTCGGTGCAGGCCTTCTTCAGCCTCAACCCGGCCTGTGTGGTCGTGACCAAGGGGCTCGAGGTCTCACAGCTTCTTCGCGACAGCGCCGATCGCCTGGGGGTCCCTCTGTTGCGCACGCCGCTGGTCTCGTCGATCGCGATCGACCAGATCCAGAAGTTCCTCGAGCTGCAGCTGGCGCCCACAGCGAGCATCCACGCCGTCCTCATGGACGTGCTCGGCATCGGCGTATTGCTGCTGGGCAAGAGCGGCATCGGCAAGTCCGAGGCCGCGCTCGATCTGATCATGCGCGGACATCGGCTGGTGGCCGACGATCTGGTCGAGGTGCGGCGCACCTCGGGCAGCCTGCTCGTCGGGTGGGCCTCGGAGCTCATCAAGCACCACATGGAGGTGCGCGGCCTCGGCATCATCAATATCAAGGACATGTTCGGCGTGGCCGCCGTGCGCGACGAAAAGCGAATCGAGCTGGTGCTGGAGCTCATTCGCTGGGACCAGAGCGAGAGCCACGATCGGCTGGGGCTCGACGAGATGGTGTATCCGATCCTGGACGTGCCGGTGCCGCTGCTGCGCATCCCCGTCAGCCCCGGGCGCAACGTCAGCTCGCTCATCGAGGTGGCGGCCCGCAATCGGCTGCTCCAGGTTCGCGGTCACCATTCGGCGCGGGAGTTTCAAGAGCGCCTCGATCGCGCGCTGGCCGACGCGCGCGAACGACGCTGGCGGGACGACGTCGAATGAGGCTGGTGGTGGTGACCGGGGTGTCGGGCGCCGGCAAGTCCACCGCGCTGCGCACGCTCGAGGATCTGGGCTTCTACGCGGTCGACAACCTGCCGCTGCCGCTGGTGCCGAAGCTGCTCGAGCTGCTGGGCGCGCGGGCCGACCTCGATCGCGCCGCGCTCGGCCTCGACGCGCGCGGCGGCAGCTTTTTGGCCGGCGCTTCGTCGCTGTTCGCGGATCTTCGCCAGCAGGGGCACACCGTCGAGGTGCTGTTTCTCGATGCCTCCGACGAGATCTTGATCCGACGATTTTCCGAGACGCGGCGCCGCCACCCGCTCTCCGACACCGACATTCGGGCCGGGGTGGCGGCCGAGCGGCGCGGGCTGTCGGCGTTGCGCCAGGAGGCCGACGCGCTGGTCGACACCGGCGCGCTCACGGTGCATGTCCTGCGCGCGCTCATCCAAGAGCGCTACGGCCGCGGCGAGGGGGATCTGGGCGTCACCTTGCTGTCGTTCGGCTTCAAGCACGGCATCCCGGCGGAGGCCGACATCGTCTTGGACGTCCGATTCCTGCCCAACCCCTTCTTCGTGCCCCAGCTTTCGGCGCTCTCGGGCGAGGACGAATCGGTGGCGCGCTTCGTGCTCGACGATCCGGCCGCCCGCGAGTACGTCGAGGAGGCCGAGAAATTGCTCCGTCTCTCGGTCCAGGGGTTCCTGCGCGAAGGCAAGTCCTACGCGACGGTGGCCATCGGCTGCACCGGGGGCCGCCACCGTTCGGTCACCATCGCCAAGGAGCTGGGCCGGCGCCTGGGCGGTGAGTTCTCGCTTTCGATCCGCCACCGCGACATCCAGCGCGGCAGCTCCGACTGAAATGGTTGTAAACTAAGCCGGTCCAATGGTCCCAGCGCTCGAGAGCGGCCCGCAGGTGGGCCTGGTCGTCGTCACCC
>DASRLC010000316.1:0-3900 GCA_035648655.1 Polyangia bacterium
ACGTGATCGTGCAGGCCTACGTCGAGAACGGCCGCACCAACCTGACGTTCACGCTGCCGGCCGCCGATATGGCGCGCGCCCGCGACCTGCTCGTCAAGCACTGCGGCCACCTCTGTCCAGCCGATCAGATAAAGGCCGAGACGAATCTTTCGAAGGTCTCCATCGTCGGTGTCGGCATGCGCTCACACGCCGGCGTGGCGCTGACGATGTTCGAGATCCTGGCCCGGGAGAACGTCGGAATTCATCTGATCTCGACCTCGGAGATCAAAATCTCCTGCGTCATCGACGCCAAGTACGCCGAGCTGGCGGTGCGTGCCCTACACGCCGGCTTCGACCTCGACAAAGCCTAACCCAACCCTCCCGCGAAAACCTGTCCCCGCTCAATCGAGGAGTTGGCGGACCTTGGATTCCAGATCGTCGGCGGCGATCTCCGACTGCGTGCCGTGGGCGAGATCTTTGACGGTCAGCTTGCCCGAGGTGACTTCGTTCCCGCCGACGATGACCGCGAGCCGCGACCGCAACTTGTCGGCGCGTTTGAGCTGGGACTTCATGCTGCCGCCCCGGTGCTCGATCTCCACCCGGATCCCGGCCACCCGGAGGCGGTGCGCGATGGGCAGCGCGTAGGCCAGCGACGCGGCGTCCATCGGCGCGAAGAAGACGCTCACCGCCGGCTCGAAATTCTCCGCCGGCTCGGCCAGCGCGAGCAACGCCCGCTCGACACCCAACGCGAAGCCGATCGCCGGCGTCGCGGGCCCGCCCAGTGATTCGACCAGCCGGTCGTAGCGCCCCCCGCCGCAGATGGTGTTCTGCGCGCCGAGCTCGCCCGCGGTCGTCTTGATCTCGAAGATCGTCGCCGTGTAGTAGTCGAGCCCCCGCACGAGCCGCTGGTCGAGGGCGTACGGGACCTTCAGATCGTCGAGGCGGGCGGTCACCTGGTGGAAGCGATCCTTTGATTGCTGGCTCAGCGTCTCCAACAACACCGGCGCCGACTGGTTCAGCGCGATGACCTCCGGGCTCTTCGAGTCGAGGATGCGCAGCGGATTGGTCTGCAGGCGTCGCAGCGAGTCCCCGTCCAGCTTGTCTCGGTGGTCGTTGTAGAAAGCCACCAGCGCGTCGCGGTAGGCGATCCGCTCCTCGGGTGCACCCAAGGAATTCAGGACGATCTGCAGCGAGCTTCGCGGTAGGCCGATCTCTTCCAGGAGCGTCACCAGCATCGCGATCATCTCGGCGTCCGCCGAAGGTTGGTCGACCCCGAACCATTCGGCGCCCACCTGATGGAACTGCCGCAGCCGCCCACGCTGGGCCCGCTCGTGGCGGAACATCGGGCCCAGGTAGTACCAGCGGGTGACAGGCTCCTTGTTCCATTGTGCCCGCTCGACGTAGGTCCGCACGGCGGAGGCCGTCCCTTCGGGCCGGAGGCTGACCGAACGGCCGTCCCGATCGTCGAAGGTGTACATCTGTTTTTCGACCACGTCGGTGACCTCGCCCACCGATCGCACGAACAGCGAGGTGTACTCCAGCACCGGCGTCCGCAGCTCGCGGTAGGCGAAGGCCTCCAGCACGGCGCGCGCTTTCTCCTCGAGAAATTGCCACTTCGACACCTCCGGCGGGAGGATGTCGTTCATTCCTTTGACGCCGGGTGGGACGTCGGCCATGGCCTTCTCTACCACGGCCGCTGGTCCGCTACTCCGTTCCGACCACCGCTGGGCCCAATCGATCCGTCAAAAAAGCCAGCGCGCGGTCGACCTGCCCCGCGTCGCGCCCGTCGAGCGTGATCTTCACGCGGTGGGCGGCGTCCGATTGGGGGTAGGAGCCGATCTCCACCCCGGTGAAGGCCGCCACGGTCTCGTCGAGCGCGCCGGCAATCTCCCCTTCGCCCGCGCGCGAGTAGAGGGCCCGGCCATAGATCGGGGCCGCTTGGAACAGCTCGCGCACGGCCTCGAACTTGCGTCGGAAGATCGACGGGACGCCCGGCAGGATCCAGACGTTGCGCACCACCACCACCGGCCAGCTTCCCCCCGATCCGGCCGGACCAGGCTCGAGCCGCGCCCCCGCGGGCAAATCGGCCATCCGCAGATCCCGCTCGTGGAGCCGCGCGCCGTACCCGTCGCGCAGCAGCCGTTCGAGCTGGGCGTTGCGCGCGACCGGCATCCCGAAGGCCGCCGCCACCGCCTCCAGCGTCACGTCGTCGTGGGTCGGTCCCACCCCGCCCGAGGTGAAGAGGTGGTCGAAGCGGGCCGACAGCGCGCGTACGCTGGCCGCGATCTCCTCGACCAGCTCGGGCACGATCTCGATGCGGCGCAGCGAGACGCCCAGGCGTCGCAGCTCGCCGATGAGGTAACGCGCGTTTTCGTCCTGGACCTTGCCGGAGAGGATCTCGTTGCCGATCACCAAGATCGCAGCGGTGGGTGCGGCGATGGTTGCGGTGTCGGGCGGCACGGCTTCATCATTACATGGGAACCTGGCATAATCGGCGCGACTTGAAGACGACCCGCCTCGGACCCCGTCCCGCTCGGAATCCCCCCTTTTCCCTGACGCGCATCCTGGTGCCGCTGCTGGCGCTGGCCGGCGCGATGGGGGGATGCTCGAGCCCGGTGGCGGCCACCCGCCCCCTCGACGCCGGCATGGACCACCCGGTCGACGCCCCGCGCGACGCCGGCGTCGACGTGTACTGCGCGGCCGATGCCATGGGCGGTGGCCTCTGCCCGATCAACTTCTGCGGCCAGCTCTTGTCGACGACGGCGCTCCCGGCCAACGCCTACGCCCAGTCGGGCGCGGATAGCCTCTGCAACAGCGGGCGGGTCTGTGTGGTCGGCCCGGGGCTGGCGGCCGGCAACGGATTTCAGCTCTCCTGCGAGGCGCCCAGCACGGCGTCGCCGCTCCCTTTCGGCACCGCCTGCTCGTCCGACCCCAGCCAGAACCTGCGCTGCACGAACGACTCTCTCTGCATCTCCTCGACCGATTTTCCCAACCAGCCCTTCTGCAGCTCGCTCTGCCGCAACGACGCCGATTGTCCCGACAACGCGCGCTGCCTCGAGTACCCGACCGCCAATCTTCCGAACGGCTCGCACGCCGAGGTCGGGATGTGCACGCCGGCCTCCAAGATCGCCGGCACCCCCTGCGTCCGCGAGAGCGACTGCCCCGCCAACCAAGGCTGCGTCGGCGACGGGGCCCGCACGACCTTGACCGTGTGCAAGCAGACCGGCGGCACCAAGTCGGTCGGACAGCCCTGTGCCGGAACGACCGACTGCCGCAGCGGCACCTGTTACGATCGGAGCTTCCAGCTGAGCGGCGGCCAAAATCGCACCTATTGCTCGGCCGTCTGTGCCGTCAACAGCGACTGCGGATCCGATCAGACGTGCGCCCGGTTGGTGCTCAACAACAACGGTACCAGCTCGGATCCGACCGACGATGTCGTGGTGGGGGCCTGCCAGACGCTGTTCGTGCCGATCGGCGCCACCGGCTGCGGCATCGACAGCGACTGCACGGCGCTGCAGAACGGCTCCGACACCTGCGACGCCACCCACGGCCTCTGCTACAGCAAGGCGGCGCTGCCGGGCTCGGCCTGCGCCGCGGACACCGGCTGTCAGCTCGGCGGCGTCTGTTCGATGGGGCCGCGCTTCCCCGGCGGCTATTGCCAGACCTACGGGTGCGATCCCGCCGCAACGACCGGGGCGGACGCCTGCGCCGGCGCGGCCAGCGTTTGCGCCTCTCGGGGTGGACCCGATGCCCCGCTCAACGCCTGTTACGAAGGCTGTTCTGTACCACCCTCGGATGCCGCGGTTCAGAACACCTGCAGCCGGTCGGCCGGCGGCTACGACTGCGAGCCGGTGATCGTGAACGGGAGCCCGCCGGTCCTCTGCCTCGAGCGGAGCAGCACCTAGGTCCGTGGGCGCCGTG
>DASRLC010000317.1:0-6497 GCA_035648655.1 Polyangia bacterium
CCAGCCCATCGTCGCGCCGCGCGCGTTGCCGCCGTGGCCGTCGGTGGCGATCCTGTTGTTGCCGTCGGTGTTCTGCCAGTAGTCCCAGTCGAGTCCAATCTTGCCGTAGGGGACCACCGGGATGTTGTTGGTCTCGAGGAAGTAATCGAAGCGGTAGACCGCCGAGAGGTTGACCGGGATGATCTTGAGCTGCGACTGGTCCCCGCTCGGCTCTCCGGTGCCGCTGGCGACCGGCGCCGTGCCGCTGACCGAGAAGTAGCCGAGGCCGATCCCCGCCGCGATCGATCCGTAGCGGTCCCAGAACTGGTAGTCGAGCTCGATCTGCGTCATCAGATCGTGGCCCGAGCCGAAGTAGTCTTGGTAGGGCTGAAAGGGGGGGGCGCCGTTTACCGATTTGAACTCGCCGTCGATGTCGGGACGGTAGGGACCGAAGCGCAGCTCGAAGGCGAACTTCTGCGGCGAGCGGAAGCGGTGGGAGCCCTCGACCACGTCGGCCTCTTGCTCGAAGGTCTGCGCGCGCGCGGCCCGTGCGCCGCCCACCGCCAGGGTCGCGAAGGCGCACGCGATCAGAGCCAGCGTCGGCCAGGGTGCTCTCCCTGGACGTCCGCTCACCGTCGGCCTCGACGGCGGCGCGACCGGACCACGCCGAAGGCGCCCAACCCCAAGGCCAGCAGCGATCCCAAGGTCGAGGTCAGTCGGGGCCGCGAGGTCGCCAGCGCGCAGAAGCCGCCCGAGGCGCTGCCCGCGTCCTGCGGATTTCCGTTTCGGTAGACCTCGTAGAAGCTCAGCGTCTTGATCGGTTTGCCGTAGCCGACGATGGGCGCGCTGGCGTTTCCGCTGTTGTCGACGGCGACCACGCTGGCGGCGTAGGTGATGTCGTTCTGCAGGATCTCGACCCGATAGGAGGTCGCCACCGCGGACAGGAGCGGGGAGCAGACGAAGTTGGGGGCCGAGCTCTCTATGCTGCCGTCCAAGCCCATTCCAGGCTGGGTCAACGGGCAGGTCAGGAAGCCGGCATTGAAAGCCCCGGTCGCGCCGCCGTCGTTGGGCGACTCATTGAAGACCTGGTACTGGTCGGCTCGGCTGCACAGGATCTGGTAACCGAGGAGATCGGTGGTGAGCGAGGTGTCGACAGCGGTCCACTTCATGATCAGCGCTTCGTCGCCGCCCTGGATCGTGACGTTGGTCGGCTGTGGCGGGGGCGACAGATCGATCAGCAGCGAGGAGCTGATTGTCACGTCGGGGTTGCCGTCGCCGGTGAAATCGATCAGCACGTTGATGGTCTGGTCGAACTGGCCGGTCGCGCTGCAGGCGCCGGTCGAGGTCCCGAGCACGGCGCTGGCGTCCACCGAGGTTCCCGCGTCCAAGGTCGCCACCGTGGGGTTCAAAAAGGTGCTGAGCGCCCGAGCGTTGGTCTTGATGGTGTACGACGTGTCGTTCAGGAAGGTAAGCGTAGGCTCTTGGGCGAGCAGGATGCAGTTCGCGATGTTCTCGTCGAGGGGTGAGACGCAGTCGGTACCGAGGAGCACGGTGATGTTCCCCTGGACGTTGGTGAGGGTCGTGCGCTTGGCTACGCTCTGGGGCTGAATCGCGATGAAGAGGTCGACCGGCGTCGAGCAGTCGCAGTGGGCCTGGTTGAAGAAGCGCGCGACGTCGAAGGCGCTCAGGTTCACGCCCTGTGTCTGCTGGACCCCGACGAAGAAATCCGTGCTGGAGAACGTGCTCGTCCCGCTGGTCCCGCCCGTCCCGGTCGTCAGGCCCGTCCCGCCGGTTCCGAGGAGCTGCGCCTGCGCGCGTCCGGACGAAAACAATGCCAGCACCGCGACGACGGAAGCCGCGAAGAGCCGGGATCTGAGCCATGCGCGGAACATCATCGGTTTCTCCAACGGGGACGCACTCTGCAAGGGGGATGCCTCGGTCACTGGCGCTGGACCCCGCTGCCGGCCGGGCGGTTAGATGCCGGTCTGGCGGGAGGGCCGGGCCGACTCTGCCATTTTGTCAGGGCGATCGGCCAGTTTTCTCCGCGCCCGCGTCGGCCACCGAGAGCGCCGCCAAGACGCTGCGGCCCAGCTCGGCGATGGCCTCGTCGGGCGGGGCATGGCCGCCGAAGCGCGCCGCCGTGTAGCGCTCGGTGAGCGCGTCGAAGGCCGGGGCCGCGAACAGACCCGCGCCGCGCAGGCGCAAGGCGTATTCGTGGGGTGTCTCGCTCGGCCGCCGCGGCCAACCGACTCCCGCCAACCGCGCCAGCGCGCGCCGGTATAGCCGGTCGACCGGACCGGCCGCGCCCGGCGTCCAACGTTCCACGCGCGTGTCGGTCGAGGTCGACGCCGCGGCTGGACGCAGGCCCCGCCGCGATCGCCGCAGGCCCAGCCCCAGCGCGATCATCGCGGCCGCCAGGCCGATGCCGGCCAGCCCACGCCGCCAGGTCGAGACCGGCGCCAGGTGGCCGAGGCGCCGCCAGGCCCCGCGCGCCAGATCGCGCTGGCGTCCGAGATCGTAGCCCACCACCCAGCGGCTCCAGAAGAAATCCAGCGCGTCGGCGATCTGGGACAGGCGGCCCGCGCGCCCGGTCTCCACCCCCGGCGGCGTCGCATCCACCCGCACCCAGCCTTGCCCCGGGACGAAGGCTTCGGCCCAGGCGTGGGCCCGATCGTCGCGCACGGCGACGTAGCCGCCGATCGGGTTCCACTCGCCGCCGCGGAAGCCGGTCACGTAGCGGGCCGGGACGCCCGCCGCCCGCAACATCAACACCGCCGCCGACGCGAAGAACTCGCAGTGCCCCTCCGGTCGATCGAACAAGAAGTCCTCGACCGGATCGGTTCCTGGGGGCCGCACCGGCGGACGCAGCGTGTAGGCGTGGCCCGCGCGGAGCCAGATCGTGATGGCGCCGATCTTCTTCCTGGCGCCGGCCGCGTCGGCGGGGTCCACCTCTTTCGGTCCGCCGAGCCAACCGGCCAGCGTCTCCAGGCGCCCCAGCCCCGGCGGCAGCGCCAGGTAATCCGCTCGGGCCTTGGGGGGGAGCTGCGCCACGCCCGCCGCCCAGGTCGGCGCATCGGTCCGAGAAAACGACACGTAGTGCGCCGAGCTGAGCGTGACGAAGCCGTCGGCGCTCTCGCCGCCGACGTGCAGCGCCGCCTCGCCCGACCAGCGCGGCGCCACCCGCAGGCTGCCGGCCGCGCCCAGGTGGTTGGCGGGCAGCTCGATCGCGATCGGCCGATCGATCGCGAACAGCACCGCCGACGGGATCCCCACCGCCTCGATCTCGGCGCGGTCGGTGTCGGCCAGCGTGTCGCGCGCTCCGCCATCGGACGCTCCGCCGTCGCCCAGCTCGGGCAGCTCGGGCAGCTCGTGCAGCTCGTGGATGAAAGCGCGGTCGCCCTCCTGCACGATCACGGTGCGCAGCTCGGGCTGGTGGCCACGGATCCAGCGCCCGTGGTCGTAGCTATCGTAGACCGCGCCCCGAAAATAGAGCTGCTCGGCGGCCGCGCGCCGGGCCCGATCATCCGGAAGCGCCGACAGCCGGGGCAAGGTGGCGCGGAAAAGCACCGTGTGGCGCGCGGCCCCGAAGACGCCGTAGCGCCCCAGCGTCACCTCGTCGGAGAGGCCGATCACGTTGCCCGAGACCCGCGCGCCCAGCACGAACCCGGCGCCCAGACGCGGCACGAAGGTGAAGATGGCCACCGCGCCCACGAACACGCCGGCCGCCACCACGAAGGTCGCGCCGAAGAAGGCCCGCCCGACCACCCGCCGCGAGCTGAGGATGCGCCCGATGCCGACCTTCTGGCTGGGGGCCTGCGCCGAGTGGCGCACCAGGTAGTTCTCTTCCATCTCTCGGCGCAGGTGAAACAGGATGAGGGCCCAGGTCGCCAGCACCACGTAGACCGCGAAGATCGCCATGAAGACGACCGTGGCGGTGATCGTCGATGCCACCAGCACCATCAGGAACGACAGCGCATAGATGTGGACGTAGTCGCGGTGGCTGCGCCGGTAGCAGAGCTTGTAGGCCAGCAGCGCCAACACCAGGTCGAAGGCCGGCGCCAGATCCGAGTCGGGCATCCGCCGCCAGATGCGCCACACGATCACGGCCAGCAGCCCGCCCATGGCGGCGCGCACGGGGCCGGCGGCGCGATCCAACCAATTGGCCGAGTGGTTGCCGGCATCCACGCCGAAAGACAGCAGGCAGACCACCAGGAACACCAGCCCGCTGACCGGAGACACGGCGTGCGTGGTGCCGAGCGCCGCCAGCGCCGTCAGCACCAGCAGGTACGTCACCAGCTTGTGCGCCGCTTGGAATCTCAATGCGCGGCCCCCCCGCTGGTGCCCCTGCCAGCGCCCGCGCCGGCAGCACCGGGCCCGGCGAGCTCGAGCTCGCCATCGGGCCCCACGTAGACCGTGGCCCCGCCGCGGACGCGCAGCGGCCCACCGCCCGCCTCGGGTTGGATGAACGCCAGCCGTTGCAGGAGCCGCGCGAGCTGCCGCGGTCCCGCCGCCGCCGGCAGCTCGCCCCCCTGCGTGACGAGGCCCACTGCCAGCCCGCGCCGCACCAGCTCCACGCACAGCGCGGCGGCGCGCGAGACCGCCAGCTCGAAGGCCGGATCATCGACCGCCGGGTGGGTGGCGCCGCGGTTGTCGAAGACGATCCGCGCGCGTTGCCCCTCGTCGTCCTCGTGCTCGCGCACCAGCGGTTTCCCGCGCCGCGCGCTCGAGCGCCAGTGGATGTCGCGCGGATCGTCGCCCTCGCGGAAGGCGCGCAGCCCCGCCAGCTCCCCCTGTCGATTGGGCGAGCGCCGACGCGCCGGCGCCATCGGTGAGGGCAACCCGCGCAGCACCGCCGGCGGCAGCGGCGCCAGCGCCGGATAGACCACCACCTCGGCCGGATCGACCATCAACCGCGCGCGCTGCATGAGCCCGAAGGGAAACTTGGTCGCCAGCCGAAACCCCGACAGCCGGTGCCGCCCGCGGCGCGGCAAGCGGTGGCGGTAGGACGTCTCCTGCGTGCGGCCCGCCGGCAGCTTGAGGAAATAGCAGCGCTTGTCGATCGGGTGCTCGTCGACGAGATCCTCGACCTCGATCGAAAACGAGGGCAGACGCCGCTTGTGGTTCTCGAGCGCGATCCCCATCAGGTACGGCGTGCCGGCGTGGATCACCGGCGGCGGGATGCGCCGCACGCGCAGCCCCGAGAGCCCGAGGCCGGCCAGCAGCACGCCCGCCAGCAGCAGGCAGACCATCATCCCGAAGGTCAGGAAGAAGAGGTTGATCCCCGCGTCGAGCGCCACCGCGCCCACCACCGCCGTGGCGATCAAGAACCACCACCCTTCGCGCGTGGGGGGCAGGCGTCTCATGCGGGACCCTGGGAGGGTCCCGCGCCCCCCGCGATGAGCTCGGACGAGCGAAGCTCGTCCTCCCTCGACGCGATCATCGTCCCTTGGTCCTTCTTCCGGCTTCCAGCGTTACCCGGGGGACGGGAGGCGGTCGATGATGTCGGCGAGGACGCGTTCGATCTCCTGGCGCGAGCGCGCCACGGCGTCGACCGGCGAGGCGGGGATCACCCGGTGCGCCAGCACGGGGCCGGCCAGCGACTTCAGATCGTCGGGCAGCACGTAGTCGCGCCCCTCGGCCATGGCCGCCGCGCGCGCCGCGTTTCGCCAGGCCAGTTGCCCGCGCGGCGAGACGCCGATCGCCAGATGGGGCGAGCGCCGCGTCTCGCCCGCCACCGCCACGATGTAGTCGGCCAACTCGGGCGAAAGATGCACCCGCTCGGCGGCGTCTTGCAGCCGCCGCACGTCGGCCACGCTGAGCACGGCGTCCAGGCGCATGAGCTCGTCCTCCGGTCGCCCCGACGATTCGAGCAGGATCCGCCGCTCGTCGGCCGGCGACGGGTAGTCGATCCGGATGCGCAACAGGAAGCGGTCCATCTGCGACTCGGGGAGCGGGTAGGTGCCGTAGTGCTCCTCGGAGTTCTGCGTCGCCATCACCAGAAACGGGCTCTCCAGCGGATAACAGCGCCCGTCCAGCGAGACCTGTCCGTCGTTCATCGCCTCCAGCAGCGCGCTCTGCGTGCGCGGCGGCGTCCGGTTGATCTCGTCCGCCAGCACCAGGTTGGCGAACACCGGCCCCGGCTTGAACACGAACTCGTTCGACTTGGGGTCGAGCACCGAGACCCCCAGCACGTCGGACGGCAAGAGATCGCTCGTGAACTGGATGCGGTGAAAGCTGCCGCCGATCGAGCGCGCCAGCGCCCGCGCCAGCGTGGTCTTGCCCACGCCCGGCACGTCCTCGATGAGCAGATGCCCGCGCGCGCACAGCGCGATCACGGCATGGCGGATGGCGCCCGGCTTGCCGCGCAGCACCCGCGCGATGTTCGCCTCCAGCGCCGCGCACAGCTCCGCGGGCGCCGCCAGCCGCTCCCGAGGTAGGGCCGTGGTGGTCATCTGCCAACCAATGACTATATCACCCGGCCGGGGAAGGGTCCTGGGTGGGCCACGCCGGGCCGCCGC
>DASRLC010000318.1:0-22095 GCA_035648655.1 Polyangia bacterium
CACCATGACGCCGACCAAATCCTTGGCAAAAAAAGGACCCTCCGAGGGTCCTTTTGATCCCCCGCTCAGGCGGTGGCTGGGCTTGCTGGCCGCCGCGGCGCTCGCGCTGGCCCCGGTGGCCGCGCACGCCCAAGCGGCCACTGCGCCGGCCGTCCCCGCGGCCGACGCGGCCCCCAAGGTGAAGGTCGAAAAGGGCGCCGGCGGCAAGAAGATCTACCGCATCACCGACGAGATCCGCATCGAGGGCAAGATTCAAAAGCCCGAGGCATTCTTTTTCTATCAGAAGTCGAGCATCAACTACGACTGGCAGGAATTGAAGCAGGACTTCATCCCCAAAATTTTGGACAGCGTTTCCCGTTCACCATTTTAGGGATCCTGACGAAGGGAACTGACGAATGGCTACCCAGGCAGCGGCTCGACAGGCGCAAAGCGGTACGGCGGGAAAGCCCAAGATCCTCCGGATAGGGATCATCCAGGGCGGTCGGATCGTCGAAGAGCGGCTGGTTCGCAAGCGCGAGAACATCACGATCGGTCAGTCCGCGAAGAATATGTTCGTGGTCCCGTCCGACGCCCTTCCGCGCAATTGGCTCCTGTTCGAGGCCAGCGGCAGCCAGTACGTCGCCAACTTCTCGGACGGCATGGACGCCCGGATCGCCGTCGGCAACGAGATCATCTCGCTCGCCCAGCTCAAGCAGACCGGCAAGATCCAGAAGAAGGGCGCCAGCTGGCCGCTGCCGCTCGACGAACGCTCGCGCGGCAAGATCACGCTGGCGGACATGACGATCCTCTTTCAGTTCGTCACGCCCCCGCCGCCTCAGCCGCGGCCCCAGCTGCCCGCCTCGGTGCGCGGATCGGCGTTCTCGGACGTCGACTGGTTCTTCACCATCATCGCGGCCGCGTCGTTCCTGCTGCACCTGATTTTGGTGATCTACCTGCGGACCGTCGATTGGCCGCGCAAGCCCGACATCGAAGCGATCCCCGATCGCTTCGTCCAGATGGTCGTCAAGAAGCAGGAAGAGAAGCCCAAAGAAGAGAAGAAGGCCGAGGCCAAGAAGCCCGACGAAGAGAAGAAGGTCGAAAAGAAGAAGGGCCCCGAGGAAGAAGAGAAGAAGGTCGTCAAGAAAGAGCTCACCGAGGAAGAGAAAGCCAAGCTCGCCGAAGAGAAGGCCCGCGCCGACGCCGAGCGCCGTGCCCGGCTGGCCGAGCAGGTGAAGTCGACCGGCCTCCTCAAGCTGCTCGGCGCCAAGGCCGACGGCGAAGGCTCCATCGCCGACGTGCTCGGCAAGGGCGACGTCGATCGCGACCAAGAGAAGGCCTTCCAGGGCGTCGGCGGTGTCGGCGTCGCCAACAACAACGACCAGCTGCGCGGCATCAAGTCGGGCGGCAGCGGTTCCGGCCGCGTCGCGAGCGTCGGCGGTCTGCGCGGCGGCGGCTCCATCGCCGGCGGTGGGACCGGCGCTGCAGCCACTGAGAAGAAGGTCTCGGGCGTCGTGAAGAGCGAGGCCCCGGCGGTCGACGGCGAGCTGGATCCCGCCATGGTCGCCAAAGAGGTGCGCACCCGTCTCGGCGCCATCAAGGCGTGTTATGAGCGCGGCCTCAAGCGCAACCCCAACCTCAGCGGCAAGATTGTCATCCACTGGACCATCACCCAGGCCGGCACGGTCTCGGGCGTCGATGTCGAGCAGGATACGCTCGGGGACGCCGAGGTCGCGAGCTGCATCAAGTCGCTCATCGCCCGTTGGCGCTTCCCGGCGCCGTCTGGCGGATCGGTCGAAGTTTCCTTCCCATTCGTCTTCCAGTCTTCGCAGTAAGAGGTAGGCCGATCGTTTGAGAATGACTAGCTTTCGGTGACTCTAAGGAAATCAGGTAGGACATCTCGGCCGTTGACACACCCCGATGTCGTGCCTATAATTCCACCGCATTAGTTAACTAGCTGATTTTCTTCGAAATAACATGCTGACCGACTCGACACGGGGGAAAGGATTGGCGCCGTGGTGAAAGCAAAGCTCTTACTCGCGACGATTTTCATTGGGGGGACCGTTTTTGCGCAGGAGCCTGCGCCCGGCGCGGCTTCGCCCCCTTCCGCCGCCCCGCCTCCCGGTTCGGTCGATCTGTCTGTGAAGCAGCAGCCGTCGTTGACTCCGGCCGACATGCTGAGCCAGTCGAAAGACTACTTCAAAGGCATGGGCGAGGTCGTCAAGCGCATCCAGACCCTGCAGGACCAGGCCAAGCGCGAGAAGGACATCATCCGTCTCAACTGCGTGACGGACAAGCTCGTGCAGGCACGCGTGAACGTCAATATCGGCGAGCAATCGATGGCCGCCCTACAGGAGGGTGTCACGCGCTCCGATGCAGGTGAAAGTACGCATGAGTTCACCCGTCTCACCATCGTCAATCAGAAGGTGACCGTCCTGGGTGCCGAAGCCGAAAATTGCATCGGGGAGGATCTCAGCTTCGTCGGCGCGACCCGCGTAGACGTCGAGGTCGATCCGAATATTCCGCAGTACGACCCCACCCAACCGGGCAGTCCTTTCATCGACATCACGCGCCCCCCCGAGGCGAGCCCTCTGAGCTGAGACCGCCACGCGCGCGCAGCCGCGCCGGTCCACACCCACGCCAGGACAAAGATACCTCTCTATGAACCGTCGTCTCGCACTGTGGACCGGCTTGGGTGCCCTGCTCATCGCGCGCGCCGCGTCCGCCCAGGACGTGACCATCGGCTACCAGGGCTTGCCCTATAAATCGACCGGCGAGAACAACACTGGCATCCAGGTCAGTGACGATTTGATTCTCCATACGGGCATTGGGGTGGAGGCGGGCTATGACACGAACGTGTTCTATTCTCCCGCGGGTCCTCTTGGGGCTCCGGTTGGGTCGTCAATCGTTCGAGTCATGCCATTTCTCGAGCTTACCAACGCGACGCGCACCGGGCCGGTCTCGCGAGACGTCGCCGTCGACGCGCGCGTAGGCCTACTCTATCGATATTACGGATCGGACAATTCCGACGTCAAAAAATACCGCAGTGCCACGATGCCCAATGCGGGCTTATCGATTGGCCTAGGGAACGCCGGTCAGTTCGGCTTCGGCGTCGCCGATGTTTTCTCTCGAATCGAGGATGCGCCTTACCAAGCTCAGCTCGGAACGGTCACTAACCCACTCACTCGCGATAACAACCAGCTCTCTCTGATCGGAAGTTGGTCACCGGGCGGCGGACGTCTCACCAGCCAGCTCCGTTTCACCGACATGCTCGACTTCTACGACGCCCCTTACACCTACGCGAACGCGACGACCAATACCCTCGCGCTCGACGTGGCCTGGAAGTGGCTGCCTAAGACGGCGATCTTTTTGGATGTTCAGCAGCAATATATCTACTACTTCGACAATACCACCATCACCGATCCCGCCACGATGGCGGTCGTCCCCGCCAAGGATTCGGCGTATCCCTTGAGGGTCACCGCAGGATTGCGGGGCCTGCTGACCCCGAAGACCTCCGCCGTCCTTTCCGTCGGCTACGTCAACGGCTTCTATTCTGGTTCGGGCGGCTCGACCACTGGCTTCCTGGGGAGCACCTATGCGGAGCTGGCGCTCACCGTCAAGGTGAGCGAGCTGAGCCGCCTAGTGTTGGGCGTGCGGCATGACTTCCTGAACGCGGTCATAAGCTCCTTCTCGTACGAAGAGACGGCCTACGCCTCATATCTCCAGCAGATCGCTGGCCGCTTGGCCCTCGATCTTTCGGCGCGATATGCGTACCTCTCCTACGAAGGCACGTTCGTGGACCCGACCCAGCGAGGTCGCGTCGACAACCTCTTCCAGGCCGGCGCTTCCCTCGATTACTTCCTGCGGAACTGGGCCTATCTGGGGGTCGGCTACTCACTGTTGGACAATTCGAGCAACATCGGCGCCGACTCTTACGTGAAGCAGCAGATTTTTGGGCGCCTGGGCATCACGTATTAGCCTTCTTTTGCCGATGTTCGCGCGGTCCCCTGTCGAGAAATTGGCGATGGTTGGCGTGCTCCTCGCCCTCGCGGCGTGTGCCCAGCCACAGCGACCCGCTATTAACGTCGACCGGGTCGCTTCCTCGGAGGACCGCGTCGGGCTCGACGATACCTTCGACGTCCGCGTTTACGGCGAGGCCGATTTGTCGGGCACGTTCAGGGTCGCCACCGACGGGACGGTCGACTACCCCCTCGCGGGACGGCTCCAGGTTGCGGGCCTGCGGACAGGGGAGATCCAACAGCTGCTGGTGAGCAAGCTCAAGGATCGCTACCTCAAAGATCCCCAGGTGATCGTCACCGTCAAGGATCGCAACAGCCAGAAGATCTCGGTTCTCGGTCAGGTCGCGCGACCCGGTCAGGTGGGGTACTACCCCAACATGACCATCGTAGACGCCATCGCGAGCGCCGGGGGATTTACGGGTATCGCGGCCAAGAACTCGGTCAACCTGCGCCGCGAAGTCGATGGGAAGATCGAGATGCACGTCTATCCCGTGGCCGACATCAGCGAAGGGCGCTCCCAGAACGTCATGGTTCAACCCGGTGATGTCCTCGTCATCGACGAACGCGTCTTCTGACGCGCCCCCCCACCGCGAATCCGCGGAAGGCGGCAGGTCTCGGACGCGCCCCCGCCGGCCCCGCCGGTCCACCGGCGGCAGCTGGCCGATTAGAACCGCGCTCGTCCTGTGCCTGGTGGTGATCTCGAGCGCACCAATCTGCGCCGGCGGCGTGCATCGGGTTCCGATGCTTCTGCTCATGGCTGTCAGCCTGTTGGGTCTTGGATCGTTGGCTGTCGGTTTGGCCATGGAGGGGCGCAATCTGCGCCTGGGCGTGGAGGTCGTTCTGCCATTGACCCTGCTCTTGATACCGATGCTCCAATCCATTCCGATCCCCGCCCACCTGCGGGCCGTGATCGATCAGAATGGGTCTTCTCTTCTGAGCGACAACGACATTGCGCCGGCCGGCTTTTGGCCGCTGAGCCTGGATCCCATCACAACCCGCGTGATCGTAGGTCGGGCCGCGGCGGCCCTGGCCATTTTCGTGCTCGCCTATCACTTCACCTCGGGCCAGCGCCGACGGACTCTTCTGCCAACGGTGATCGGATTCACCGGAATCGCCGCCGTGACCATTGGACTCGGGCACCGAATGCTCGGCATCGAGAAGCTCTACGGAATCCTGACCTCCACCTGGCGCACCGCTTTGGTGGGGCCGTTTGTCAACAGCAACCACACAGCCGAGTTCCTCGAGCTGTCGGCATTCGTTTGCCTGGCCTGTTCATTCCTCCGACCCACCGCCATCAACCGGGTTGGTTGGATGTCCGGCACGTTCCTCTGCGCGGGCGGCGCGCTGGCGACGCTTTCGCGTGGTGCGGCATTGGCCCTCGGCGCGGGCATCGCCACCTTCGGCCTGCTGCGTTTCCTGGCCAAGGATGATTCGTCCTCTGCTCGGCGATCCCGAGCGTCGCTGGTCTGGGGCGCCCTGCTCGGGGCGCTCGTGATCCTCGGCGGCTTCGCCCTCGGCGCGGGACAACTGATCGATCGCTTCCGCGCCAGCTCCGTGGGTACCGATATCCGACTTCAGCTCTGGCGAGACAGCCTCCACGTCTTGGCGGCGCATCCTTTCGGAATCGGGCGTGGGGCCTTCGATCGGGTCTATCCCATCTATCGGTCACTGAAGTCCGCGTTCCCGATCCGCTTCGCGTTCGTCGAGAACGAGCCCCTCCAGTTCCTCATCGACTGTGGATGGCTGCTCTTCGCGCCGATCCTGGCTTCCATGGTGTTTGTCGGCTGGCGCATTGCCCGGCGCGGCCGCCACGATCGCGTGGAAGCGGCTCTGGTCGCCGGTCTGGTGGCCGTCCTGGCCCATTGTGTGGTTGACTTCGGTCTCGAGACCTTGGGCGTTCTCTTGCCGTTTACGGCCGTTCTGGCCACCGTGCTCGCGCGCATGCGTGCCGTCGGGGCTTCCGAGACCCCCGGATCTCGGCGGTCGGCTTGGGCCATCGTGGCCGCCGCCGGTCTGGGTCTGTTGATCGGCATCGTGTCGCTCGCCAGTCCCAGCGCCGATAACTTCGACGCCCTGCTCAAACGGAGCCCTTCTTCCGCGGGCCGGCAGGCGCTCTTGATCCGGGCGCAAAAGACCCATCCGCTCGACTACTTCTATCCGCTCGCCTACGCACGGCTGGTTCCACTCAAAGGAATCGGGCAGACGGCCTCGCCGCGCCTGCACGCGCTCAATCGGGCGCTTCGACTGTGCCCCTCCTGCGAGCTCGTGCACGTGGAGATCGCTCGAAACCTTTGGCAACTCGGACTGCACCGACAGGCACTTCTCGAATGGCGCTCCGCCATTCAGCTCAATCGGGGTCTGATGGCTCCGACGCTGCAGGAGCTGTTCAGAGCGGGGGCCAAGGCGCCGGAGCTGGCCGCCGTCGCGTCGTACGACCCATCGCTCATGGTCGAGGTCGCGTCTTTCTTGAGCGATCGGTCCAAGATCGACGAGGCCTTCGCCGCGCTCGATCAGGCCGACGCGCTGGGCGCGCCCCGCGCGGCCAGCCTGATCATGCGCGCCACCTTGCAGGCGCAAGCCGGGCGCTTGGCACCTGCGGCGGCCACCCTCGAGGCGGCGCACGATGCGGGTGTCCAGGACCCCCGCCTGCTTCTCCTGGAGGCGCAGCTTCTGCTCCGAACCAAAGGGGCCGCAGGATCGGACGGCGCTCTGGCGGTCCTGGACGCCGCAGCGGCCCACTATCCACTCAATCTAGAGATCCAGCGCGCGCGCGTCGGGGTGGTCACCGACTATCAAAAATGGAGCGCCGTCGAGCGCGCCATGGAGGGATTCAAATTGGCCTTGTACGCCGCCCAGGGGTCGGCCACCGAGGCCCACATTGCCAATGCGCGCATCCAGGCCAGCCTGGGCCACGGACAGCTCGCGCTCGGCGAATACCGGATGGCGCTGGCCGACTCCTCTTCCAACCCGGCGCTCTGGATGGAGTTCGGTAAGGTCGCCGCCGCGATTGGCAGCAACACGACCGCCCGCGAGGCGTTCGCCACCGCCGCGCGCCTCAGCCCCAACAGCGCCGAGGCCGGCGCTGCCCTGCGTTCGCTGGACGCACAGCAAGACCGGATTCGAGCTCCGGAAGGCAGCACTCTCCAGAAGATGGGCGGAGGCTCGGGCGCGGCTCTGTTAAACTCCGGCCCCTCGGACCAGTGAAATGGAAGGGCTCTGGTTCATCGCACTCTTCTCAGCCATTTGCCTGGAGGGGCTGGGACGCAAGTATCTGCCGCAGATCCCTTCGGTGGCCTTTTATTTCCTCAAGGATCTGGTCCTTCTCTACGGGTACTTTCGCTATCGGCCCCCGGCCTCGGTGGTCCGGACGATTCGATATCTCTACCGGGGCTTCGGGATCGTGGTGGTGGCCGGCATGGCCTGGACGTTCCTCGAGCTCTTCAATCCGGCGCAAGAGTCGATCGTGCTGGGCCTCATCGGCCTGCGCGCGTACTGGTTATGGTGGTTGGCCCCGGGCGTGATTGCCGGCGTCCTTCAAAACAGCAAGCTCAAGAGGCGATCGATCTACGCCTTGGCCCTGATGGCCATCGGGATCGCGATCCTCGCCGCCTTCCAGTTCAGCTCCCCCGCAAGCTCCAGCTTGAATCTGTACACCGTCAAGGACGGCGAGGAGATCCACGCCTCGGACATGGCCGTGGTCTACAGCACCGGCCGCGCCCGGGTGGCCGGGACCTTCGCGTTCTTGAGCGGCTTCGTGGCGTTCACGTTGACGATCCCGACGCTGTTGCTTTCGCTCGGGTTGGAGGTCAAGGAGGTGCGGCTGCGGCGCGTGGCGCTGGTCGCCGCCCTGGCGGTGGCGGCCACCTTGCCGATGTCGGGCTCGCGTGGGTCGGTCTTGATCGGGGCGGGCGTCTTGGTGCTGACCATGTGGACCGGCGGCCTGTTTTTCACGCCCATCGGCCGCCGCATCGTCATCGCCGGCACGGCGGCCGCGATCCTGTCGGTGATCGCCTTTCCAGACGCCTTGCTGGGCGTCGAGAGCCGATTCGGTGATACGGAAGAGACCGACAGTCGGTTCATGGAAATCGCCACATACCTGCCGCCGGTGGCGCTGGTGGTGGACGAGTATCCGATGGCCGGCATCGGCACCGGGATGCAGCAAAATGCCAGGTCCTCTTTCAACCTCGTCTCGGAATGGCAGCAGGAGGGCGAGCTCGAGCGCTATCTCACCGAGCTCGGTCCAGTCGGCTTTCTTCTGATCTGGACCGCCAAGCTGGGGCTGGTCTTCGCCCTCATGCGGGCGTACGCCATCTTGAAACGGGCTGGAAAGCGGGGTGCAGCCGGCGCCGCGCTGTCATATGCCGTTCTCACCATGATCGGCGATCTGGCCTTCGATCACAACTGGCAGGCGCTCTACTTCACCGGGTGCGGCTTCATTCTCGCGGAGGTGGTGCCGCTCCTGCGTGCCAGCGTGCCCGTCCCGGCGGCGACGTCCGTCGCGCAGATAGCATCGCCCGAGCGAACCGTGGCCGCGCTCGAACAGATCCCGTCCTGAGGCCGTTTCAGACCAGACGGGCCAGGAGGGTATCGACGATCTTCTCCCAGGAGAGATTCTCGCGGTAGAGCCGCCGCCCACCTTCCGACAGGCGGCCGGCCAGCTCGGGGTCGGCGAAAATCTGCCGGGCGCCCTCCGCAAACGCCGGGCCGCTCAAACTTTCGGCGAAGAAGACGTTCTGCCGATCGACGAACAGCGGATCGGTCTCCGGCCCACGAATGGCGACGACCGGGACGCCCGAGCCGAGCGCCAACGGCAGGGTCCCACTCCGCGTGTTGGCGCCGGTGTTCATGGCGAACAGGTAGACGTCCAGAGAGGCCACCGCCTGGGCTATCTCGGCCAGCGTCAGCTTGCCCGTCAAACGGATCCGCCGTGCGCCGGGGCTCGCCGCGATACGCGCCTCGAGCTCGAGGAACCGCTGGCCGTCGCGCGGCCCGAGGTCGCCGATCAACAGCAGCTCGGCGTCGGGATACACCTGCAGAATTCCTTCGAACGCCGCGACGACGACCTCGAAGGATTTGCCGACCGCCAGCGTCGAAAACAGACCCACGCGATGTCCACCGGGGACGAACGGTCGCTGCAGCGGTAGGGCGTTCGGTCCGACGCGAAGCACACCCGGCAGATCGGTCCGCGATATTCCAGCCAGCCGCCGTCGCGACTCCGTCGTGACGAAGAGGGCGTCGGACGAGCGCAGCATGGCGTGGAGCTGCAGGCGCATGAGGGCAGCGCCCAGCGCCAGATCGGGCCGCCGATTCCAGGGGGGGGCTAGCTCGTGCATCACGAGAGTGATTCGGGCGCCCCGGCTGCGCAGGAGCGCGGCGAGCGCGGGCAGGGCGGGCGATCCCAACCGCTGGGCTCCCCACATCTGCGGCGTGTACTGAATGATGATCTGCGAGAAGCCCTGGGAGAGGATCTCCTTCGCGACACGGGCCGCGATCGACATCGATCGCTGCCCGGCTACCCCTTTGACCGGTACGCCGGGGGCTTCGGGATTCGGAGCGGCCGGCGCGTGCGTGAACACCACGGCTTCGTGGCCGCGGCGCTGCAGCTCCGCCGCCAGGCGCATGGTGTGATCGCCCACGCCGCAGGTGAGCGGATAGTAGTTGGGCGCAATCAACGCGAATCGCTGCGGCGCGGGCGGCATGGTCGACCCTACATCAGGCTTTCGAGGTGCTGCAGGAGCGAGGCGGCGCCCGCGTTGGTCGTGAAATCGGCCCTCACCCGTTCGGCGCCGCGTCGACCCAGGCGCTGCCGCCGATCGGGATCGTCCACCAGATCGAGCATCGTCCGGGCCAGCGCGCCAACATCATCGGGTGGAACCAAGATCCCAATTTCGTCCGACGAGATCACCTCGCTCGGGCCGCCGCCCCTGGTCGCGACGACCGGCCGCCCCAGATCCATCGCTTCGATGACGACCATGCCGAAGGGCTCGGCCACCCGCGTCGTGTGACAAACCACGTCGCAGCCGGCCATCAAGCGGGCGGCGTCGGTTCGAAAACCCGTGAAGCGGATCCTTTCGCCGAGGCCGAGCTCCTTGGCGCGGCGCTCGAGACCGGTGAAGAACTCCGGCTCGAGGCCGAAAACGGAGCCCCCGACGATCGCGAATCGGGTCCTAGGGCGGGCCCGAGCGACCTCCGCCGCAGCCTCTACGAAGACATCCTGACCTTTCCAGCGCTGCAGCCGTCCAAATACGCCGAAGAGAATATCGTCGGGTCCAGCGCCCAGCTCATGGCGCGCCGCCAGCGCATCGGCCGCCGCGACCTCCCGGTGGGGCGTGCCGGCATAAAAGCTCTGGTTCCGGACAGTCGGGCGGAGCGCGCCCAAGGGGGCCTGCGCGGCCCGCGAAACCGCCAGCATGAGATCGCACGGACCGAGCAACGCCAGCACGTCGCGCGGATCGTTCTTCCAGAGTTGCGTCTGATAGATCATGTGGACCAGGAACGCCGAACGGGCGCCCGAAAGCCGCGCGATCAAGCCGCCGAATACCTGCGGATGGGCGCCGTTCCCGACCACCACGCGCACGCCCCGTGAACGGGCCAAGGTGCGCAACGCCGAAAAGGTGCGGGGCAGGCGCATCGCCTCCCGAAGGCGGACGCGCGGGATTTCCACCACTTCGGCCCCGAGGGCGCGCAGCCGCTGGGGCAGATCGCCCGAACCGAACCCCAAGGTCGCCACGACCCCCCGGGCCCTGAGCTCGGCGCTGGCTTCGAAGAGGTTGAGGAGGACGGTTTCCGCCCCGCCGACCTCGGTGGTCGATTGAACGAACAGAAAGTCACGGCCAGCCGGCCCCGACGGGGGGGGCGTCATGTCCCTGGCTTGCGCATGGAGGTAGCGAACTATAAACTACCGCCGTGAGTCCACCCCCAGATCTGTCGGCCAGCGAGCTCATTGGCGAGGGCCAAGGATCGAAGCTCGATCTCCGCGCCTATTGGCGGACGGTCCGGAAGCGGTGGCCGTTCGTCGTGCTGTCGATGATTGTCGCCACGGTGATCGCATTCGTTTACACCTACCGCCAGCCCAAAATTTACGAAGCGACCTGTCAGGTGATCATCGAGACGATGGCACCGCAGGTGCTTCCCGGCTCGAAGGACGTCGTCGAGCTGGGGACCGGGAGCTTCTGGGCCAATAAGGAGTTCTACGAAACACAGTATCGGATCATTCAATCGACCACCGTCGGGCAGAGGACCGCCGAAAAGCTCGGGCTGCAGTACGACCCCGACTACGCGGGGGCGGTGGGGCCGGGCCGCGATCTGTCTGACCTCGGACGCGCCGTCGCCGGCCAGGTCAGCGTCAAGCCGCTCAAGGATTCGCGGCTCGCGCTGATCACGGTCACCGATCGAAAGCCCCAGCGCGCCGCTCTGATCGCGAACACCGTTGCCGACACCTACATCGAGTACAACCTCGACTACAAGCTCGAGGGGGCGCGCTCGGCGATGGCCTGGCTGGCCGAACAGGAAGTCGATCTCAAGCGGCAGCTCGAAGGCTCGGAGCTCAAGCTCTACCAATACAAGAAGGATCGAAATCTGCTGGCGGTCAGCCTCGACGACAAACAGAGCATGCTCAGTCAGAACCTGGCCAGCGTGAACGGCAAGCTCACGGACCTGCATATCAAGCTGATCGAGCTCGACGCCAAGCGGAAGATGATCCAGCGCGCGCGCGCCAACATTGCCGATGAGGAGACCCTCCCCGAGATTCGGGAGAAGGAAACGATTCAGAAGCTGCGCGATTCCTACGTCCAGCTCAGCAAGGATCTCGCCGATCTGTCGTCCCGGTATGGCCCCGAGCACCCCAAGATCAAGGCCGTCACCGGTCAGATGGACACCATCCGCAAGGCGTACGAACAGGAGATCGACGCAGTGCTGACGGCGTTCGAGAAGTCCTATCAGGAGCTCCTCGACAACGAGCACGCACTCAAGGGCCTGATGGAGCAGCAGAAGAACGAAGCCATCGAGCTGTCCAAGATCGAGGTTGAATACAAGCCGCTGCAGCGGGCGTCCGAGCAAGAAGAGAAGATGTACGGCATCATCGCCGCCCGCCAGAAAGAGATCGATATCACCGGTCCGATGAAGACCAACAACGTGCGGGTATTGGAGCGCGCGATTGTGCCGGGCGCGCCCGTCAGACCGAAACCGATTCAGAACCTCTTGATGGGTTTGCTGTTGGGTCTGGGTACCGGTGTCGGGCTCGCCTTCGCCATCGAGGCCTTGGACAACACCCTCAAGACCCAGGCCGACGTCGAACAATTCCTGGGCACCCCGGTGCTCGGCCTGGTTCCCATCATCGGTGCGGCGCCGGGGGCGGAATCGGTGCAGGTGGGTGACAATCTTCGGGAGCGCGACCTGGGTGTGTTTCTCGACCCCAAGTCCGTGGCGGCCGAGTGCTGCCGGTCGATTCGCACCAACATCCTCTTCATGTCTCCCGACCGGCCGCTCAAGATCATGGTCGTCACCAGTCCCAGCCCGCAAGAGGGCAAGACGACCACCGCGATCAACCTGGGCGTCACCATGGCCGAGGCCGGGGGACGTGTCCTGATCGTCGATACCGACATGCGCCGGCCGCGGCTTCACCGATCTTTCGGCGTGCCCAATCAGACCGGGATCTCCTCGGTTATCGTCGGTAAGGTCAGCCTCGAAGAGGCCATCAAGCGGACGGACGTGCCGAACCTGGACGTGCTCACCTGCGGGCCGGTGCCGCCGAATCCGTCGGAGCTGCTGCATACCAGCCGCTTCGTTGCGGTCTTGGCCGAATGCGCCAAGCTCTACGACCGGATCATTCTCGATTCGCCGCCCACCTCGGCCGTGACCGATCCGGCGGTGCTCGGGAACCTGGCGGACGGCGTGGTCCTGGTCATCAAAGCCGGCGAGACGACGCGGGAGGCCGCCATGCATGCGCGCCGCCAGTTGGCCACGGCCAAGGCGCGCCTCTTCGGCGTGGTCGTGAACGCCATCGACTTCTCCAATCCGGCCTACGGGTACGAGTACTACTATCGGAACTATTACCGCTACGGCTACACGTACGGCAATGGTCCCGAAAACAAAGCGACCAGCTAGGGCCGCCGGCCGAGCATGGGGACTGCGCTCGTAACCGGCGTGACGGGCCAGCTGGGCTTCTACGTCGCCCAGCAGCTGGCGGGACGGGGCGACACGGTTTGGGGCGTCATTCGCCAATCCACCGTGGGCCGCGCGGCTGGCGACACCGCGCTGCCCTATCGGCCCATCACGGGCGATCTTCTGGACGAGTACTCACTGCTGTCGATCCTGGAAGAGACGAGACCGGATCGGATCTTCAACTTTGGCGCCCAGAGCTTCATCCCCTCGTCTTGGACCCAGCCGATCCTGACCGCGCAGTACACCGCCCTGGGCGTGGTCCGACTGCTCGAGGCGGTGCGTCGGGCGTCCCCCCACTGTCGTTTGCTGCAGGCTGGATCCAGCGAGCTGTTCGCGGGCGCGGAGCGATCGCCTCAGGATGAGGACACCGCGATTCGTCCTGTCAATCCCTACGGTATCGCGAAATCGTTCGCCTACCACACGGTCCGGGCCTACCGGCAGCACTATAAGCAGTTCGCGACCAACGCCATCTTCTTCACCAACGAATCGGAGCGGCGGACCGCGGAGTTCGTCTTTCGGAAGGTGACCCGCGGCGTGGCCGACATCGTGGCGGGTAAGCGCGATCACATCGCGCTCGGCAATCTGGACACCGTCCGCGACTGGGGCTATGCGCCAGAGTATGCCGCGTTTTCGGTGGCGCTTCTCGATCTCGACATGGCGGATGATTTCGTCGTGGCAACCGGCGAAGGCCACACGGTTCGGGAGCTGGTCTCGCAAGCCTTTGGGCTGGTCGATCTGGACTGGCAAAAGTACGTTCGGGTCGACGACACCCTGGTCAGGACGGCCGAGCGCGCACCGCTGATCGGAAATACAGCCAAGCTCGAGCGGCTGGTCGGCGCGTCGCCCGAGATCCGGTTCGATGCGGTGCTGCGAATTTTGCTGGCGCACGACCTGCGTCGCGAGGGATGCACGGTTCCTTTCATCTGCCCCGATCCCGAAGCGCTCAGCTTACGCGCGCTTGCTGGCCGTCGGCGGGGGTGAAGACGCCACGCCGGTCGAGTCCTTGACCGCCTCGAAGGCGTCGCCCAGGTACTCACACAGGATATCGACGGCGATCTCGGTGTCGCGATCGATCTCGCGGCGGCCGTCGCACCAGACCAGCTCGAGGAGCTGCTCGGTGGCTTTGCCGCCGGGGACCGGAATCACGAACTGAGCCCTGAAGACGTTCGATCCGGTTCCGAGGCCATCGAGGCCCGAGCTGAAGAGATTTCCGCCGTCGCCATCGACCGACGTGCCGAGCCGAAGATTCATCCCCACCGCCCCAAAAACCGAGATCGCCTCCGTCACCACCGGCCGGATCTCTTCCAGCGTTTTGGTCAGCCGCAGGCGCTGGCTGAATGGACGGACGGCCGCCCGGAGGGCGCGGGTTCGCTTCCTTTCGACGGCGCTGTTGGCGCCCAGGCGGAAATATCCCAGCGTTCGAAGGAATATCACCGCCACGACCGCCAGCACCACCAGTAGCAGCGCCGCCTGTCCACTGTTGCCGTACGTGAGCAGCAGCGCGGCCAGGCCCAAAATCACACAGAAACCATAGAGCACCAGCACCGCCTGGCGATGGCTGAGGCCGCGCGCCATCAGGCGGTGGTGGATGTGCTCCTTGTCGGCTTGAAAGAGAGGACGACCGCGCCAGGCCCGCCGGCCGATCGCCAGGAGCGTATCCATGATAGGCAAGCCGAGCGCCACGGTCGGGATGATGACCGCCACGGCCGTCGAGGCCTTCTGGTTGGTCTCCACCGCGGTCGCGGCCAGCACGAAGCCGAGGAACATACTCCCCGTGTCGCCCATGAAGATTGAGGCCGGATTGAAGTTGTAGAACAGAAAGCCGACGATTGAACCGGCGAGCGCCGCCGAGAACAGCATCATCAGCGGATGGCCGCGCTGGAGCGAGACCAGGAAGGTGATGGTGACGGCCACCAAGGCCACCCCGCCGGCCAGGCCGTCGAGGCCATCGATCAGGTTGAGGGCATTCACGACCCCCACCATCCAGAGGAGCGTGAACGGTAGGCCGATCCAGCCGAGCGCGATCGGATTGCCGAAGGGGTTGGCCAGCGCGTCTATCCGGAAACCGAGCCGGTAAAGGAAGCCGGCGACGAGAAACTGAACGATGAACTTCCGAACCGCCCCCGCCCCGCGCAGATCGTCGTACAGGCCGAGCAGCGCGATCACCAGTCCGCCCACGAAGAGCCCGATGGTATGGTTTCGGTCGGCGATGAACATCCCGCCGACGTCAGAGTGAAAAAATAGCAACCCCACGAGAGGCGCATAAAACCCGATGACGATGGCGATGCCCCCCAGCCGGGGCACCGGCCGGCCGTGGATCTTGCGGGGCGACAGCGCGTGGTCGAGCAGTCCGAAGTGGTGGGCGAGCCGACGCACGATCGGCGTCAGGATCGTCCCGCACAGCATCGACAGAATGAAGGCGACGGCCGCTGTTCTCATTCGGGCGGTCGGGTCAGGACCCAGTTTCCGAGCGCCAGAACATCCATGCGCGTCTTGAGATAGCAGGCCAGCGCCTCGCCGGGCGTCGCGACGATCGGCTCGTGCTCGTTGAAGCTGGTGTTGAGCACCAGCGGCACGCCGGTCTGGCGATCGAACTCGGAGATCAGAGCATGGTAACGAGGATTGACGCTGGCGCTGACGGTCTGCAGCCGCCCCGTATCGTCGACGTGGGTCACGGCCGGGATGCGCGCACGCTGCCCTTCCGTGACCTTGTAGACCATCAGCATGAAGGGGGACGGTTCGCTGCGCTCGAAGATGTCGGCCGCCTTCTCTTCCAGCACGCTCGGTGCGAACGGGCGGTAGGTCTCGCGGTGCTTGATGCGCCGGTTGAGGATGTCCTTCATGTCGGCTCGGCGCGGGTCGGCCACGATCGAGCGGTTGCCGAGCGCTCGCGGCCCGAACTCCATCCGCCCCTGGAACCAGCCCACCACCTTGCCGTCGGCCGCCGCCGCCGCGACCTCCCGGAAGAGGTCCGCGTCGTCCAGTCGGCGCACGCTGATCTTGGGATCCCAGCCATTGCCGCGGGCCTTCTCGATGGCGGCCACGACCTGCGCGTCATCGAACCCGGCGCCCGTATAGGCGTCGCGCATCACGAAGTGGCGCGGTCGCTTGAGGATGGCGTGCTCGACGTAGAAGGCGGCCCCGATGGCGGTGCCGTCGTCGCCGGCGGCTGGCTGGACGTACAGCTCGCGGAACTTGGTGCGTTCGAAGATCTTGCCGTTGGCGACCGAGTTGAGCGCGCATCCCCCCGCCAGCGAGAGCTTGGTCATGCCGGTGCGCCGCTGCAGCTCGGTGAGCACATGGAAGAAGATCTCTTCGTAGACCACCTGCGCGCTGTGGGCGATGTCGGCCCACTTGGCGAAGAACTCGGGATCTTCCGGATCGCGGGCGGGGCCGAGCAGCTCGCTCAGCTTGGGCGAAAAGACCAGCCCCATCTGGGGCGAGCCGTCGTCCCAGGTCATCTCGACCCCCTCGCTGTGGTGCCGGAAGTAGTCGAGGTTGAGCTCGAATCGGCCGCCCTCGACCGGGTGGATGACCCGACGGAGCTGCTCGACGTAAAGCGGCTTTCCGTAAGGCGCCAGCCCCATCATCTTCCATTCCTCGCCGTACCTGTGAAAGCCGAGGAACTGCGTGATGGCCGTGTAGAACAGCCCCGCGGAGTGCGGAAACTCGATCCGATCCAGGATCTCGATGTCCCGATCGCGTCCCACCGCCATCATCGTGGAGACGAAGTCGCCGAAGCCGTCGATCGAGAGGCAGGCGGCCTCTTCGAAGGGCGAAATGAAGAAGGCGCTGGCGATGTGCGACTTGTGGTGCTCGACGGAGTGGATCTTGGCGCGCAGCGCCCGCCGCTCGATCCCCAGCGCGGAGGCCAGCGCTTCGTCCACCCCGCGGACCTTGGCCACGTTGGCCAGGCGATCCTTGACCAGCTTGGTGAAGGACGGCCGCTTCTGGATGGCGAAAAGAATCTTCTTGTGGAGGTTGGCCTTCGGATCGCGGGAGACCGCCACGTGATCCAGGTCGGCCGGCGAGACGCCCGCGTCGGCCAGGACGGCCTTGACGGCCAGGGCGGGGAAGCCGGCGCAGTGCTTGCGGCGGTTGAGCCGCTCTTCCGCGACCGCTGCCACCAAAACTCCGTCTTTGACCAGCGCCGCCGACGCGTCACCGTGAAAAGCATTGATACCAAGGATGTTCATACCGCCCCGAAGTATAAGAGAAGTTCCACGCAGATCCCGGCCCGAGTCGGCCGTCCGGTCGTATATCTTAGCTCGTTCGACCGCTCCCGACACCCCAACCTCTAGCCGAACCCGACCGACATGACCTCATCTTTCTCGGAGAGAGCTCCCGACCTGCGGGTCGCCGTGTTGCACAACTACCGCGACGAGCAGCAGCCGAGCATGCGCCTTTACGCGGACCGGCTGGGGGACGCCCTGCTTCGCCGCCACGTCCAATTGTCCCGCCTGCGTCCGCCCGACGTGGTGCCGGACGCCTGGCGGGCGGCGTCCGGCGTCTGGGTGAAGATCGACGGTTACGTCGGCCGATTCGCAGTCTACCCGCGGCTGGTCCGCCACTTGGGGGCCGACGTGAACCACCTCGTCGACCACGGACAGGGATATTTGGTGGCCAGCCTCGACGCGCGCCGTACGGTGGTCACTTGCCACGACCTCATTTTGCTGGTCCTGGCCGCGGGGCGGATTGGCGGTGCCCACGTTCCACCGGTCGCGCTGCAGCTGTTTCGGATCTCGCTCGAGATCATGAAACGCGCGGCGATGGTGGTGGCGGACTCGACCCAGACCAAGCGAGACCTGGTCCGGCTCGTCGGGATCGACCCCGATCGTGTCACCGTCATCTATCCGGGGTTGAACCAATCGTTCGCGCGAGATCCGGCACGCGGCCAGTTGCTGCGCCGCCGATTCGCGCTGGGGGATGGTCCGCTGGCGCTGCAGATCGGCCGGGCCTTTTACAAAAACATTTCGGGCACGCTGCGCGTGCTGCGCCGCGTCCGGCAGGAGGGCCTCGACCTGAGACTGGTGCGCGTGGGACGTCCCCTCGGCGCCGAAGACCGCGCCCTGGCGGACAAGCTGAACGTGAGGTCGAGCGTGGTGGAGCTGGGCGCCATCGCGGACCATGACATTCCGGCGCTCTACAATGCGGTCGATCTGCTGCTCTTCCCCTCGCTCTACGAGGGGTTCGGCTGGCCACCGCTGGAGGCGATGGCCTCGGGCACGCCGGTGGTCTGCTCGCGAGCCGGCTCGCTCGACGAAGTCGTGAGCGATGCGGCCCTCACCGCCGATCCGGAAGATGTCGAAACGCTGGCCTGGCACGTCGTCACCGTCCTCACCGATGACAAGCTGCGGGGCGCGCTCGTCGAACGCGGGCTCGGCCGCGCGGCCCAGTTCAACTGGGATCGGGCGGCGGCCGAGATGATCGCCGTCTACCGCGACGTGATCGCCAAGGCCAGCTGAGCATGTGCGGCATCGTCGGAATCTTGCGCTTCGACGGCCGATCCGTTGGGCGCGACGAGATCCAGCAGATGAACGACAGCATCCGCCACCGCGGCCCCGACGACCAGGGCGTGCTGACCGAGGCTGGGATCGGCCTCGGGATGCGGCGGCTCTCGATCGTCGATCTGAGCGCCTCGGGGCACCAGCCACTGTTCAACGAAGACGAATCGGTCGCCGTCATATTCAACGGCGAGATTTACAACCACCGCGATCTGCGCTCCCGCCTCGCCATGAGCGGACACACCTTCCGCGGCAACAGCGACACCGAGGTGCTGGTCCACGGCTACGAGCAGCTCGGCGCGCTGGAGATGACCCGCCGGCTGGAGGGGATGTTCGCGTTCGCGCTCTACGATCGGCGGCGCCAGCGCCTCTTCCTGGCGCGGGATGGGTTCGGCATCAAGCCGCTCTACCTCCGCCGCACCCCCCAGCAGCTCTCCTTCGCCTCCGAGCTGCGGGCGTTGGCGCTCGACGGAGAAGGACCCCTGTCGGTCGACCCCTCGTTCACCCAGACGTTTCTCCGCCTCGGCTACATCCCGTCGCCGCTCACCGCCTTCGAAGGGGTCAGCAAGCTGGCGCCGGGGAGCTTGCACGAGATCGACCTCGCGACCGGGCAGACGCGGGTCGAAACGTTCTATCGCCTCATGCCGGCCGCCCTCGAAGACACCCGGCCGGACGTGCTCCTCGAGCGCCTGCGCGAGCTGCTGAACAGCTCGGTGCGCCGCCACCTGATGGCCGACGTTCCGACGGGAATATTCCTGTCGGGGGGCCTCGACTCGAGCGCGCTCACGATCTTCGCGAATCAACATGCGGCCCCGCCCAAGACCTTCTCGATCGGTTTCACCGCCTCCGATCGGGGCGACGAGACCCATTATGCGGCGCTGGTCGCCGCGCGGGCGGGCAACCAGAACATCCGTATCGATCTCGGGCCGGCGAACCTCGGCGATCTGGCCCCCATCGTCGACGCCCTCGAGGAACCGATGGCGGACAGCGCCGTGCTGCCCTTGTGGTACCTCTGCCGCGGTACCGCCCAGCACGTCAAGGTCGCGCTCTCCGGCGAGGGCGGCGACGAGGTGCTGGGGGGATACGCCCGCTACTTCTGGGGTCCGGTCGTCGACGACTTGCGGCCATTTCTGCTGCGCCATGCGAACCAGGTCCTCGGCATCACGGGACAGCTCCCCTCCCGATCGCTTGGCATCTTCAACGTCGCGCGGCGCGCGGCGAAAGTGGCCACCTCCGTGCAGCTCGACACGCCGGCGCGCTACCTGGCCTGGTTCGACATCTTCACGGCCGACGAGCGACGGGCTCTGGTGGGGGAAGGTCCCGACGCGGCGCTGGCGCGGTACGAGTCTCTGTTCTCGACGGCGCACGATCTGCGGCTCGATCCGGTGCAGTGCCTGCAGTACGTCGATTGTCAGACCATGCTGCTCGACAACCTGCTCGTGAAGGCCGACAAGCTCTCGATGGCGCACGGCCTCGAGGTGCGCGTTCCGTTCCTGTCGCGTGAGCTGGTGGAATTTGGATTGGGGTTGCCGCCGCGCCACAAGATCGGCCCCATCCGAGACAAGAGCCTCATGCGCCAACTCCTACAACCGCGCATGGGCGTGGGGCTGGCCAATCGGCCCAAACGCGGCTTCGAGATTCCGGTCGACCGCTGGTTTCGAGAGCCGGCCGCCGAAGCCTTGCGTTCCCATCTGACCGAGGGGACCCTGGTCCAGGATCTCGGGTTCGACGCCAGCGCCGTGCAGGCTCTCATCGATCGCCACCTCGCCGGCGAGGACGTCGGGCGCAAGCTGTTCGCCCTCACCTCGCTCGAGCGCTGGGCACAGCGCTTCGCCTAACCCCGATCGACGCCGTCGACCAGGCCCCGGTAACGGGTCCAGACCCGCGCCGCGATGGCCTGGGAATCGAACTGCTGGGCGGCCACGGCCGCGGCGACGCCCAGCGCCGTGGCCGCCGCCCGATCCGCGAGCAGGCCCCGGATCTGGCGCGCGAACCCGGCCGGGTCCTCGGCGGCGGCCAGCCGACCGAGCGTCCCGCCCGCCAGCAGCTCGGGCAGTGCACCCTCATCCGTGGCGACCACCGGTCGTGCGGCCGCCATTGCCTCGGCGACGACCCGGCCGAAGCCCTCGTGTCGCGAGGTCAGCACGAAGACGTCCAGCGCGCGCATGACGGCCGGCACGTCGCGGCGGGCGCCGGCGAAGATCACGCGATCCCGCAGGCCCAGCGTCCGCACCAACACCGACACCTGCTCCAAGTAGGCCTTCTCGATCGGGGCCTCCACCGCGCCCACGATGACGAACCGCGCGGCGGGGACCTCCGCCGCGACCAGCGCAGCGGCGCGGACAAAGGTCTCCAGATCCTTGCGGGGGTGAATCCGGCCGACGGTCCCGATGAGCGGGGCCAGTGGCTCGCCGCCCAGAGCCGAACGAACGTCCGCCGAGGTCGCAGCCGCGCCGAATCTGGCCACGTCGACCGGGTTGTACAAGACCTCCACCCCGGCGTGGTGGCCGCGCTTGCGAAACACCTCGGCCGTCGCGCCCGAGATGCAGTAGAGATGATCGGCGCCCCGGGTCCAGAGCGCGACCAGCAGATCGAACGCCAACTTGGGTCGATCGAGCGTATTGCCCCGATAGTGGAGCACGTGCGGAATGCGCAGGAGCCGCGCCGCGATCGCGCCCTCCAGCAGGACTTCCATGTTGGTGTGGATCAGGTCGGCGTCCACCCGGCGCGCGATCGCGGCGACCGCGGCCGTCGCGCGCGCCAGCCGGGCGGGATACAGCGCCGCGCCGACCGACAGATCGCGACGCAGCACCGCCAGCGGCGCGAAATGGACGGTGACGCCCAGCGCCTGATAGCGCGGCACCTGCGGTCCGGGCGCCGGCAGCACGAGGTGCGCCTCGACGCCCCGCGGGATGAGCGCGGCCAGCAAGGTTCGAAGGCTCTCGTCGGGCCCGCTGACCTCCTGCGAGTACGGATTCAGATAAAGGACCCGCATCAGAGCCCCAAGCTCCGCACCTGCGACCGGCCGGCGTCGCGCCAGGTCCAGCGTTCCGCCCGGGACCGCGCCGCCCGACCGATTTGAAAGACGCCGTCGCGGTTCGCGGCCGCGGCGCGAAACCGCTCGACCAGCGCGTCGATGTCTCGGGCGGGGACCAACCAACCGTCTTGGCCATCGGAGATGCATTCGGGACCGCCGCCGCAGGGGGTGGTGACGACCGGCGTCCCGCAGCACATGGCCTCTTGGATGACCAACCCGAAGCCATCGCCAAGCGTGGGGAAGGCGAGCAGATCGGCGGCCGCGTAGCGGGCTGGGAGCTGGCTTTTGGGGACGTGCGGCCAATGACGAAAAAGTCCGGCGTAAGCCCCGAGAAAGGTGGTCGACAGCCGCAGCGGACCCACCAGGTGCAGCTCGGCATCGGCAATCGCGGCCCGTT
>DASRLC010000319.1:0-21596 GCA_035648655.1 Polyangia bacterium
GCGTCGAGATCGCCAGCGTGGTGGCCATGACCAGCGCGATCCGCCCCAGCACCGGCCGGTCCTTGATGAGCAGCAGCGAGAGCATGGTGGTGTGCGCCACGTGCAGGGAAGGGAAGACGTTGCCGGGGGGATCGATGTGCTGGACCGATGCCAGGAAGGCGCTCGACAGATCGGGGTAGGGTGGATACAGCACGGTCCGCGGGTACTCGGCGTGGACGAAGAGGTGTCCGAGCGCGCCCAGGAACATCACGAGCAGCACCGCTTGCACGGTGCGGTCGAACAGCCAGCGTCGCCGGAAGCCACCGATCGCGATCAGGAAGGTCGCCGCGTAAAACGGCAGGTAGCACCAAGCCGTCCAGGGCCAGAACGGCAGCGCATCGTCGAGGTGCGTGCGCAGGAGCTCGGTGGACCGCTGCAGGTGCGCGTGTCCGATCCCGAAGTAGATGGCCGATTGGACCAGCGCCAGAAACAGCCCGATCGACCAGCGGTAGGCCGGCGTCGCCAGACGCTGGTTGGGGTGGGTGGCCGCATTCATCGCGCGCATCATAGAGCCAAGACCGCGAATTTCAGGTAACCGCCTTCCGGAAACTGAGGAACCACCGGGTGATCGAAGCCGGCTCCACGCAGCTCGCGCAGCTCGGCCCGCCGGCCGGCTTCCCGGACGCCGTCGTGGACGGTCGCGAGGAAGGCCTCCCGGTCGACGTGGCTCGAGCAGGAGGCGGCGCAGAAGATCGCGCCCGGGGCCGCCACCGCCGCGCACAGTCGGTGCAGCCGGCGGTAGGCCGCCAGGCCCGTGGCGAGCGCGCGGCGGTTGGGGGCGAAGCTGGGCGGATCCGAGATCACCAGGTCGAACCGCGCCCCCTCGGCCTCCACGCGCGCCAGGTAAGCGAAGGCGTCCTCGGCGGCGAAGCGCGCGCTGTTGTCGATCGGTAGGCCGTTGCGCTCGAAGTTCCGTCGCGCGGCCGCGATGGCGGGCGCCGCCGCGTCGACGGTGACGGTTTGCCGCGCGCCCCCGGCGGCGGCGTAGATCGAAAATCCGCCCGTATAGCCGAACAGGTTCAGGACCCGCCGGTCGCTGGCCAAGGTGCGGACCAGCGCGCGGTTCTCGCGCTGATCGAGGAACAGCCCGCCTTTTTGACCGCGCAGGAGGTCGACCCCGAAGCGCAGGCCGTTCTCGCGCACCTCGAGCTCTTCGGCCGGCGGGCCGCCCGACACCACCTTGGCCCCACCGCCGGCGTCCGCGTCGCCGCCGCGCGGCCGGCGCTCGACGATCGTGTCGACGGGGAGATCGGCCGCGGCGGCGGCGACGCGTAGGCGCGCGGGCAGATCGCGGTAAAAGGCCCGCGCGCCGGCGCCGTCGAAGCGCAGGCTGAGCGCGGCACCGTAGACGTCGAGATGGATCCCCGGCAGGCGATCGGCCTCGCCGTGAATCCAGCGAAAGGCGTCGGTCTGGCCCCGATCGAGCGCCGCCAACCGGCGGCCGAGGGCGTCGGCGATGCGCCGGTCGATTTCGCCCGGTAGGTCGGCCTGCCGAACCTCACCGAGGACGCGCACCGCGATCGGAGAGGTGGCGTCCCAAAAGCCGCAGCCGAGCGCGCGGTCGTCGGTGTCGACCACCAGGACGGTCGCACCGTCCGGCAGCGGCGGCGCCGCCGCCAGCGCCTCCCGGTAAATCCAGGGGTGTCCGCCGCGGATCGCGCGCGTCAGGCGCTTGCGTACGGCGACCCGCGGCAGCTTCACGATCGGCGGCGCGCCGGGCCGCGCGTCATCGCGGAGGTCGGTCGGCGATGGGCGCGTTGGCGGTGGCGATCGGCCGTGCCAGGCTGGAGACGGCCTTGGCGGCGGCCAACACGCGCACGCCCGAGGGAAAGATCACCTCGACCTTGCCAGCTCCCGGCGATCCCGCTACCACCCCGATGCCGAAGCTGGGGTGGGCGATCCGTTCGCCGGCGGCATAGCTGGCGCTGCCGGCGTAGGGGCGCGCCGGTTTGGCCGGGTCGAAGGCGGGGATGGCCGGCATCGGCGACGGTTTTCGCGCCCGCGCGGACTTCGACGCGGTGGAGGCGCGGGCCGCACCCGCCGGCCGCCCGGGCTCGGCGATTTCGTCGTTCTCGTTGCGGTAGCGGTGTTGGCCGTTGCAGCGTTTGCAGACCACCTTGGCGATCTTGTCGCCCATCTTGGCCATCACGACATGCCAGACCTGGCCGCACTTGCCGCACAGTGCCTCGATGTCTTGCCCCACGCCCGGTGTCGTCGCCATGGGCGCTAACTTAGCGCGCTAGATCTCGGCAGGATCGCGATATTCACCGAAAACTTCGCGAAAGATCTGACAGATCTCTCCCAGCGTGGCGTCGTGCCGCGCCGCCGCGAGAACGGCCTCCATCAGGTTGCCTTCGCCCTCGGCGGCGCGTCGGACTTGGTCCAGTCCCGCGCGAGCCGTTGCGGCGTCGCGCCGCGCCCGCAGCTCCCGGATGGCCGTCAGCTGCACCGTCTCCGGCATACCGTCGATCTTCAAGGTGGGGATGCTGGCCGCGGCCTGCGCCGTCACATGTCGGTTGACGCCGACCACCGCCCGCTGGCCGCTGTCGATCTGACGTTGGGTACGATAGGCGGAGGCGGCGATCTCCCGCTGGGGCCATCCGGCCTCGACGGCCGCCACCATGCCGCCCATCTCGTCGATGGTGCGGATCAGGCGCTCGGCCGCCTCCTCCATGCGATCGGTCAGCGCCTCGACGAAGTAGCTGCCACCCAGCGGATCGGCCACCGCCCGGATGCCCGACTCCTCGGCAATGATCTGCTGGGTGCGCAGCGCCAACGACGCCGATTCCTCGGTCGGCAGCGCGTAAGTCTCGTCGAAGCTGTTGGTGTGGAGCGACTGTGTTCCGCCCAGCACGGCGGCCAGCGCTTGCAACGTGGTGCGCACCACGTTGTTGAGCGGTTGCTGTGCCACCAGCGAGACGCCGGCGGTCTGCGCGTGCGCGCGCAACATCCAGGTGCGCGGGTTCTTGGCCTCGAACCGCTCGCGCATGATCCGCGCCCACATCCGCCGCGCCGCCCGCAGCTTGGCGATCTCCTCGAAGAAATCGTTGTGGACGTCCCAGAAGAACGACAGGCGGGGGGCGAACTCGTCGACGTCGAGGCCGGCCTGCCGCCCGAGCTCGACGTAGCCGATGCCGTCGGCCAACGTGAAGGCCAGCTCCTGCACGGCGGTCGCGCCGGCCTCGCGGATGTGGTAGCCGCTCACGCTGATGGTGTTCCAGCGCGGCATGCGCCGCGTGCAGTAGACCAGCATGTCGCGCACGATGCGCAGGTGCGGCTTCACGCCGCAGATCCACTCCTTCTGCGCGATGAATTCCTTGAGCATGTCGTTCTGGATCGTGCCGCCCAGCGCCTCGGGCGGGATTCCGCGCCGCTCGGCGACCACCACGTAGAACGCCAGCAACACGACGGCCGGCGCGTTGATGGTCATCGAGGTCGTGACCTCGTCGAGCGGGATGCCGGCGAACAGGCGCTCCATGTCGGCCACCGACGCCACCGAGACCCCTTCGCGGCCGACCTCGCCCGCCGATCGCGGGTCGTCGGGATCGAGGCCCATCAGCGTGGGCATATCGAAGGCGGTCGATAGGCCGGTCTGCCCCTGCGCCAGCAGGAACGAGAACCGCCGGTTGGTGTCCTCGGGCGTCCCGAACCCCGAGAACATCCGCATGGTCCACAGCTTCCCGCGGTACATGCTGGCGTGCGGCCCACGGGTGAACGGGTAGCTGCCCGGCTCGCCGAGTCGGTCGGCGGCGTTCCAATCGGGTCCGAGATCGCCGGGGCCGTAGACGCTTTGCAAGGGAAGCCCCGACAGGGTCTCCGCGGCAGCGCCGACGGCGTCACCGATCGTTTTGGTGCCTGGTGGGCGGCGAGATGACTTGCTAGGCGCCTCGGACATCAGGTCGCAATTTTAACCCGATCATCAACCCATCTTCGGGCGCGGCGACGGAACCGGTCCGTCGCCGCGTTCACCTCGGGCTGGGACTACGCCCGGGCGGTGACCTCTGGGCCGGCGCCCGTCTCGGGGCCCGCGACGACCACCGGCATGGCTTCGAGGGTCAGCTCGATGGCCTCGTCGATCTTCTTGACGAACATGATCTCCATCTCTTTGGTGACCGTCTCCGGGACGTCGACGATGTCCTTGCGATTGCGCTCCGGAAGGACCACCCGCTTGATGCCCGCGCGGTGCGCCGCCAACACCTTCTCCTTGATGCCGCCGACCGGGAGCACCGTGCCGCGCAAGGTGATCTCGCCGGTCATCGCCACGTCGCCCCGCACCCGCCGGCTGGTCAGCAGCGAGACCAACGCGACGGTGATCGCGACGCCCGCCGACGGTCCGTCCTTCGACACGCCCCCCTGCGGGACGTGCAGGTGGATGTCCGTCCGCTCGAAGTCGGTCGTGATGCCTAGATCTTCGACGTGGGTGCGGACCCAAGACAGACCCGCGCGCGCCGACTCCTTCATGACGTCGCCCAGCTGGCCGGTCAGGATCAGGTTCCCCTTGCCGGTCATGGCCGACACCTCGATGAAGAGGATGTCGCCGCCGGTCGGCGTCCAGGCCAGGCCCGTCGAGACCCCCGGGATCTCTGTGCGCTCCGCCGCCTCCGAGTAGTACTTCTGCGCGCCCAGGACGTCCGCGACGATGGCGGGGGTGAGGTTGGGATCGTAAGGCTGATTCTCGGCTACCTTGACCGCGATGGCGCGGATGACGCCCGCCACCTCGCGCTCGAGGTTACGCACGCCCGCCTCGCGGGTGTACTGGTCGATGATCGTCGACAGCGCCTCGTCGGACAGCTTGATCTTCTGCTCGTCGAGCCCGTGCTCGGCGACCTGCTTGGGCACCAGGTGGCGCTTGGCAATCTCCAGCTTCTCCTCGCGGGTGTAGCCGGGGATCTCGAGCACCTCCATGCGGTCGAGCAACGCCGGGGGGATCGGGTCGAGCATGTTGGCCGTCGCGATGAAGATGACGTCCGACAGATCGAAGTTCACCTCCAGGTAGTGATCCGAGAAGGTGGAGTTCTGCTCGGGATCGAGCACCTCGAGGAGGGCGGCCGAAGGATCGCCGCGGAAATCGGCCCCCAGCTTGTCGATCTCGTCGAGCATGAAGACCGGGTTCCGGGTACCAACCCGGCGCATTCCTTGGATCACCCGACCCGGCAGCGCGCCGATGTAGGTCCGGCGGTGGCCGCGGACCTCGGCCTCGTCGCGCACGCCGCCCAGCGAGACGCGGATGAACTCGCGTCCGAGGGAGCGGGCGATCGATTTACCGAGCGAGGTCTTTCCGACGCCCGGCGGTCCCGCCAGACAGAGGATCGGACCCTTCTTACCGGGCGCCAGCTTGCGCACGGCCAGGTACTCGAGGATGCGCTTCTTCACCTTCTTGAGATCGTAGTGATCGGTGTCGAGGATCTCGCGGGCCTGATCGAGGTCCAGCCGATCCTGGGTCCGCTTCGACCAGGGCAGCTCGACCAACCACTCGAGGTAGGTGCGCTGGACGGTGTATTCGGCCGAGGACTGGGCCATTTGTTTGAGGCGATCGAGCTGCTTGCGCGCGGTCTTCTCGACGTCCGCCGGCATCTCGGCGGCCTTGATCTTCTCCTCGAAGGCGTCGAGGTCGCTGGCGTCCTCGCCCTCGCCGAGCTCATCTTGGATGGCCTTTAGCTTCTGGCGCAGGACCGCCTCGCGTTGGTGCTTGCTGAACTCCTCACGCACCTGCGAGTCGATCTTCTGTTTGACCTTGATGAGCTCGACCTTGCGCTGCAGCAGCACCAACAGGCGCCGCAGCCGCTCGGCCACGTCGGATTCGACCAACAGCGAGGCCCGCTCCTCCGGCGACAGATCGACGGTCGCCGCAACGATGTCACCCAGGCGTCCGGGCTCCTTGTGTTGATCCAGCACCTGCGCCGTCTCGTCGGGAATGTCCGGCGAGATCGCGATCAACTGCTTGGAGACATCGTAGACCGCCATGCCGAGCCCATCGATCTCGATGGGGTCCTTGCGGATCTCCACCAGCGGCTCGTAGGTCGCCAGAAGGTAGGGCTTTTCTTGGGTAAATCCGGTCACGCGCCGGCGTTCGGTGCCGCGCAAGACGGCGGTCACGCGGTTCTCGGCCGCCTTGACGATGCGAACGACCTCGCCCTCGACGCAGGTGGTGTAAAGGTCGGCACCGGCCGGCTCTTCGATGTCGGCATCCTTCTGCGTACCGACCAGCACGCGCGCGCCTTTGCCGCCCAGCGCTTCGATCAAGCGCAGCGAGCTGGCGCGGCCAATTTCGACCGGCATGACGGCGCCGGGGAACAGCACCAAGTTGCGGAGCGAGAGCAACGGAAGGGTCTTGGGGGAATCAACGCTCATCGATTTGAACCTCTCTCTTTTGATGCCGAGGCGTGGAAAAGGGATATTAAACGCAAGGCTAGAATTTTCTCACGGGTCCGGTGTTCGTGCGGCGGGCGATCTCTTCGAACAGGTGGCGCGTCTCTGCGTCGTCGGGCTTGATCTTCGGCGTCACGATCTCGACGCGGCAGAACTGGTCACCCCGGGTGCCGTCCGCATTCTTGACCCCGCGGCCGCGCAGACGCAACCGGGCGCCGCTGGAGGTGCCGGGCGGGATCGACACCGTGACGGGGCCTTCGATGGTCGGGACCTCCACTTTGGCGCCCAGCGCGGCTTCGCTCATGGTGACTGGCAAGTCCAGCTCGATGTCGGAATCCTGGCGCCGCAGATTGGGATCGGCCGCGACCTCGATCTCCAAGTAGAGATCGCCGGCGGTACCGCCGCGTCCGGGCGCTGGAGCGCCTTGGCCTGGGAGGCGCAACCGCCCGCCACTCTCGACGCCCGCCGGGATGCTGACCTCGACGCTGCCGCCACTGCCGGTCCGCACGCTGCGTTTGCCGCCCAGCGCCGCCTCGGCGAACGCGACCTCGATCCGACCGCCGATGTCGGCGCCGCGGGCCGGGCGATTGCGGGCGCGGGCCCACGGATTCTGGGCTTGGCCCGAAGTCCCCCCTTGGCCGCCGAATAGGTTGGCGAAGAGATCGCCCATGTCGAAGTCGCCACCGACCTCAACCCCGCCGCTGGTCGCGCGCGCGCGTCCGCCGAAGGTGCGCGCGAAGGCCTCGGCGTCGAACCCCTCGGGCATACCGTCCGGACGCACCGGCGCGTGTTTGAGGCGGTCGTACTCCTTGCGCTTCTGTTCGTCGCCGATCACCGCATAGGCTTCATTGATCTCCTTGAAGCGTTCGGTCTTCTTCTTGTCGTCGCCGGTGACGTCGGGATGCAGATCTTTGGCCAGCTTGCGGTAGGCCTTCTTGACCGTCGCCTCATCCGCTCCTTCGGCAACCCCCAAGGTCTTGTAGAGATCTTTCATCGTCGGGTGGTCATCCCATCATGACATGACCGCGACGCGCTGCTGCGGTTTGCGGCGGAAGGTGAGGGTTTCGGAGCCGGCCGGACGCTCAGCCAGGATCGTGTCGCCCGGATGGAGCTCGCCGGCCAAGACCTGCCTGGCCAGCGGATCCTGGAGGTAGCGGACCAGCGCCCGCTTGAGGGGGCGCGCCCCGTATTGCGGGTCGTACCCCTGGTCGGCCAGGAAGGTGCGGGCCTCGGGCGACAGCTCGAGGTCGAGATCGCGTTCGCGCAGCAGCTTGCGGAGCCGTCCCAGCTGGAGGTCGACGATGCTGTCGATCTCGTTCCGCCCCAGCGCGTGAAAGATGACGATGTCGTCGATCCGGTTGAGGAACTCCGGCCTGAAGGCGCGGCGCAGCTCGTCCATTACTTTGTCGCGCGCACCGAGGTCGGTCCAGTCCGCCAGGTGCTGGCTGCCCAGGTTGGAGGTCATGATCACCACCGTGTTTCGGAAGTCGATGGTGCGACCTTGACCGTCCGTGAGCCGCCCGTCGTCGAGCAGCTGAAGCAGGGTGTTGAAGACGTCCGGGTGGGCCTTCTCGATCTCGTCGAAGAGGATCACGGAGTAGGGGCGGCGGCGCACCGCCTCGGTGAGCTGACCGCCCTGGTCGTAGCCCACGTAGCCCGGAGGGGCGCCGATGAGGCGCGAGACCGCGTGCTTTTCCATGTACTCGGACATGTCGATGCGGACCAGGTGGGTCTCGTCGTCGAACAGGAACTCGGCCAGCGCGCGCGCCAGCTCGGTCTTGCCGACGCCGGTGGGCCCCAGAAAGATGAAGGAGCCGATCGGGCGGTTGGGATCCTGCAGCCCGGCGCGTGAGCGGCGGACCGCGTTGGCGACCGCCGCCACCGCTTCGTCTTGGCCGATGACGCGCGCGTGGAGGCGCTCTTCCAGATGCAGCAGGCGGGCCTGCTCGCCTTCCAGCATCTTGTCGACCGGGATGCCGGTCCACTTCGAGACCACGGCCGCCACGTCTTCTTCCGTGACCTCCTCGCGCAAGAACGACCCGTGCGTCTGGGCTTCCTTGAGCTCGAGCGATTTGGCGAACGTGGCCTTCTCCAGCTCGGGCGCGCGGCCGAAGCGCAGCTCGGCGGCGCGGTTGAGATCGCCGCGCCGCTGGGCCAGCTCGGCCTCGGTCTTGGTGGCCTCGGCGTCTTCTTTGAGCTTGCGCAGCGACTCGATCAGGCTCTTCTCGTGCTGCCAGACGCTCTTCATCTGATCGGCGCGCTCGCGCAACTCGGCGATCTCGGCCGCTACTGCGCCCAGGCGCTTGTGTGAGGCCTCATCCTTTTCCTTGCCCAGCGCCTGCTCTTCGATGGCCAGCGAGGTCAGCCGCCGCTCGATCTGATCGATGGGATCGGGCCGCGAGTCGATCTGCATCTTGAGGCGGCTGGCCGCTTCGTCGACCAGATCGATGGCCTTGTCCGGGAGCTGTCGGCCCGAGATGTAACGGTCCGAAAGCCGTGCCGCCGCGACCAGCGCGGCGTCGCGGATCCGGATACCGTGGTGAACCTCATAGCGCTCCTTGAGCCCGCGCAAGATCCCTACCGTGTCCTCGAGCGACGGCTCGCCCACGTAGACCGGCTGGAAGCGCCGCTCGAGCGCCTTGTCCTTCTCGATGTACTTCCGGTACTCGTCGAGCGTGGTGGCGCCGATGCAGCGCAGATCGCCGCGGGCCAGCGCCGGCTTGAGCATGTTGGCCGCGTCGACGGCCCCTTCTGCGCCGCCCGCGCCGACCAACGTGTGCAGCTCGTCGATGAATAGGATCACGCCCCCGGCGGCGGCCTCGATCTCTTTGAGGACGGCCTTGAGGCGATCCTCGAACTCACCGCGGTATTTGGTCCCGGCGATGAGCGCGCCCAGGTCGAGCGCCAAGATCCTCTTGTCCTTGAGCGACTCCGGCACGTCGCCGGTGGCGATGCGCAGGCCGATCCCCTCGACGATGGCGGTCTTGCCGACCCCCGGATCGCCGATCAGCACCGGGTTGTTCTTGGTGCGCCGCGAGAGCACCTGCATGGCGCGGCGGATCTCTTCATCGCGGCCGATCACCGGGTCGAGCTTGCCGCTGCGCGCCAGCTCGGTCAGATCGCGGGTGTACTTGGCCAGCGACTGATATTTTCCTTCCGCCTCCGGGTCGGTCACGCGCTGCGTGCCGCGCACCTCGGCCAGCGCCTTCAGGAAGTCGTTCTTGCGGACGCCGGCGTCCTTGAGGGCGCGGCTGGCGGCCCCGTGGTCCTTGCTGAGCAGGGCCAGCAGCATGTGCTCGCTGGAGACATACTCGTCCTTGAGCTCCTTGGATTGGCGGGTGGCGTCCTCCAGGAGATCCTGGAGGCGGCGGCCGACGTAGATGTCTGCGGACGAGCCGCGGACCTGCGGCTGGCCTTCCAGCGACTCGGCCGTGGATTGGTGAACCAGTGCCGGATCGACGCCCAACTTGCGCAGCAAGGCGCCGGTGACGCCTTCGGATTGGTCGAGCAACGCCGAGAGCAGGTGCTCCGGGGTCAGCTCTTGGTGGCCGCGGCTGGCGGCCAGCTCCTGGGCGGCCTGGACGGCCTCCCGAGCCTTGATGGTCAGTTTGTCGAGCCGCATGACCGACTACAGATAAGCACCCGTAGTTGGCCGACAAGCCCGTCGTTCAGCTGGGTCGCAACCGGTATCGCAGCCCGTCTCGCGGGTGGTGTCGGACGATCGACAAACGCCGCAAAAACGCCGCCCGGTCGGCTTTTTATTGTGTCAGATTCTCGCAGTGTCGTATCTGGTCCTGGCCCGGAAGTATCGCCCCCAGCGCTTCTCCGAGCTGGTCGGCCAGGAGCACGTGGCCCGCACGCTCACCAACGCCATCGCGCAGGGGCGGGTGCATCACGCCTTCCTTTTTACCGGGGCGCGCGGGGTCGGCAAGACCAGCGCGGCCCGCATCCTGGCCAAGGCGCTTTCTTGCGAGAAGGGGCCCACGGCCGAGCCCTGCGGCGTCTGCGACTTCTGCCAGGAGATCGTCGCTGGGCGCTCGGTCGACGTCATCGAGATCGACGCCGCCTCCAACACCAAGGTGGAGGAGACCAAGGCGGTGCTGGAAGGGGTGCGCTACCTGCCGGCCCGCGCGCGACGCAAGGTCTACATCATCGACGAGGTTCACATGCTGTCGGCGCATTCTTGGAATGCGCTGCTCAAGACGCTGGAGGAGCCGCCGCCGCACGTGGTCTTCGTCTTCGCGACCACCGAGGTGCATAAGATCCCGGCCACCATCTTGTCGCGCTGCCAGCGCTTCGACTTCAAGCTGATCCCGACCGCCCGGCTGGCCACCCATCTCGAAGGGGTGCTCGAGGCCGAGAAGATCGACGCCACGCCGGAGGCGGTGCGCTTGGTCGCGCGCCAAGCCGCCGGCTCGGTTCGCGACGGGCTGTCGCTGCTCGATCAGGCCATCGCCTACGTCGGCTCCGAGCAGCTCACCGCCGAGGTGACGGCCGATGTGCTGGGGGTCGCCGATCGGCGGCTCCTGGTGGACTTGGCTGGGGCCGCCATCGATCGCGATTCGGCGGCCGCGCTGCGGCTCATCGCCCGCGCGATCGACCGGGGCGTCGATTTGGGCGAGCTCGGGCGGGCCTTCTTGGGGTTCTTGCGGGATCTCGAAGTGATGGCGGCGGTGACCCGCGCCGGTGGGCGCGATCCGGGCGATCTGATCGACGGAACGCCGGAGGAGATCGACGAGGTGCGCGCGCTGGCGGCCCGCGCGACGCCGGGGCTCGTCACGGTGCTCTTCGATCGTTGGGCCCGGGCGGTGGACGAGGCTTCGCGCCTGCCGACCCCGCGCCTGCTTTTTGAGATGGCGGCCATCGATCTATGCGGTGCCGAGCCGATGGTGCCGCTCGGCGACCTGCTGCAGCGGCTCGACGAGCTGGAGGGCAAGCTGCGGGGCTCACCGCGGCCGGCCGGCGCTGCGGGACCGCCGTCCAGCACAGGGGCGCCGCCGAGCATGAAACCGCCTGCGCCTGCGGCCACTGCGCTGACCAAGGGTTGGGAGACGCCCGCCGGGTCGGCACCGACCGCCGGGAAGAAGGGCCCGGCGATGCCCAAGGTGGAAGCCAGCTCGGGCATCGCGGAGCCGGCGGAAGCGATCTCGATCGCGCCCGCGCCGGTCCCGGTTTCGCCGCCGTCTCCCGCGCCCGCGGTGGTCGCGGCGCCGGCTGTTTCAGTTCCGGCGCCGGCCACGGCGTCATCCGATGATCTCTGGCGCCTGGCGCTCGGGACGTTCGAGAAGAAGAGCATGTCGTTGGGTTCGCTGATGGCCCACGCCGACGTCCTGTCCGCAGGCGCGGGGGCCATCACGCTGGCCTTCGGGCAGAAGGTGGACGTCGGTCGCGCGGAGAAGGCGCACGCCGAGATAGAGGCGGTTGTCTCCGCCACGTTCGGCCGGCCGATGCGGGTGACCGTGCAGGCCGGTGGCCCCGGTGGAAACGGCCTAGCCATGCGCTCCGAGGTCGGTAAGGAGAACGATGCCGCGGCGGCCGACCGGAAGAGCCGCGAGCAGGAGGCCCGTCAGCACCCGGTGATCCGCAGCGCCCAGGACGTGTTCGGGGCCTCGCTCAAGGAGATCAAGACGTAGATGTCGATGCCCGACCTCAAAGGACTGCTGGAGACGGCGCAACGGATTCAGAACGAGGTGGCGCGCGTACGCGAAGAGCTGGGGCGCACCACCGTCGAGGCCGAGACCGGCGGCGGGCTCTGCCGCTGTACCGCGAACGGCCGAGGCGAGGTGCTCTCGCTGGTCATCGACGCCGCCATCCTGGGCGACAAGAAGATGGTGGAGGATCTGGTGGTGGGCGCGGTCAACCTCGCGCTCGGCCGGGCGCGCGAGTCCGCCGAAGCCGCCATGGCGCAGGTGACCGGCGGGCTGCCGCTGCCGCCCGGCCTGGGCGGGATCTGACGGCGAATGTACCCCTCGCCGATCGCGCGGCTGGTCCAGCAGCTCGGCAAGCTGCCGGGGATCGGGGAGAAGACCGCCGCGCGGTTGGCGTTCCACATCCTGCGCGCCTCGGCCGAGGACGCGGCCGCGCTGGCCGCCGCCATCGGGGAGGTGCGACAAAAGATCCGGTTCTGCTCGATCTGCTGCGACCTGACCGAGGGCGACCCCTGCGCCATCTGCCGGGACCAGCGGCGGGATAGCTCGATGGTCTGCGTGGTGGCCCAGCCCCAGGACGTGGTGGCGATTGATCGGGCCGGCGGCTACCGCGGCCGGTACCACGTGCTGCACGGGGTGCTCTCGCCGCTGGACGGCGTAGGGCCGGACGATCTGCGGGTGACCGAGCTGCTCCGGCGGTGCGCCGACGGGACGGTCACCGAGGCGATTCTGGCCACCAGCCCCAGCGTCGAGGGGGAGGCCACCGCGGTCTATCTGGCCAAGCTGCTCCGCCCCCTGGGCGTACGCGCCAGCCGGATCGCCACCGGCGTCCCCATGGGCGGCGAGCTGGAGTACGCCGACCAGGTGACCCTGGCCCGCGCTATTGACGGACGACGCGAAATGTAAAGGTCACCCGCCGTCGCCCAAGTCGGGTACAATGCTTGAAACCCCGATTCGCGAGTGATATTCGTGGGAACCCTAGGGAGCACGATGTCGACCTGCCGAGGATTACGATGAGTGGCCCCGATGTGATGTACCCCGAGGAGCAGCAGCAGATGTCACTCGTCTGCGCGCGGCTCACTCGGGATGCCAACGCCAAAGCCGTTTTATTGATTGGCCGCGACGGTCAGCCGATCGCCGACGCCGGCGATGTCGACGAGCTGGACGTCACGTCGCTGTCGTCGCTGACGGCTGGCAACGTGGCCGCCACCGGCGGCATTTCGAAGATCCTTCGCGAGAAGGACTTCTTCAGCCAGTTCCACGAGGGCGAGAAGACCCACATCCACATCACCCTGGTGGGGGGGCGCGCCATCCTGGTGGTCCTGTTCGACGAGCGGTCGTCCTTGGGGCTGGTGCGGCTGCGGGTCAAGAAGTCGTCCGACGAGATGGTCCGGCTGTTCGATTCGGTGGCGAAGAAGGCCGCCGCCAAGAGCGAGCCGTCGATCCTGACCGAGATCACCGACAGCGACATCGACAACCTGTTCAATGATTGACTTGGGACCCTGGGAGGGTTCCAAACCTCCCGCGATGAGCTCCGGCGGCGAAGCCGCCTTCGCTCACGCGTGGACTGACGCCCGTCTGCGGGTGTCGCCATGAGCTTCATCAACTACTCGTCCCGCGAGATCAACTGCAAGCTGGTCTATTACGGCCCCGGCCTGTGCGGGAAGACCACCAACCTGCACTACATCTATGCGAAGACCAGCCCCGATGCGAAAGGGAAGATGATTTCGCTCGCGACGGAGACCGAGCGGACGCTGTTCTTCGACTTCCTGCCGCTGTCGCTGGGCGAGATCCGCGGCTTCAAGACCCGCTTCCATCTTTACACGGTGCCGGGGCAGGTCTTCTACGATGCCAGCCGGAAGCTGATCTTGAAGGGGGTCGACGGCGTGGTGTTCGTGGCCGATTCGCAGATCGAGCGGATGGAAGCCAACATCGAATCGCTCGATAACCTGAGGCTGAACCTCACCGACCAGGGCTACGACCTCAACAAGCTCCCCTACGTCGTGCAGTACAACAAGCGCGACCTGCCCAACGCGGCGCCAATGGACCAGCTGCGCGAGGTGTTGAACCCGACCAAGGCGCCCGAGTTCGAGGCCTGCGCCACGAGCGGGGCGGGCGTCTTCGACACGCTCAAGGCCGTCGCCAAGTCGGTCCTGACCGAGCTGCGCCGCGGGCAATAGGCCGCCGGCTGGACCGCGGGCCGTTCCGGCCCCAGGGTTTGTCGCGCGCGCTCACGCGCGGCGCAGGCAGGCCGCGGCGACCAGGCCCGCGAGGGCGGCCTGACCGGCCAGCCAAACCGGCTCGAGCGCGTCGGGGACGAAGCGCAGATCGACGGTGTGCGCGATGGCGGCGAAGAGCAGGGCGCCCGCCACGCCAAAGCCGAAGCCCGCCAAAGCCGGGCGCAGCCGACGGAAGCCGTAGAGCAGCGACACCAAGCCGACGGGGAGCAGCGCGCTGTAGAGCAAGGTGGCGCTGAGTGGCCCACCCGACAGATCGGTGATGCCGACCGAGAGCATTCCGGCCGCCGCTTGGGCGTGCGTCCAGCTGGCTGGCGTCAGACCGGGTAAGAAAAACAGACCGGACGAGCCGGCCACCAAAGCGGCCGCGAATCCCAGGCCGAGCGGCGCCACGGCGAGGCCCCGGCGGCGCAGCAGCGCCAGTCCAAAAAGCGAGGCCGCGAAGCCGAGGCCCAGCTCGCCGGCGCCACGGCCGTCGCGCGCCTTGTGCAACGCCGCCGCCGCGTCGACGATCCCGGCGCCGTAGTGGTCGTCGATGCGTCCACCGGCTGCCGCGGAGCGACCCTGCGGCTTGCGGGCGGTTGCCAGCAGAATCTCTTCGACGGCCTCGGGCCGCCGAACGCCCGCGCCCACCAGCAAGGCCGCCACGCCCGCCACGTGCGGCGTCGCCATCGAGGTCCCCATGAACCACAGGTAGTCGCTGCGGCCGATGTCGCCGGGGACGATGGTGTGCTGTAGGACGCCGTCCGGCTGGCCGTCGCCGTTCTGATCGACGCGGACGTTGCCGCCGGGCGCGGCGATGTCGATGGCGGGGCCCCAGTTCGAATAGAAGGTGGTGCTCTCGTCGAACTGCGTAGCCGCCACCGCGATGACGCCGGGGTAGCGGGCGGGATAGCCGACGCGCCCGTTGCCGTCGTTGCCGGCCGCCGCCACGATCACCACCCCTTTGCCATGCGCGTACTTGACGGCGCTGGCGATGGCGCCGACCGCGAACGGCCCGCCCAGGCTCATGTTGATGACATTGGCGCCGTGGTCGGCCGCCCAGCGGATGGCCTGCGCGATGCCGGCGCTCGACCCCGAGCCGCGGGCCGACAGCACCTTGAGCGGCATGATGGCGGCGCCATAGGCCACGCCCGCCACGCCGAGGCGGTTGTTGGTCGATTCGGCGATGGTCCCCGCGACGTGGGTTCCGTGGCCGTGGTCGTCGTCGGCGTTGGTGTTGTTGGCGATGAAGTTATAGCCGGGGACGAACTTGGTGCCGGCCAGATCGCCCACCTTGGTGACGCCGGTGTCGATCACCGCCACCACCGCGCCGGCGCCGGTGCCGCGCTTCCAGGCTTCGGGCATCCCGATCTGACGCAGGTGCCACTGGTACTTGAAGCAGGCGTCGTTGGGGAAGTCGGCCGCGGTGCCTTTGCCGGCACCGCACTCGGCCTCCATCGAGCCCGCGGCGGCCGCGGCGAATTCTTCGCTCTGCTCATCGGGTGGCAGGCCGACCATCGAATCGTAATCGACGCTCTCGACGCCGGGATCACGCGCCAGCTTGCCCATCGCAGCGGCGGCCTGGTCGGGGTTGGCGAAGTCGATCCGGTAGAGGTGATCCTTCGCCGAGTAGTCGCCGACCGCGGTCCGCGGATAGCCCCGCGCCGCCATGGCCTCCTCGGAAAGATCGTCGCGGTAGTCGACGATCAGCGCGCTCGGGCGGAGGCCGGCTGCCTCGACCCCCTGAATCTCGTCGGCCGAGGTCGGCGCCGGCCTGTCGGCCAGCCGCGGGGGGTGGGCCCCGTGCCAGTAGAGCGCCGCGCCCGCCAGGGTCGCCGCGAACCCGCCCCAAGGAATCCAGGCAGACATCGACATCGACTTGCGCATCGCCCGATTATACGGCTCCTCCCCGCGGCGCGCCGGTTCCCCGAGGCGATTTAGATCGGGGCGTGATACATTGGGCGCACTTTTCCGCATACCCCGCGCCGCCGCTCTTGCGAAAACCTGCCGTCACGATGCGTCCGCTCGCCTTTCTCCTCGGTCTCGCGCTCCTGGCTGTCACCGGCCCGGCCCGCGCCGAAGCCGACGATTCGGCCGCCACCGACAAGATCGTGAAGCTGAACAAACGGGCAGTCGACGAGTACGAGAACCTGAACTTCGACGAGGCGCGCAAGATCCTCAACAATGCCCTCGGCGCCTGCGCGCAGAGCGGGCTCGACAACCAGCCGGTCGCCGCCCGGACCCACGTCCACCTGGGGGTGGTCCTCTTCGCCGGCTTCAAACAGAAGGACCAGGCGGTCAAAGAGTTCCGCAAGGCGCTCGATATCCAGGCCGACATCAAGCTCGACAAGGCGTTGGCCAACCCCGAGATTCAGGCGGTCTTCGACGAGGCAGCCGGAGGCCAGAAGGGCGACGCAAACGCCGCCGTCGCCCCACCGGCGGCCGCCGCCGACGCGGTGACGCACGAGCCGGTGACCCGCGCCGAGCAGGGGAAGGCGATTCCCATCAACGTGACCATCGATTCGTCCGTGAGCGCCAAGAAGGTCGTGCTGTCATTCAGTGCCGACGGGTCGGAGGATTTCGGCGAGCGCGAGATGAAAGAGGAATCCCCCGGCAACTGGAGCGGCGAGATTCCCGCCTCGGCCACCGAGGGGGCCAAGGTTCGCTACTACATCGAGGTGAGCGGCGCCGACGATCAGACCTTGGCCACCAAGGGTACGGCGGACGCGCCGCTGGTGGTGGCGCTGCGGGCCCCGGCCGGCGCGGTGGCGCCCATGCGGCGGAACACGGTCGAGGCGCCGAAGAAGGCCGAAGAGACAGAAGCGGGCCCGCCGAGCTGGTACTTCGGCCTGGGGCTCGGCTCCGGTTTCGGTTGGACGACCGGGACCGGCGAGATCAACAGCCTCGACCATGTTTCACCGCCCGGGTTCGCCGCGGCCAAGCTCGGCCAGCTGGTACCCGAGGTCGGCTACTTCGTGATGCCCCAGCTCCTGGTGTCGTTTCAGTTTCGCTATCAGCTGGTCCAGGGCGCCACGGCCTTCTACGCCACCGACGGTAGCTGCGGACCCAGCACCGTCTGCTCGCCCGCCAGCTACGCGCTGGCCGGCTTCGGTCGCGCGAGCTGGCTCTTCGACCTAGGCAGCCTGCACCCCTTCGCTGGGGGCACGGTGGGCGTCGGAACCATTCGCCATCTGGCGACTTTCCCGTCCGAGCCCCACTGCGGAAGCAACCACACCAGCACCTGCATCGACACCGTCGCCTCGGGGCCGATCTTCTTGGGGGGCACCGGCGGCCTGCTCTACAACCTATCCCCCTTCTTCGCACTGATGGCCGAGACCAACGTGGTGGCCGGCTTCACGAAGTTCACCTTCAACTTCGATTTCAACGTCGGCGTCGCCGTGGAATATTGATGGGAACCCTGGGAGGGTTCCAGACCCTCTCGCGATGGCCTCCGACGAGCAAAGCTCGTCTACGCCCGCGCGATCACGGCCACCCGAGGCGATAGTCGCGCTTAGGTTTTTTCGGGGGTCCAGAGCGGCTCGGGCTCGCCGTAGAGGCGCGCCGTGTGGCGACCCATCACGAAGAGCGCGTCGGAGAGGCGGTTGATGTAGGGAACGACCGCGGCCCCGATCGGCTCGGCGTCGCCCAGGCGGACGATGAGGCGCTCGGCCCGACGGCAGACCGTGCGCGCCAGGTGTAGGTACGCCGCAACCGTCCCGCCGCCCGGCAACACGAAGCTGCGCAGCTCCGGGAGCGATTCGTTCCAGGCGTCGATCTCTCTCTCGAGCGCGGCAGTGTGGCGGGCTTCGATGACCGGCTGGGTGGGGCGGTGATCGGCGGCCAGGGTCGCCAGATCGCTGCCCAGGTTGAAGAGCTCGTTCTGGACGCGCAACAAGATCGCCGCCAGCTCGGCGGCGCCGGGCGGCGCGTCTTCGGCACCGAGCGCGGTGCGGGCCAAGCCTAGGCACGCCGACAGCTCGTCGATGGTGCCGTAGGCCTCGATGCGCAGCGAGTCCTTGCGCACCTTTTGCCCGCCCACGAGACGGGTGTCGCCGCCGTCGCCGGCCTTGGTGTAGATCCGATTCAGCCTGACCATGACCGCCTCATACCAGCAAGCCGGCGACTTCTTCAAACCGGTCCCGCGCGCGATCCTGTTCGACGCCGGGTTCACGTTGACCTTTCACGACGGCGCGCGTATCGCCGCCTACGCGGCGCTGGCCGGCCTGCGGGCCGAAGGCGGCGCCTTGGAGCGGGCCGAGGGGGCACTGCGGGCGGAGCTGCGCGAGACCGATGGCGTTACGCTGCAGACCCACGCCGACGGGGGCCACCGCTGGCACCAGCACATGTACCGTCGCCTGCTGGCGCTGGCCGAAACCCCGGGCGACCCTGCGCTGCTCGATCAGGCCGCGGCCGTCATCCTGCGTGAGCACCGCGCCAGCAACGCCTGGCGCCGGATCGGCTCGGGTGTCCGCGCATCCCTGGTCCGCCTGCGCGACGCCGGCTTCGAGCTGGCCGTCGTCTCCAACAGCGAAGGCACCATCGAACAGATGCTGATCGAGGTCGGGTTGCGCGAGTTCCTCGACGCGGTGGTCGACTCGGCGGTGGTCGGCATCACCAAGCCCGACCCGCGCATCTTCCAGATCGCTCTCGACCGCCTCGGCGTATCACCCGCCGACGCGATCATGGTGGGCGACTCGCCCTCCGCCGACATCGCCGGCGCCCACGCGGCCGGCCTCCGCGCCGCGCTCCTCGATCCCCACAATCTCTACGCTTGGTGCCGCGCCCCGCATTTCGTCGACGTCCCCGAATTCACGGAGGCGCTGCTCGCCGCACGCGGGGGGGACTCAGCCCCCGCAGGCGGCGAACGAGGCCCGGCCTAGGCCAGGGCGTCTTTGGCGGCCTTCACCGGGCGGGCCTTCAAGACCTTACGGGCCGGCTTGGCCTTGATCGTGATCGGCTCCTTGGTGAAGGGGTTGATCCCCTTGCGCTCCTTGGTGGCCGGCTTCTTGATGACGACGAACTTGGCGAAGCCTGGGAGGACGAAGATTCCATTCTTCTTGAGCTCTTTGTGACCGACGGTGGCCAGGGACTCGAGCAGGCCCGCGACGTCTTTGCGCGCCAGCTTCTCCTTGTGGGCTTCCGTGATGGTCTGGATGATCTGGGACTTCGTCAGCACCTTCGCCATGTCGGTCTCCTTTTCGCGTGTGCGGGATAGCCGCAACCACCCGCAAATTCGGTCCCAGACTCTAAAGACAAAGATCCGTGGACGGAACAAAAAACAGCAAAAAACCCGCAAAAAATCAGGGGAAGAGTGTTTTTCTTGCGCCGCGCGGGCGATTCACGCTACGGAAGAACGCGGCGAGACCTTTGGATCTCGCACCTATGCGCATGGGCACCTACCGTGGGGTGTCCCTCGTCTCGCGGGCCTACCCGATTTCGGTGCGCGCCATCGTCGGCACCCTCGACGAATATCCGGCACCGAGATAGTTTCGTCGCCCGAATTACGGGGAAGGGTTTCCCGATGGTATCCGATGAAAACCACATCTAGCTTTCGACTACTTTCTAGAGGTCGTCTTTACGCCTGGCGCATCAAGTCGGCGGAGTCGTAAGACGTGACGAAGCGCGAGGATGTCCGAACGTGGCTCCGGAGCCATGGGCACAAAAATATTGTCACGATGATCGATGCGGTCGAACGGAAGTGGGCGAGACAAGGCAAGCGGACGCGCCGGAACTGGTGGAGTGTTCTCGAAGGCAAGAAAGACGGCAGCCCGCGACAAGTCGCCGGGATTTTTTTCCCGGTCCTTGGCGCGCAGCTGCGCCAGAGTGACGAGGTTTCGGCAGGTAGGCTTCAGCGCAGAAAGATCGCGGCCGATACGCCGGTTCGGAAGACCAGTGGAAAAGATCGAATGGTGGCGGACAAGCTGGCCAAGGGCGTAAGAATGCTTTCGGACACTTCGCGCCCAAAACCATTTGTCAAGTGGGCGGGTGGAAAACGTCAACTACTAACAGAAATTCGCCACCTCATTCCCCTCAATTACAGGACGTACCACGAGCCGTTCCTTGGTGGAGGGGCCGTGTTTTTTGAGCTCTCTCCGGTAAGCGCCTTTCTCTCGGACTCGAACGAGCGACTCGTGCGCTGTTACATTGGCATTCAGAAATACGTCGAAGAAGTTATCTCGCTCCTCAAGGAGTATTCAAAGAAGAGGAGCCGACAGTTTTTCTTGAAAATGCGCAAATGGGACATCGATCACGCCTCGGATGCAGAAGTTGCAGCGTGGTTCATTTTTCTGAACAAGACCGGCTTCAACGGCTTGTATAGAGTGAATAGCAAGAATCTCTTCAACGTTCCCTACGGGGACAACAAGAATGCTCAGATCTGCGATGAGGAGAATCTCAAGGCGTGTTCCGCGGCCCTCGAGCAGGCAAGAATCGGGTGCGAGGACTATTCGGCCGTACTGAATCGCGCCGAGCCTGGGGACCTGGTGTACTTCGATCCACCATACATGCCGCTGTCGGCGACCTCCTACTTTACTTCGTACACCGCAAAGGGATTCACCAGGGAAGATCAGATAAAACTTCGAGACGTTGCGCTCGATCTCAAGCGGAGAGGAGTTCATGTTCTCTTATCCAATTCCTCGTCTGCGGCGGAGTTCTACCCAACACGGGAATTCTCGCGGACGCGGGTCATGGCTGCGCGCCCGGTAAACAGCAATGCTGCGGGACGCGGGAAAATCGAGGAGTTACTGATTACGCCGAGGTGAGATCGATCGCAGATGCCCGGTAGAGCGACAGCAGTTAAAAATGGCGATGAGTTCGTGCAGGCGGTGACAAAGCTGGCTGGTTCGCTGGGGCTTCAGGTCCGCACACAGGTGCGGGTCGCACGCCGAATTTGGGGAGCGGTGCGTCGCATCGATGTGGTGTTAACTCACGTCGAGACTCGACGGACGCTGGGAGTGGAATGTAAATTTCAACGGGAACAGGGAACGGCCGAAGAAAAGATTCCCTCCACGATCCAGGACATCGCGGCCTGGCCGATTCGCGGACTGGTGGTATTCGCGGGAGAGGGATTTACTCCCAATATGCGATCATTTCTCGTGGCGAGCGGGAAGGCCGTCGAGTTCGACGATCTCCACGAGTGGCTGACGCTGTACTTCGGTCTCCCGGAGAAGATCCCTCCGTCACTTTTTCGATCGTGAGAGCGGAACCGTCTAGGGTGAGATCCCGCTCAGATCCAATGACACTTGCTCGCGTTCGACGCGAGCAAGTCGAACTCTTGGCCTAGATTTCTCCGACGGTTGATTGGCTGCCGCTAGCTTCACCC
>DASRLC010000320.1:0-19087 GCA_035648655.1 Polyangia bacterium
GGCTCAAGTAGAGCGGCGCATGATCACGCCGCTCTACTTGAGCCACCAGGACGTCACGGGCGACGCGATGACCCGCCTGGTGGGGTTGCTCTTCTATCGGCGCACCGATCCGGAAGGGGCGTCGACCACTCTTTTTCCGCTCTTCTGGCACTTCAGCGACGTTGCCACTGGGGCCAGCGCGACGGCGCTGTTACCGCTCTTCGAGCACCGGTCGGGCCCGCGCGACAACACGACCGTCGTCGGTCCGTTCTATTGGCGCCGTTTCACCAAAGGCGGCTGGGGAGCCGGCGTGCTGCCGATCGCCTACTTCGGCGAGAACGCCGGGCGCAGCCACGCGGTGGTGTTCCCACTGTTTTGGCACTTCGCGGGCGCGCGCTCCTCGACCACCGCGCTGCTGCCGATCTTCTACTGGCACCGCGATCTGCGCGGCTACGATTCGTTCTGGCCGCCGCTGCTGTTCGTGGGCAGCCACGACGGCGAGAGCTATGCGGTCCAGTTCCCGCTTCTCTTCCACACCGCCAGCGAGCGCGACGGCACCAGCACCACCATCACGCCGCTCGGCTATACCCACCGCGATCGCGACGGCTGGAGCTTCGCCTTCGGACCGATCGTGCCCCTGCTCTACGCCCGCTCGGGCCGCACCCAGTCCCACTTCGCGCTGGTGCCGCTCATCTGGCACTTCGAGGATCGCACCGCCGATCGCACCACCACGGTGGTCGGTCCGTTCTGGCACCGCCGCTGGGGCGGTGAGACCACCGAAGCCCTCTTCCCGCTCATTCACTACCGACGCGGGACCCGACCCGGTGGCACGGACGAGACCAGCTTCACGCTCTTCCCGCTCGTCCACTACCGGCGCGACGCCACCTCGCGCGTGCTGGTGACGCCGCTCGGCGCCTCGGCGCGCAGCGCGACCCGCGACGCCGGGTTCATCGGCCCCTACTTCTGGTACGACGACCCCGAGCTCAGGGTCCGCTTCATCCCGCTGCTGCACACCGACGTGACCCGTTTGTCCGATGGCCAGCGCCTGCAGCAGTGGGGCCCCTGGTTCCAGGTCGACGGGCACGGCGCCCGCAGCCGAGGCCTGTTCCCGCTCTTCGGCCACTACACCGATGCGCACGAGAGCGACATCTGGGTGGTCCCCAGCTTCTTCCGCCTGCGGCGCGACAACGGCGATCGGGTCGACACGCTGTTCCCGCTCTTTTGGCGCTCTTCGTTCGCGGGACGGACCACGACGGTGGTGGGACCATATTTCGACCGCCGGACCCCCACGGGCCACGCGACCGGCCTGATCCCGATCTTCGTCCACGCCGAGAGCGCCAAGCGCAGCCTGATCGCCATCCCGCCGCTGCTGCTTTACAGTTGGCGCGCCTCCGACGGCAGCTACGCATGGCTATCGTGCGGTCCCTTCTTTCACAACCGCACGCCGACCGGAAGCTCGACCGGCGTCTTCCCTCTCTTCTGGTCGTCTTCCAACGAAGGGCGCACGCACAGCATACTGTTCCCGATCTTCTGGCACTTCGCCGACGAGAAGGCCGGCACCAGCTGGACGTTGGCGGGGCCGTTCTATGGATCGAGCTTTGGAACCCGCCGGACGCGCGGCCTGCTGCCGATCGCCTGGTACAGCCACGACCGGGGCAACGGCGACTCCGCGCTGGCCTTGCTGCCGCTGTTCTACGCGGCGGGCGGCCACGACCACGGCTCGTTCTACACGCTGCTGGGCGGCACCCACCACGACGGTCCGGCCCATTTCTGGTACGCCACCCCGCTCATCGTGCACGCCGACAGCGTGCAGAGCAGCTTCTCGATGTTCTTTCCGCTCTGGTTCCACCAGACCGACAAAGCGACCGAGACCGTCACCACCGTCATCCCGCCCTTGCTGCACGTCTCGCGCGGCAACCCGGAGTCGGGGATCTCCAGCACGCTGCTGCTCTTCTGGCATTACCACGACATCGGGACCTCGACCTGGCTTGGCCTGCCGCTCTATTTCGACGCGCACGAGTACCATCTGTCGCGGACGACGCTGTTCTTGCCGTTGCTGTTTCGGCACGAGGACGAGATCGAGCACGACACCACCTGGGTGGCGCCGCTCTTCTATCGGCACTCGACGCCCACCGACATCAGCATGGTGGCCTTCCCGTTCGTCTGGGACTTCAAGCGCGATCGCGAGCGGACCACGGTGGTCTTCCCGTTCTACGTGCACTGGCGCCGCACCGATCACGCCGGCACCTATGTCTTCCCGAACTACTATTACCGCGAAGGCCTGACCGCCGAGGGCGCGTCCGACGGGACTTATCGCCGCTTCGTGGTCCCTTTCTACGACTCGGGCGTCAAGCGGCCGGGTGATTTCATGTGGGAGGTTTTTGGCGGTCTCTTCGGCCACGAGCGCATCGGCACCCACAACTTCCTGCGCCTTTTCTACGTCACGATCGAGACCAGCCAGAGCACGCGGGCCCAGACCGCCTGGTACAGCCAGCCGGTAAGCCAGCCGCGCAAGTCCGTTCGCCGCGGGCTCAGCGTCGCGGGCTGGTAGCCGCCGCGTTCGGCGAGCCCGCCGCGCTCCGATCGACCGCCACCGGGTCAGAAGTCGTGAGCGCATCGACCGGCTCGCCGAGCAGGCGGGCGCGCAGCGTTCCCACCAGGAACATCGAGCCGCATACCACCACCAGGCCGCCCGGTCCGGCCAGCCGCCGCGCGGCGGCCAGGGCCGGGGGGACGTCGTCGTGCGCGGCGACCTCGGCGAAATAGTCGCGGGCCGCCACCGCCAGCGTCTCCGGCGGGACCGCGCGCAAGCTCTCCGATCGCGTGGCGACCAAGGCGTGCGCGACCGGCGCCAGTGCCGCGAAGATGGCGCCGGCGTCCTTGTCGCGCGCGATCGAGACCAGCAGCGCGACCCGTCGGCCGCGCGACAGCTCGGGCAGCGCGGCGGCCAGCGCGCGCGCGCCGTGCGCGTTGTGCGCGCAGTCGAACAGGAGATCGTCGCCCACCCGTTCGAGGCGCCCCGGCCAAGCCACACCGGCCAGCGCGCCGTCGATGGTCGTCGGATCGGCAGGGCGCCCAACTGCGGCCGCCGCCGTGTCGGCGAGCGCGATGGCGAGCGCGGCATTGTCGCGCTGGTGGGCCCCCGGCAGACCAAGCGAACCGGCGGGCGCCGCAAAGTCGCGGCCGAGACGCAGCAGCGGCGCCCCCACCCGCGTCGCGACGACCGCGATCGCTTCCTCGGCCTCGGTGGGCAGCCGCCCGAGGAAGCAAGGAACGCCCGGCTTGAGGATGCCGGCCTTCTCGGCGGCGATCTCGCGCAGCGTGTGACCGAGGTATTCGGTGTGATCGAGGTCGATCGAGGTGATGGCGGTGGCCAGCGGTTCGCAAGTGGTGACCGCGTCGAGCCGGCCGCCGAGCCCGGTCTCGAGCACGGCGATCTCGACCGCCTCTACGGCCAGCGCGAGGAAACCCAGCACGGTGGCGATCTCGAAGTAGGTCAACCGGACGCCGGTCGCCTCCAGCCGACGGTCGAGATCCGCCAGCCGGTCGCCATCGACCTCGCGCCCGGCGACGCGGATCCGCTCGGTGAATCGCGCCAGGTGCGGCGAGGTATAGAGGCCGGTGCGCAGCCCGGCCCCGCGCAAGATGGCCTCGGTCATCGCGGCGGTCGATCCCTTCCCGTTGGTCCCGGCGATCTGGACGGCCGCGAATTTGCGCTGCGGATCGCCGAGCAGGGCCAGCGCGCGCCGCACCGGTTCAAGCCCGAGGTCGACCCCCAGCGATTGCGCGCCGCGGAGGCGCGCCAACAGATCGGCGTAGCGCGGGGAAGACACCGGAGGATCTTGGGCCAATCCAGGTCTACGGCAACCTAGGACAGAAACCGCAGCAGGCTGGCCAGGGTCGCGCGGGTCTGGTTGCGGTGGACGATCTTGTCCAGGAACCCGTGCTCGAGCAGGAACTCGGCCCGCTGGAATCCGGGCGGCAGCCGCTGGCGAATGGTGTTTTGGATGACGCGCGCGCCGGCGAAGGCGATCAGCGCCTTGGGCTCGGCCAGGATGACGTCGCCCAGCATGGCGAAGCTGGCCGCCACGCCGCCGGTGGTCGGGTTGAGCAGCACCGAGATATACGGCAGCCCGACCTCGCGCAGTCGACCCAGCGCGGCGGAGGTCTTGGCCATCTGCATGAGCGACAGGACGCCCTCTTGCATCCGGGCGCCCCCCGATGCCGAGAAGACCAGCGCCGGCGCGCGGCGCTCGAGGGCCCGCTCGAAGGTCCGGGTCAGCTTCTCGCCGACCACCGAGCCCATCGAGCCGCCCATGAATTCGAAGACGAAGACGCCGATCTCGACCGGCCGCCCCTCGATGCGCCCCGATCCGGTCCGCACCGCGTCGGATCCGCCCGAGACCCGTCGGGCCGTCCGCAGCCGGTCGCCGTAGCGCTTGGAGTCGCGGAACCCGAGCGGATCGACGCTCTCGATCGATCCGTCGGCTTCGACGAAGCTTCCCGGATCGAGGACCAGGTCCAGTCTGCGCGCCGAGGCCAGTGGGAAATGGTGCTCACACTGCGGGCAGACGTCGTTGTTCTTGTCCAGATCCGCGGTGAGGAGCGCCGCCCGACAGCCAGGGCACTTGGTGAAGACCCCGGCTGGGACGCTGCGCTTTTCTTCCGACAGATCGTCCTCGCGATCCTCTCGCTTGTACCAGGCCATCGGAGATCGCGAGAATACACTGAGCGGCGCGCCAATTGGTTTGTTATGCTGCGCGCGTGCATTTCGGTGCGTGGCACGCGATCGCCGACGCGAGAGCGGCGGCCCCAGAAGTAGTTGGCGTTTTACAAACCCGCGCGGAAGGGGCGATGGACTATCGCGCCGGACGCAGTGCAATGGTGTTTTACGCCTGCACGGAGACGACCGAGACATTGCGTCGCTACGTGGTTGGCCGGGGCGCCCGCCAGCTCGAGCGGGCGGTGAGCGCCGGGGCACGTTGGATTCGGTTCGCCGAAGCAGCCCATCCCCAGGATGAGCTGGATCGCTTGCTCAAAGGGTTCGTCGAGCGCTTCGGGTCGCTGCCCATCGGCAACGCCGGAACGGCCCGCCGGGCGACCACCCCAGCGGGCGGCGAGCCGGCGTGATCGGGCGAATGCCGGGGCGTCAGGGGACCGGCCTCACCTACCGCGACGCGGGCGTCGATATCGACGCCGGTGATGCGCTGGTCGAGCAGATCAAAGGACACGTCCGGCGCACCCGGCGACCCGAGGTCCTGACCGGCCTGGGCGGATTCGCCGGCCTGTGCGCCCTGCCCACCCGCTACAAGGAACCGCTGTTGGTCTCCTGCACCGACGGCGTGGGGACCAAGCTGAAGCTGGCGTTCCTGACCGGTCGCCACGACACGGTCGGGATCGACCTGGTCGCGATGAACGTCAACGATCTGGTGGTCTGCGGCGGCGAGCCACTGTTCTTCCTCGACTACTTCGCCTCCGGCAAGCTGGAGGTCGGTGTCGCCGAGCGGGTCGTCTCCGGGATCGCCGACGGTTGTCAGGCGGCCGGCTGCGCGCTGCTGGGGGGCGAGACCGCCGAGCTGCCCGGTTTCTACGCCGACGGCGAGTACGATCTGGCCGGCTTCTGCGTGGGGGTGGTCGAGAAGAGCCGCCACATCGACGGGCGCAGCATTCGCGCCGGCGATCGGCTGCTGGGTCTGGCGTCGTCGGGCTTCCACTCGAACGGCTACTCGCTGGTGCGCAAGGTGTTTCTAGAACAGATGGGCCTGCCGCTCCACGCCACGCCGCCCGGCCTGGGCGAGCCGCTCGGACAGGCGCTGCTGCGCCCGACGAAGATCTACGTGCGCGCCATGCGGGCGCTGGCCGACGCCGATCTGCTGCGCGGCGCGGCCCACATCACGGGCGGCGGCCTGGTCGACAACCCGACGCGGATGTTGCCGGAGGACGCACGCCTCAAATTGCAGATCCGCCTCGGGAGCTGGGACGTCCCGCCGGTCTTCGAGCTGCTGGCGCACGGGGGGAGGGTCGCGCCCGAAGAGATGCGGCGCACCTTCAACATGGGCCTGGGCATGCTGATCTGCGTGCCGGCCGATCGGATCGCCGAGGCGACCACTCTGCTCGAGCGCGCGGGCGAGCAGGTGTTTGCCGTGGGTCAAGTCGCGCCCGCGGACGGTCCGGACGCGCCGGTGGAGTTCCTGGCCCCGTGAATGTCGGGGTGCTGGTTTCGGGGAGCGGGACGAACCTGCAGGCCCTCATCGATCGCAGCAACCGCGGCGAGCTCGGTCCCGCCAAGCTGACGGCGGTCGGCTGCAACGTGCCGGACTGCCCGGCGCTGTCGCGGGCCCGCGCTGCCGGTCTACCGACCGTCGTCATCAACCACCGCGACTTCGCGACGCGCGACGCTTTCGATCGTGCCCTAGCAACCGCCTTGCGCGCGCATCAGGTCGACCTGGTGGTCCTGGCCGGATTCATGCGGGTCCTGAGCGGCGAGTTCCTGGACGTCTTCCCGGGGCGGGTGATCAACATTCACCCCGCCCTCTTGCCGGCCTTCGCCGGGGTGCGCGCCCAGCGGCAGGCGCACGAGGCGGGCGTCAAGATCGCCGGCTGCACCGTGCACTTCGTCGACGGCGGCGTCGACACAGGCCCGATCATCGCGCAGGCCGCCGTGCTCGTGCAGGAGGACGACGACGTCGAGGCCCTGCGCGCGCGCATCCTGGCCGAGGAGCACCGCCTGCTGCCGGCGGTGGTGCGCGCCATCGCCGAGCGGCGCGTGGTGCTCGAGGATCGCAAGGTCCGCATCCTGGGCGCGTCACCGGCCGGGGATGCGCTGCGCAGCCTTTAGCGCTTTGGTCGACACCAATTTTTACGACGTGGTCGTCTGCGGGGGTGAGCTCGGCGGGCTCATCGCGGCGGCGCTGCTGGCGCGGCGGGGATTCCGGGTCTTGCTGCTCGGATACGAAGCCGAGCAGGCGACCTTCGACATCGGCGGAGGCGCCACGCTCTCGCGGGCGCCGGCGGTGTTGCCGCCGCTCGACGATCCGCAATCGGCGCGGCTCTACAAAGAGCTCGACTGCGCCGCGCTGGTCAAGCGCCGCGTGACGGCGTCTCCGTTCGTTCGCCTGGCGGTGGGGAAGCACCGGCTGGATTTGACCGCCGACGGACCCGCGCTCGAACGCGAGCTGTCGCGGGCTTTCGGTGGCACCGAGGCGACCATGGCGGCCGCGCTCGATCGCCTGGGCGCGCTGGGGCGGATCGCCGACCCGCTGCTGGCGACGGCCATGACCCTGCCGCCGAATGGCTTTTGGGAGCGCCGCGAGGTCGGACGACTCGAATCGCTGCTGCCGCGCGCGGGGAACGACCTGCTGGCGCCGCTGGCGGCCGACCATCCGTTTCGGGCGCTGGCCGCGGTCCCCGCGGCGCTGGGCACCGCGCTCCACCCGAGCGACATCGGCCCGGTCACCGAGACGCGGGCCTTCTCACTGGCGCGCCGCGAGGCGCAGGTGTGCGACGGCGGCCTGGCGTCGTTTCAAGAGCTGCTGCAGCAGCGGCTCGAGACCTTCGGCGGCGATCGGCGGCCGCGCGTGGAACCGGTGGGGGCGGTCGTGCGGCGCGGCCGCGTGGTCGGCGTCCGCGTGAGCCCGCGCGACGAGACCATCGGGTGCAACTGGCTGCTGTGGGCCGGCCCGTCGGCGGGTCTGCGGGCCACATTGGGAGCGGCCGCGCCGGTGGCACCGCCGCGGGCCCGCTCAATGGCGCTGCGGGTCGCCGGGTATCGCTACGGCCTCTCACTCTTGGTTGGCGCGGGCGCGCTGCCGGCGGGGACGTCGGCGCGGATGCTGGCGGTCGGCGATCCGATGCGCCCGCTCCTCGAGGACAACGCCATCGCGATCACCGTTGGACAGCCGGCGCCGCGCGATCCCGGCCGGACCCCGCTGTGGGTCGAGTGCGTCGTCTCGGCGCACTTGGTCGAGGCGGGGCCCAGCTATCTGCGCGCGCTGCGGGGCCGTTTGGTGCATACGCTCGAGCGACTCTTCCCCGAGCTCGGCCGGCACTTCATCGTTCGCGCCTCGCCGTACGACGGACTTTGTCCCGAACGGCCCGGTTCCGAGGCCGGCAGCGCGACCACCAAAGCGCCGCCGGCGCCGCCCCCGCTCTACACCCGGGCCACGGCCAGCCCCTTCGATGCCAGCGGAATGCCGCACGCCACCGGGATCAAGAACCTGTTGCTGGTCGGGCGCGAGAACCTGCCCGGCCTCGGCCTGGAGGGCGAGCTGGTCGGCGGTTGGGGCGCCGCCCATTTGATCGGCGGCGGTCCGGCGCGGCGCCTTCGCCGCCGGACGCTGCTCGGCTAGCGGGGTCTCCCGCGTCTGCGATCAGCGCTCGCGGCGGCAATAGCCGGCGATGAGGCGGGCGTGCTCCGGCTCGAGCGCGATGAAGCGAACGCCGGTGCGGCGAAAGCTGCCGCTGCTGGTATCGCTCACGACCAGCCCGCGCGCCGAGATCTCCTCGCCCGAGCCGGGCAGCGAGAACGACAGCTCGATCTCCGTGCGCGGCGTGACCGAGCTACCGCGCGGCCGTTTGATGGTCATGCCGGCCGGGGCGATGTCCTCCGCCTGACAGAGCTGGATGGGGCCCCCGGCGACCGAGAGCGCCTTTTTGACGGCGAAGACCGCGGCCACGCGCGAGGTTTGACGGCGGTCCTGGGGGGCGAGGCGCCTATCGTTGCTCATATCCAAGATAGTAAGGCGCTCTCTGCGGAGCGCAAAAAAACGCGACGCGGCGGCGGGCCGGTGTCGCGGCGCCGGCTAGCCGAGCGGCTGGGCCTCTTCCAGGATGAAGTTGGGAATGTCGTCGACGATCAGATACGCCAGCTTGCAGGCGCCACACTCGAAGGCCGACTGGTCGCCGCGCAGCTTGATGGCCCCCTTGCACTTGGGGCAAGCCAGGATCTCTATCAACTCGGGGTTGAGCGCCATTGGCCGTATATAACCCATTCGGAGTACGATGGGCGCGCCCCATGAGACGCGCCCTCTTCGCGGTCCTCCTCGTCGCCGCTTTCGGGATGTTCACCTGGACGGTCCGACGTTTCGCCCGAATGATCCTGGCCGGCCGACCGGAGGGACGGTTCGACGATCCCGACGCGCGGGTCGACTCGGTGCTGCGCTATTTCTTCGGCCAGAAGAAGGTGATCGAGCAGACCACCATCCCGGCCAAACGTTGGCCGCGGTTCGTCAGCGCCCTCGGCAGCAAGTACCACTTCCTGATCTTCTGGGGATTCATCTTCATCACCGTCGGGACGGTGGAGACGATCGTGGGCGGGCTCTTCCCATCCTTCAGCTGGCAAGCGCTGCTGGGCCAGACGGTCGGCCACGCGCTGTCCTTGGTCATCGACGCCTTCTCGTTGGTGGTCCTGGTGCTGGTGGTATTCGCGTTCTTCCGCCGGATCGTGCTGCAGCCGCGCCTCATCCCGATGAGCCGCGACGCCGCCGCGATCCTAGGCGCCATCGGCCTGCTGATGTTGACCTACTTCGGGATGCGTCGCCTCGATGGTGCGGCGGCCGAGGTCTGCTGGTGGACCCACGTGGTCATCCTGCTGGCGTTCCTCAACTACCTGCTCTACTCGAAGCACAGTCACATCCTGGCCGCGCTGCCCAACATCTACTTTCGTCAGCTCGGCCAGCGCGGAATCCTGCCCAAGCTGAACATGGAGGCCGACGACATGGCCGCCACCGGTGTGGTGCAGGGCTTCGCCGACTTCACCTGGAAATCGCTCCTCGACGGCTTCGCTTGCACCGAGTGCGCGCGCTGTACCAACGCCTGCCCGGCCTTCAACACCGGCAAGCCGCTGTCGCCGATGCAGATCATTCACGATGTCCGCGACGATCTACGGACGCGCATGCCGGACCGCGGACCGCTCGACGTCCTGCTCGACAAGCTCCAGCACGGTGCGGGCGCGGCCGCCGACACCCAGCAGCCGCTCATCGGCGGGCGAACCAGCGAGGACGTGCTCTGGGCCTGCACCACCTGTGGCGCCTGCCAGGAGGTCTGTCCGGTCTTCATCGACCACCCCGAAAAGATCATCCAGATGCGTCAGAACCTGGTGCTGGTGCAGGAGAAGGTCCCGCCCGATCTGGCGCGCACCTTCACCAACCTGGAACGCAACGGCAACCCCTGGGGGATCGGCGCCGACAAGCGGATGGACTGGGCCGACGGCCTGGGCGTGCCGACGCTGGACGATCACCCCGACGCCGAGTACCTGCTGTGGGTCGGTTGCGCCGGCGCTTTCGACGATCGGATCAAGAAGCAAACCCGCGCGCTGGTCGACGTCATGCGCGAAGGGGGCGTCGACTTCGCGGTCCTGGGCCTCGAAGAGGGCTGCACCGGCGATCCGGCTCGGCGGTCGGGCAACGAGATGCTCTACCAGATGCAGGCGCAGCAGAACGTGGACGCCATGAACGGCAAGAAGGTGAAGAAGGTCATCACCGCCTGCCCGCACTGCCTGCATACAATCAAGAACGAGTACCCGCAGCTGGGCGGGAACTTCGAGGTTCGCCACCACACGCAGCTCATTCGCGAGCTGGTGGACAGCGGAAAGATCGAGATGGACGCGGTGGCGAGCGCCGCCAAGGCCGACGGCGGTCCGGGCAAGCTGACCTTCCACGATCCCTGCTACCTCGGGCGATGGAACGGCGAGTACGACGCCCCGCGCGCGGCGCTCGACGCCCTGCCCGGCGGCCGCGACGCGCGGGTCGAGCTGCCGCGCAACAAGGAGCACGGCTTCTGCTGCGGCGCCGGCGGCGGGCGGATGTGGATGGAGGAGAAGATCGGCACCCGCGTTAACCACAACCGCACCGACGAGATCCTGGCCTCGGGCGCCGATACGGTGGCCACCGCCTGCCCCTTCTGCACCATCATGCTCCGCGACGGCGTCCAGGATCGCAACGCCGGCGAGCGTGTGCAAGTCCTCAACGTGTCGGAGCTGGTAGCCAAATCGATGAAGCGCAAGCGGGAGCTGACCGGACCGGCGACCGCTACGGCACCGGGCGCGCCCGATTGAGTCGGCCATCGATTCAACCCACGCGAAGATCAGCGCGCGGTCAAGTCGCGAATGCGCTCGAGCACGCGAACATCCGCCAGATCCTGAAGCCTTCCTGCCGCCCGCTTGTTGACCAAGAGATCGTCGAGACCGATCACCTGTGTCGTCACCCCAGCGAAGCTCGTCGCCACGGCCCGGATGGTGACATCCTCGAATCGGACTCCGTCTATCTGCGTGAGCACGTCGATACGTCGCGGAGGGCTCCCCATCATGAAGCCATTCCCCGGCGTCTCGAAGTCACGTGCGGTGAGATCGCCGAGCGGCGCGCCGAATGCTTTCAGGGCGCTCACCGTCCGGACGGCGTTGTCCGGTGAGGCCTCAATCCAGACATCGAGATCCTTCGTCGCGCGCAGGTGTCCGTGGACGCCGACCGCGTAGGCGCCGACGACGAGGTACCGGACCTCAGCGGCGTTGAACGCGGAAAGCAGATCGAGGAAGTCTTGGTTCACTATCCGGTGCTTCCATCAGCGAGTACATCTCGAGGCTCTGCTCCCAGACAGCCGCCGCGCGCTGGTCGACCGGCGTCCGCGTTCCAAATAGGGCGTTGTAGTCGGCGACTTCTTCGGCCGCACCCGGCCCAAACTTCCGGACCTCCCAATTTGCACGGGCCCGCCGTCGCTCTTCTGCGCCATCCACCGATATATTTTAACATGCGCGGGTTTACCCTTCGCGAGGCGGTTCATCGCGACGTGACCCTCGCATTTTTGCCGCCGACGGTGCGAGCAGTGCCGCCGTCGTCGTCAGCGTGACGGCGCCGGTGGCGATGAAGACCGCCCGGTATCTGAGCGCGCCCGCGATGGAGCCGAGGGGCGCCAGTCCGACGATGCCGAGGTTCATGGCGCCGTTGGCCCAGCCGAGGAGGCGTGGCCGCTGGGCCCCCGAGACACCGGTTAGCACCAGCGTCATGAGCGCCGGGAACACGATGCCGTGTGCCAGGCCGAAGAGCGCACCCACAAGCGTCAGGTGCGCCGGACCGAAGACGCCCATTGCGATGACGGCGATGCCGTAGCCGACGCCGCCGGCCAGGGCCACCGGGCGCTGCCCGGTTCGATCGGCGAAGCGCGCCAGCGCGAAGCGCGAGGCGAGCGCGGCTACGGTGTACGCCACGAAGAAGCCACGCACGACGCCCACGCCGTGGGCGAGCGCGAACGGCGCGACGAAGGTGAACATGGAAGCGGCCGCCAGCGCCCCCACGCAGAGCACCGTGAACACCGGCAGACGGGCGCGAACCGCCGACCAGCTCATGGCGTCGGAACTTCCGGCGTGCGACGTCGGGGGTGGCGCGACGTCCGGAGGCAGGCGCCGGCACAGGCGCGCTCCAATGAGCGCGGCGGCCGCCGCCAGGGCAAACACCGGCCGTGGGCCGAAGCGGGCCGCGATCGGCTCGGCGACCACCGGCGCGACCGCGTTCATGCCCAGGCTGGCGGCCCCGAAGATCCCGAGCGCTTGCCCAAGGCGCGCGGGGGGCGCCACCTCCGCGCAAAGCGCCATCCCCGCGCCGAAGCACAGCGCCCAGGCGATCCCTTGCAGACCGCGCAACAGCGCTGCGAATAGGCCAGCGTGGGTCATGAACATGAAGCCGACCGCCGAGGCCGCCAGCACCAGATCGCCCGCCGCCAGCGTCCGGCGAAGTCCGAGGCGCGCGGCGATCGGACCGATGGCCGGGCTCACCGCCAGGCTCAGGGCACCGAAGGTGGCCATGACGGCGCCGATCTGCCGGGCGTTGGCCCCGTAGTCGGCCGCCAGCAGCTTCGGCAGCAGGACGAACGTCGCGTAGGCGAACCCGAAGAAGAGCTGCGCCATGATCACATCGACGAAGGCGCGCGTGGCGAGGGGCGGATCGCCGCTGTCGGACGTCGTCCAAGATCGTGCGGCCGTCCCGGCGAATCTACTGTCGGGGTCGTCGTCGTCGTCGTTTCCAGATCTGGGTCGGTACATGTTCGCTCCGAGGTTCCCGGCCTGGGAGCGAATGAGACCGCCTCACCCTCTCCGCCGCCGGCGAGAGAGGGTGGGTCGACTGGCTGCTGCTCAGCGGTCGCGCACGCTCTCTCGAACACGCTTGACGACCAGACGCATCGCCAGCGGGCGGCCGTAATGCCACGGCCGAATCGAGAGAGCGGAGAGCAGATTCATGACTACCTGAACATCATGCCGCAAACGCGCGGCGAAAATCAACTCCTCGCGGGCGCTGGTCGTTGGGCGCCTCATCGGCCCGGAAGCGGCCAGTGATGAGCGGGTTGAGCGGGAAAGTGGCCGCTTGCTAGCATAACGCTAGCATGGCAACTCTGACGATTCGGAACGTCCCGGTGCGCGTCGTGGCTTCACTCAAGTCGTTGGCCGAACGCAACCATCGGTCGATGGAGCAGGAGATGCGCGAGATGTTCGAACGACAGGTGGGCGACCGTCTTTCGGCCATCGAGCAGATCGGCCGCTCCTGGAAAAACCAGAAGCGCGCGCCCGCCGCCCGGGAGATCGAGGCCTGGATTCGTCAGGGCCGGCGTTGAAGGTCGTCGTCGACACCAACGTCATCGCCTACTTCTTGCTCGGCACCGAGGCGGTGCGCGACGAGTGCGATGAATTCTGGCGGCACGTCGATCACCCGCTCGCGCCCGCTTCGTGGGAGGCGGAGCTCACGAACGTTCTCTGGATGGCCGTTCGCAAGAAGGTCATCGATCTGCCCGAAGCCCTAAAACGGCTCGATTTTGCAGGCTCTCTCGGGATCGAATCCGTCCCGGTCGCCAGCCTGTGGCACGGCGCCCTGGCCCGCGCCCACGCGTCAGGGATCGCCGCCTCCGACGCGGTGTTCGTTGAGCTGGCCGCACGAGAGAGCGTCCGATTTGCGACCTTCGACGGCCCACTCGCGAAGACATTTCCGCGTGTCGCGCGGCGGCCGCGCGCTTGTGCTGTTGGCCGCCAGTAAGACCGACACAAACGTGGACTGATGGTTCCGAGGCGAAGCAGCCCCCGAATGGGGACCACACTAGAAGCCAACCGGCGACATGCGGGCGACCAGAAGGCGGGCACGTAGCCCTACCCGGCGTGCTATTCCTCGTCGTGGCGCGGCGGAGAGCGAACGATGACGCCGATGCCTACGTCACCCGGTAGGCAAGTGCCTCGGCGATGTGAAATCCATTCACGAAGTTGTTGCTCATCCTGATCGTGCTCAGAGCTTTACCCGTATTGATCATCGTCCTGAGCGCACTAAGCAAAGGATCAGAAGGCGATAGCACCTTGACGTCAGCAATCGAGAGGGACTTGGCTGAAGGTTGAAGCGCGCTCAACGACCTTGCGATGGACGCGTAGGCTTCCTGCGGATTATTTAGGTCGAGTTGGGGGCCCGCCAATAGCAATCGCCAACTGCCGATGTCCGAATAGAGATACCAAACGGCGACGGACGGATTCACGCCATCTCGATCCATCTGCTCGACGAGTCGACGGCCGTCCGTCTGCTGCTGCTCTACCAAAACTGCTTGATCCATTGGAGCAATCCCTTCTGTGAGTCACAGACCGCAACTAGCATTGCCGTCGCCGCGACCTTGTCCCAAATATCGTACCTCGCCGACTCGTCCCACTGGCTGGCGATCCCCCAGAATGCCGCGAACTGCGGATCGCCCTGCACCTTCTGCTCCAGTTCCTTCCTCAACGCCGCAAGGCCCATCAGCTTTTTGAGATCGTGTGTGAAAATGTCTTGAACGTAAGACCTTTCGGGAATTGCGTCCGCGAGGAAATTCTTGGCGATCCTGGCCTTCAGAGCGAACTCGAGAGCGTAGCCGGCTAAGTAGTAGGAGCCTGAAAAGAATCCCGCGTTGAAGAGCGTCTTCGCTTCATTCGCTCGCACGTCGGCAAGCTGCTCGAGCTGTTTCTTTGGAAGCATTCATCATTCTCGTCGCTTATCTCGATGCAGTTGCCGCCCTACTCCTCGTCGTCGCGCGCCGCCGAGAGGCGCGTGAGGACGCCGATGTCTTCCAAGGTCGTCACGTCGCCGCGGACGGCGCCGCTGGTGGCGATCTCGCGCAGCAAGCGCCGCATGATCTTTCCCGAGCGCGTCTTGGGCAACGCGTCGGTGAAGCGGATCTCGTCGGGACGGGCCAGCGCGCCGATCTCTTTGACGACGTGATCGGAGAGCGACTTGCCGAGCGCGGCGTCGGCGGTGACGCCCCCCTTCGGCGTCACGAACGCGAAGATGGCCTGTCCCTTGAGCTCGTGCGGCGGACCGACTACGGCGGCCTCGGCAACGCTGGGGTGTGAGACCAGCGCGCTCTCGATCTCGGCGGTCCCCAACCGATGGCCGGCCACGTTGAGCACGTCGTCGACGCGGCCCATGACCCAGAAGTAGCCGTCCTCGTCCTGGCGCGAGCCATCGCCCGTGAAATACGCCCCCGGCACCTCGGTCCAGTACTGCTGCCGGTAGCGCTCGGGATCGCCGTGCACGCCGCGCAACATCGAGGGCCAGGGCTTCTTGAGCACCAAGAAGCCGCCCTCGTTGGGCGCGCAGGGCGTGCCGTCGCGTTTGACCACCTGCGGATCGACGCCGAAGAACGGGCGCGCGCAGCTCCCCGGTTTGGCGTCGGTGATCCCCGGCAGCGGCGTCATCATGATGGCGCCGGTCTCGGTCTGCCACCAGGTGTCGACGATCGGGCAGCGCCCGCCGCCGATCACGTGGTGGTACCACATCCAAGCTTCGGGGTTGATCGGCTCGCCCACGCTGCCGAGCAGCCGCAGCGAAGACAGATCGTGCTTTTGCGGCTGATCGTCGCCCCAGCGCACGAAGGCGCGGATCGCCGTCGGCGCCGTGTAGAAGATCGAGACCTTGCGTCGCTCGATGATCGACCAGAAACGGTCCTTGCCCGGATAGTCGGGCGCCCCCTCGTACATGACCGAGGTCGCGCCGTTCGAAAGCGGCCCGTAGACCACGTAGCTGTGCCCGGTCACCCAGCCGACGTCGGCCGTGCACCAGTAGACGTCGCCGTTGCGCAGATCGAAAACCAGCTTGGTCGTGAGGTGCGCGCCCAGCAGGTAGCCGCCCGTCGTGTGGACGATTCCCTTCGGTTTCCCGGTCGTCCCCGAGGTGTAAAGGATGAATAGCGGGTGCTCCGACGGAAAACCGACCGCCGAGCAATCGGCGGAGGCGGTCTTCATGAGATCCTCCCACCACCAATCGCGGCTGCCCTCCATCGTGACCGCCTCGCCGGTGCGACGGACCACCAGGCAGCTCTTGACCGACGGCGTCTCGGCCAGCGCCCGGTCGACGTTGGCCTTGAGCGGGACCGACTTGCCGCGCCGCCAGCCGCCGTCGGCGGTGATGCACAGCTTGGCGGCGCAGTCGTTGATCCGATCGCGCAGCGCCTCGGCCGAAAAGCCGCCGAACACCACCGTGTGCGTGGCGCCGATGCGCGTGCAGGCCAGCATGGCGATCGCCGCCTCGGGGATCATCGGCATGTAGATCGCGACCACGTCGCCGGCCACGACGCCGAGGCCGGTCATCACGTTCGAGAGCTTGCAGACCTCGCCGTGGAGCTGGCGGTAGGTGAGCTGTCGGCTGTCGCCCGGCTCGCCTTCCCAGTCGATGGCGATCTGCTCACCGCGCGTCGCGAGGTGGCGATCGAGGCAGTTGGCGGAGACGTTCAGCTCGCCGCCGTCGAACCAGCGTGCCCACGGGAGATTCCAGGACATCGTTTTGGTGAAGGGGCGGCTCCACAGAAGCTCGGCCTGCGCGGTCTCGGCCCAGAATCCCTCCGGATCATCGATCGAGCGCCGATAGAGCTTTTCGTAAGCGGCCGCATCGTTGACGAGAGCCCGGGCCTTGAAATCGGCCGGTGGCGGAAACCGCCGCGCCTCGCGGGATACCGACTGAATTGTCCCCTTGGCGTCCGCCGCATCCGACGCGGCCCGCTGCTTCGTCTTGTCCTCGGCCATGACACCTCCGCCCGGTTAACGGCTAGCGTATCGCGAAACCTTCCAGGTTTTCGAGCTCAGCCGCGGAAGTCGCGTCGTCGACGTCGAGCCCCGCCACGCGAGCGCCGCGTGGGCCGTGGCCGAGCCAGGTCAGCAACGCGTCGACGGACGCCGCCTCGCCGCCGGCCAAGACCTCGACGTCACCCTCCGGTCGGTTGCGAACCCACCCGCGCAGGCCGAGCCGCCGCGCTTCGTGGGCGGTGGCGGCCCTAAAGCCGACGCCTTGCACGCGACCGCGCGCGATCACCCGAACCCGCTTCAGGGTTGAACCCGCAGGTCGGGCGCCGGTCGCGCCGCCGGCGGCAACTCGCCCGGCGTGGCGGGCAGCAGATCCACCGGCTGCGCCGAACCGGCCGCCACCGGGCGGCCGTCGATCGCCGCGGTGAGCACGCGAATCGCGCCGTCGGTCGAGATACTTGGCGCGAAAAGCCAGCGTCCGTCCGGCGAGACGTCGGGGCGGCCGAGCCGGCCCGGGCTTCCGACGACCACGGTGGCGGCGTCCTCAGCGCCCAGGCGGAAGACGGCCGTGCCGGCCGGTGGTCGGGTCGCGGCGGCGAAAAAGACCGCGTTGCGCTCGGGCGGCAGGCGGATCGCGGCGCCGCTGGGCAGCGGCAGCGCGCGCCCGACGCCGAGGCGATCCGGCAGGCCGGCCCGGTCGACGCCGACCACGCGCGCCGCTTCGAGGTGGGCCAGAAGCTGCGGATCGTTGCCGACCCGCACCGCCCGCAGCTCGGTCGGTTGCGGACCGACCGATAGGCTGCGCGGTGTGTCGCCCGACAGAATCCAGAGCGTGTCGCCGGCCGGCGCGAAGGCCAGATCGCAGAGCACGCTCTCGCGGATCTCAGGCGCCACCGCCAGCGCGCCCAGGATGGGCGCCCGGCCGGGGGGGCCGAGATCGAGCAGCATCACCTGGTTGCCGAACTCGGTCGCGATCGCCAGCAGCTTCCCGTCCGGTGAGACGTCGGCGGCCGCGATTCGCCCGTCGCGGACCTCTTGCGGCAGCGCCCGCGGCTCGCTCCGCGAGGGATGAAGCGGCGAGCTGGTGTCGACCACCACCACGTCGTTCTTCCGGACGACGGCCAGCACGGGCGCGCGCGCCGCGACCGCCAGTGCCAAAACCTTTCCCGGGCCGAGGTCGAGCCGATAGATGAGCTTGGGCGCGCCGGGGGCCGGCAATTCGATCACGTCGATCATTCCGCCGCTGGCCTCGGCGACGTAGGCTGCGCGCCCGTCGCTGGAGAGCGCCAGCCAGCGTCCGCCCGCGACGGGGGTGGCGCCCGCGGGCTTGGCGCCCGTCGGACCGATCTCGGTCCACCCGACCTGCCCGCTGCCGGGCGCCAATACGGCCGCGTAGCGGCGGATCGCGATCGAAAACGATCCCTTGCCGATCTCGTTGAGCACGGTGACCGGCTGCGCGCCCGGGGGGGCTCCGGCCGGCACGCGCGCGACGATGCCGCCGTCGTGGGTGCGGCCGAGCACCAACGCCGGCCGGCCGCCCACCGACACCGTCGGCTGGCGACCGAACCCGCGCCCGTGGATCCAGAGCGTCTCGCCGATCACCGCCACGCCGTCCGACGGCTCCGTGCCGACCTCGCCCGATAACGGCACGTCGCCGCCGCCCACGTCGGCCACGGCGGTCACCTCGGGTGCGCTGGAGGCTTCCGGAATGAAGAAAGGATCTTCGACGATCTCGCGGCTGGAAACGCACCCCAGTGCGCAGGTGCCGAAGGCGAGAGCGGCGGACCAGGTGGCGGCGCGGGCCGCGCGCCGGCGAGCTGGGGAACCCCCCGGGGGTTCCCGCGCCGTCACAATGGCCCCTCGGTCGTGGCGAAGCCGATCAGATTGTTGGGAACCAGCGGCAGCTCGGCATACTTGGCGAGCACGTTCTTGGCGCCGTCGAGCACCTGTACCTTGGAGAGCACCAGCAGCTGCACCGGCCCGCTGGCCGGCGAGCAGGAGGCGATGGTGCCGATCACCTTGGCGCCCGAGTCGAAGTCGAAGGTCACGCGGTGGCTGACCATGTCGCGCAGCTTCTTGTAATCCATGATGCCGCGCAAACTA
>DASRLC010000321.1:0-3729 GCA_035648655.1 Polyangia bacterium
GCTTGGGGTGTCTGGTCCTGTTGCTCGGGTTCCACCAGACCCCCGTCGATCCTGGGCAGCTCGCGCATGTTCCGGGAAAATCGTAGGCCGCCGGCGCCGCCGATACGGCACGACCTTCGCCGGCGGCGCGGGGTCCAACACCATCTCCTTCGCCCGCATGACGCACGCCGTCACGGTCAACCTCGCCACCATGACCTCGGCCTACGGCGTCGCCTTCAGCAACGTCCAGAACCTCATCGCCTCGAACTACAACGACGTCCTGACCCTGGCGGGCGGCGGCACGCTGACCGGCGGGGCGGGGGCCGACACGCCTGGGCGTACCCTTCCCCGGCGAGACGCTCGTTGTTTTCGCGAGGTCGATGCGGCACTTTTGCTCGACCCTGCACGCAATTGGCGCGCGACACCGAGTCCGCTTGCCGGTATCGCTTGATCGGCCGCGCCATGGCTGCTCTCGACAGATCGCCATGAGCAAAAGAGGGGCTCGCCATTGTTGTGACGCGATCAATCCGAACATCGTCGAGAGTCGGTCGCGCGCCAGCCCGCCACAGGCGGCTTGGGGGGCATTTGCCTGAGGAACGCATCATACGGCAGCGGGCCACCAACAGGCCATACGTCCCTGCCGTCCTGGGAATCCTCGCTCCCTTCTTGGCGATGGTGCTTGGCGCATGCGCGCCCGACGTGGCGCCCAAGGCGACCGAGCCGATCGTGGCGCACTTCCCCGGTCTCGAGATCGTGGTTCCCGTGGCGGCGGGGGTATGTCGCTCCTCGGGCGCCAACAGAAGCTCGATCTGGCTCTGGGTGGACGAACTCACTCCATTGCCCCACGGCGTCGGTTGTGAAGGCGGGGCCGGAAGATATACCATCGTCGCCTTTCGAAGCTGGGACGACGAGGCCGTGGTGAACATCCCGCTATCCGTCCGCAAGCCCGTGGTATCGTCCGCGATAGTTTCTACAGTCCAGGCTCGACCGGCTTCCGGCGGCCCGCAGATCCGGTACGGGGGAGAATCCTGGCTCCTGATGCCCTATGCCAAACAGCCGACGCTCTCGATCCTGCTCAACGGCAAGCCCACGGGCGTTTTCTACACCTGCCAGGATACCGATTGCGCATTGACTTTCAGGTATAGGTCCACAATCGCCGGCATGACTTGGTTCACCAGCCGGCCGCCCATTCCCACGACCCCCGCGGAGGTTCTCCGCGCGGCCCTTCTCGTCAATCACGCCTTGGAACGATGGAGCCACTCCGATGGATAGCGCCGCCCAGATCGCCGCCAGGCTCGCCCAGTACGATGCGCAGAACCAGGGATGGAAGGGCTATCTGTATCTGGCCGACCAGGCGAGGGGCCAGCCCGGGTTCAGTTCCAACCTGACGCTGCAGCAGGACGTGGGATGGCTCGAGGCGGCGGCGATGATCGACGCCCCGGCCCATTCCGCCTTCGGGATTGTGGGAAATACCGATTTCACCGTTCTTGGCATCGCCCAGACTGACTTCAAGACTTTCGTCTTCACGTTCAACTACGAGGCTGGATTTTCCCAAGGCGAAAACCTTTCCGCCGCTCGAATCCAATCCGTCGCGGACCAACTGCGGGAAGATACCTTCGCCACCGTCGAGACCGAAGTCGGGACAGGTGGCTTTCTTACCCCAAGCGACATCAACATCCTCGACGTTAACCGGGCAACCGCCCGCTTGGGGCTTCCTTCCACCGATTGGGCCGGCGCCCCGCTCGGCGCCCTGTTCGGCGTCCCGACCAGCTTGACGCCGACCTGGGCGAGCATAGTCGGCTCGAGCGCGGCCGATCTTGGCGGGTCGGCGATCACCCGGCTGAGCATCGAACTCGGAAGCCTGCCAGGCACGCTATGGGCGCAGGCCTATGCCTCGGTCCTTTCCACGACGAATTTCCTGAACTCGCTCGCCGGTAAGATCATACGGCAGTCCGGAATCACCAAGCTGGCTTCGGACACCAGCGGCTTTGGCAACGATGTCACCCTGATCGCCCGCGCCAGCGTCAACCTTATCTATCAATACTATCAAACAGGCGTCGCTGCTCGCGGCCAAGTGATCGTCGGAGACGTGATCTCCCTCGATGCCAATGGCAACCCGGTCATACCCACTGCGGCGGGCTCGTACAATTTGACCTACGACAGCAACGGCTTGCACGCGGTCGGCGGTCGGGATGGGGCGCAGGCGAACACGATAGACGTTCCGCCGAACATAACACCGCAAACGCCGGCGAACTGGAACGGCGTTGCATTCGCACCTTCTGACAACGGCCTGCCCCCGACGCCGGTGGGACCGATCAGCCCGGCCGCGGCTACGAGCCTGGCGCCTTCCCTGGGCTTGGCCTTCGGATCGACTCTGGGCCGTTATCTAGTCGGTTCCAATCCGATCCTACAGGTTGCCGTGGGCTCGGTGCTCGGGGCCGTTGCCTTGGACCTGGGCAAGCAGATCGCCGCCTCTCAGGCCGCCGGGCAATTCCAATCTCTGGATACGGCGGGGCAGGATGCGGCGTCGAGCAAATCGGTCTGGAACGATTTTGGAAACGACCTCACGTTGGTGGGGACCAGCGCGGCTGTCGGAACGATCAGCAGCTATCTTTCGCTCGAACTGGGCCAGGCACTTGGCCTGAAGGGCTTCGGGGCCGAACTTTTTTCCGCGGGGACGGGCGGCGTACTCGGGCACATCGCGGTCAACCTCCTGGCTTCCAACGTGCCGGTATTTCAAGGCCTTGTTTCGTCGAGCGTACTCGGGGCGGCCCAGAGCAACATCTTTTCGGGTTCGGGCGGAGCGCTCGAGAGCAGCTTCGTGGCGTTCTTCGCTACAAAGCTGGGCGAACTGATTGTCCAACCGCAAACGCAGGCCGGCGCGATCTTAAGTTCGCTCGGGGCCGCGATCGGTGCGTTGGGCACCGAGGGTGGTGGTTTGTTGCTTGGCGGATTCGTCGAGGGCGCTGTCGTCGATGCAATAGACTCCGTGCTCACCGATGGCGCCGCGGAACTCGTCAGCCAAGTCTTCGATGTCATTCCCGGCATTGGCATATTCATCGGCTTCGTTCTTGGCGCCCTTATCGGCAACCTCTTCGGCCACAAGAAGCCACGCATTCCGACGGCGACGGCATCGACCGTGCTGCAGATACCGACCGCTCATTACGCCCTGGGCGCCACGACCGTCGCCAATGGTGGCGATCTTGGACTGACCGTCTCAATGGCGAGCGCGGCCCGCGATACGCTCAATGGTCTGATCACCTTGATCACCAGGGGTCAGACACCAGCCTACGTGTCGAACCTTACATCGCCCACGCAGATATACGGCGATACCGGAGGCCAGCTTTCGGTCACCCTCGGCAACGTGGTGACCAATGTCACGACAGGGGACCAGGCGGTGGATAGAGGGGTGCTTTGGGCGCTTCCACAGACACAGATCATAGGTGGGGATCTGATCCACCATCGCCGGCGGGGCGGGGACCGACACCATCGCCGGCGGCCCCGGGACCGACCACGTCACCGGCGGAACGGGCGGCGACACCTTCATCGTCTACGACACCCGGGGCGCCAGCAACGGCACGACCTTCACCGGCGGATCGGGATCGAACACCCTTTCCTTCGCGCGCATGACGCATGGCGTGACGGTGAACCTCGTTACCGACCATGCCGACTACGGCGTCGCCTTCAGCAACGTCCAGAACCTGATCGCCTCGAACTACAACGACGTCCTGACGCTGGCGGCGGGCGGCG
>DASRLC010000322.1:0-32418 GCA_035648655.1 Polyangia bacterium
ACCCTCCTCCTGCCCAAGGGAGACGGCCGGACGCTCGGAGGTGACCTTGAGGTCGACGTAGTCGGTGGCGACCTCGTTCTCGCGGGTGATTTCGCCGATGGGCGTTTCGAGGGTGTCGTCGTCGTCGGTCAGCGCCGCCGGGGTGGCGCCCTTGTCCGGGTCAGCGAAGATGGTCGAGAGGGGTAGCCGCGCGCATTCACTCGGCAGGGTCCGGGTGCCGACCAGCTGCCAGGTCTCGATCTCGATCCCCCAGCTCTGAAGGCGCGTGCGTCGCTCGATTCGCCGCTCGACCTTGCGGGTGACACAGCTCGCGCTCATTGGCCGACCTCGACGCCGAACGCCTCTGGCAGACCGGCCAGGGCGGTTGCGAGCAGGCGCAGCGCTCGCCAGTGGCTCCGGCAGGAGTAGCCTTTACTGACACCGAACCTTTTCGCGATGCGGGTGAGGTCGAGCCCCTCGTAGAAATAGAGCAGCATCGAGGTCCTCTCGAGTTCCGGGAGCGACCTGATGGCGTTGAGGACGGGCGGCGTCGCGGCCGCCGCCGTGCAGCGAGACGTAGTGGCACTTCACGATGCAGCGCCGTGAATTCTCACGCGTGCGGCCGACGTCGTACAGCTTCGACTGACCGAGCCCTGATAGGGCGGCCCTGAGGCTCATAACCCGATGCGCGTCGCCCCGGCCGCGGCGGCCCGCGATGCGCGGTTTGAAGCGGAACTCAGGGTCGAGGAGATCATCCAGTCTGCTGGCCATCGCGATGAGGTTCTCGGCCAACCGATCGGAAAATGTGCCTCCGGACCATTTCTCCGTCGGTGACGGCCTGATCTCGGCGACTCAAAAACATTCGGTGCTATAAGAAAAAGCGCGTAAAAACATAGCGATAGCCGAGTCGTGCTAGCACCGAGGTTCCGTGCGTAGCACCTTTTCCTTTTTCATTTGGCCTAGTTACGCCGAAGGCGTAGCAGGCCCTTTATCTTGCCCTCGGCTTTCTGTGCTCCGACTGTCTCCGTCCCAAGCACATTTTTCGATCGGTTGGCCGAGAACCCGGTCGCCAAAAGCTGGAGAGGAGGACAGTCATGACGACGAAGCCGGGTTTGAAGTTCAGCGTTGCTGCGATCGATAGCGCGAAAGAGATCTTGAAGGCGTTGCCGCTTGCACCTCGGGAGACGAAAGAGGTCAGTCTTCGAGAGGCGATCGAGGAGCTCGCCCCGACGATCCGAGGGTTGCTCGCGAAGGGTTACTCTCGGCAGCAAATCGTCGACCTGATCCAAGAGCAGGGAGTGGGCTGCTCGCTCACGTCGCTGAAGACGTATTTCCGCCGGTCGCCGGGGAAGACAAAAGCGAAGTCCTTGGCGGCATCGACGGCGGGACCGGCGGCGGCATATCAGGAGACAGGTCCGGCGGCCTCGCGGCCGGTGATCAGCGCCGGCTCCGGCGGTCCCGAAGTGGGAACCAATGCGGGGCCTCGGGACGCAACATCGGCGCATCCTCAGTCGCCGCCCGGCCGAACGGTCGGCGGCCAAGCCGGCGTGGGACTGGCGGCCACCGGTGCAACAGCCCGAGCGGCAGCGAAGGCGTCTTAACCGTCAACAGAACGTCCAAGGCGTCGCGGCCGGAAGGGAGTCGGTCGCGCCGCTCTTACGTGGCCCCTGCGACGTCGATGTGACGGGCGATGTGGCGAGGCGGGCGGTGGAAAAAAGGGTGGGTCCGGGGGGCGCGCGCCTTCCGTGAGCGGCAGGGCCGAGTCGCTACTGGAGTTGACGTCGCGTCGCGGGGGCCGGCGGCACTGCCGACGGGGCGCGGCCGGTCGATGGCGTCGGCGGCGGCTGTGGAGACGGTGAGGGAGAGGGCGCCGCCGCTGGCGGCTTCTGGGCAGAAGGAGAGAGAAACAATCTCTGGCTGCTCCAGTCGGCCGATTCGTGCAGCCGAGCGGTGTCAGTGTTGTCGGGGAAGAGGGGAGCTGCGCGCCGCTGGAGGGTCGACGTCAGGGTCGGCGGGTGCGGCGTCGAGTTTGGCGGCCTCTGGAAGGACATTTTCAGGGACGCCGGTGATGTTGAGGTCGATTTCAAGGCGGCGAAGGATGCAGTAGCGCAAGGAGGGCGACGAGAGCTCTCGACGGCGCCGGCGCGACGGGTGTTTCTGAGGGCGCCGATGGTCGGGCCTGAGGGTGCACGCGTGCTCGTATTCGGAGACCATCGCGGTGGCGATCGAGATGTTGGTGCAGCCGTCAAAAAGGTCGTCGGTGGTGCGGCCAAAACGCGCCGCCCAGGTGACGGGCACGGCCATGAAACCGACGGCTGGACGGTCACCCTTGGCGATGATGGCGTCGACGATTCGGTGAGGGTCAGCGACGGACTTCGCCGAGTCGTAGGTGTTTAGGTCGGAGAGATCGCCGACGAAATATTGGTTGGTGATGCTGAGCTTTCGGGCGAGCGCCTCGACGAGGTGGTCGTCGTAGTGAAAGCTGCAGGACAGGATCAGGGCTGCGAGTAGGTCCATAGCGGCACCGCGGGTGTGAGGTCGGAGATGGGGATGGGACCGAAAAAGCGGGAGTCGAGGCTGGAGGTTCCGGCGGCAGCGAGGAAGGCAACGCCCGAGGGAACGACGCCGCAAAAAGGATAGGGCGGTGGCAGTGGTCGACAAGCGGGGTCGGTCGTGGCGACGACGGAGACCAGGTGGCCGTTCACGCTGTAGCGCTGGTGCTCGAGGCATACGACGTCGCCGGCGACGGCGACGTCGCTCTTGAGGAGCCGGAAGCCGGGAGGCCGGTAGCGGCGTTCGTCGACGAGCTCGCGAACGCTGGAGGGGATAGCCAGGGTGACGGTCGAGTGCAGGGCGACGCGGCCACCTGGTCGAAGCCAGTAGAGGCCGCGGGGCATGCTGGTGGTGACGTTCACGGTGAGCCGGACGGCCAGCTGGCGTCCCGCCGTTGAAAGACCGGCGGTGATGGCCGACGCGATGAAAAGGATTCGGACAGCGCGGCGTAGGCGACTGACCTGCGGGCGGGGTTGGGTTTGAGCAAGCGCGGGGGGTTGTTCCACGCCGGGTTCTCGGCCAACCGCCGAAAAGTTGACCTAGCGGGTGGGCCCCGGGGCCGGCGGCGCGGCGGGGGGGCAGAGGCGGGCTAGGCGGCGGCGCCGGCTGCGAGGAGCTGGGTAGCGTGGCTCAGAATTTGGCGGCCGCGCCGTTCGATGTGATCCACGAGCCTGAGCCAGTAGATATCCGGGAGGGCGTCGATGCCGGACTCACCGATTTGGGCGCGGAGCCCGCGGAGCGCCGTGAGGGTCTTGTCGGCCGTTCTTCGCGTGTTCGCGACGTAGAGCAGGTTGACGGGTGCGGAGACGCCTTTGAGATAGGTCGCGCTGTCTTCCGTGGCGGTGGTGCGAAACAGGTAGAGCGCCTGCCAAGGGGTGGAAACGCCGATCCAGAAGCGCGGGATTTCGCGCATGAGACCGGCGGCCGGTCCCGGAAAAGCGCGGGTCGCTATTCCTGCTCCAGGAAGGCTGAGCCTTCCTGGGATAACTGCTCACAGTCACGGCCGTTTTCTGGTGTCCAGGGGCGCCGCAGGCGCCGCGCGGAGCGCGCTTGCCCTGGACACCAGAAAACGGCCGTGACACCGAAGTACCCGAAAACAGGCAACCGGCCGCCCGCGTGAACCGCCGGCGAGACGCCGCGCTTTCTCATCGGCGTCTCCAGGCAGGTTTCCTAGCAGATCGCGGACGCTGCGAGGGACGCGGTAAAGAACGTTCGCGAAGTGGCGACGATCCAAATCCGTGCGGCTTCTGAGGAGACCCAGAAGACGCTAGCGTCGGCAGTTTCGGCGGCTGCCACTGCATCCGCTCGGAAGGCCGCGGGCGCGCAAATGTGGAAATGGGCCGGGGCGTGTGTGTTGGCGTCCACGCTGTGCCTCGTAGGAGCAGGCTGGTGGTCATTTCGTCGAGGTCGGAGTTAAGGATTCGCGAATGGGTGGGCTTTGGCGAAGCAGCAATGCGAGACGGCCGCTGCGGCGGCATCTTGGGCGAACACGCCGGAGGGGCAGCTAGCCTATGGTCTGGCGCAAGCGGGGAGCGTTCGTGGAGCCGATCGTCCCGAAGCGCGAGCCGCCGATCGTCGACGGCGCGGCGGGTTATTGGCAGAAAAGCCGCAGACCCTTGGCGGCTCGCGCGTGCTCCGATCGCGCTCCGCGCGATCGCGATCCGGCGCTTTGGCTCGATCGCTTCCAATTGCAACGAGCGGAACGCGCGGTAGGTGTAGATCCGGCCGATCCCCGGTACGTGTCGAAGTGGATGGCCGATCGGACAGAGCGCAGCGACGGACGTCCCGCGCTCCAGGAAACGAAGCGAGAGCCTCGCCGCCAGGGCCCACCACGCCGTGGCCGCGAACATCACGCGTGGCGCCTTTACAGGGTCCAAAATTGAGGCCATAGAATATCACGCCTTTTGTCGAATCCCGTCTCAGTGGCCATCGTCGGCGCCGGTCCCTTCGGTTTGTCCATTGCGGCATATCTTCGCCACGCGAAGATCGATCATCGAATCTTCGGCTCGCCCATGCAGAGCTGGCGCACGATGATGCCGCGGGGGATGTTCCTCAAGTCGGAGGGCTTCGCCTCGAATCTCTACGATCCCGAGGAGAGCTTCAAGCTCGGGCACTTTTGCCGAGAGACACGGCGTCCCTACGCCGACCTCGGCGAGCCCGTGCCGCTCGAGACATTCATCGAATACGGCACCGAATTTCAAAGGCGCTTGGTTCCGGCGCTCGAGCAGGTGGACGTCGTCTCGCTCAAGCGCTCCGGCGATGGGTACGAGCTCGCCACCGTTGCGGGCGAGAAGCTCGTCGCCCGACGGGTGGTGGTGGCCACCGGCATCTCCGCGTCGGCCTATCTTCCGCCGGTGTTGGAGCGGCTGCCGCGAGAATCCGTCACGCACAGCTCGGCCCACGCCGACCTCTCGCGCTTCCGCGACCGCCAGGTGGCGGTGGTCGGCGCGGGCTCCTCCGCCGTCGACATCGCCGCGATCCTGCACGAGCTCGGGGCCAAGGTGGAGCTGACGGGACGCGCCCCCCAGGTGGTGTTTCACGATCGCTCGCAGGAGCCGCGCCCGCTCATCGAGCGCATCTTGAACCCGCGCTCCGGGTTGGGCATCGGGTGGCGCTCGCGACTGTGCACCGATGCGCCGATGGTTTTCCACGCTATGCCGAAACGCTTCCGGCTACGGATCGTCAAGCGCCACCTCGGCCCGGCGCCCGGTTGGTTCGTCAAGGACAAGATGATCGGGAAGATCCCCATGCACATGGGGCTCACCTTGTTGGGCGCGGAGATGCGCAACGGCCGCGTGCACCTCCAGCTCACCGGCGCGGGCGGCGCCAAGGAGCTGGTCGCCGACCACGTCATCGCGGGAACCGGGTACCGTCCGTCGCTCGATCGGCTGCCGTTCTTGGATTCCGGCCTGCGGCGGTCGATCGCCGATCTGGTCGGTACGCCCGTCTTGACTCAATCGTTCGAGTCTTCGGCACCGGGTCTCTACTTCGTGGGGCTGGCTTCGGCCAACGCCTTCGGTCCGCTCATGCGGTTCGCGTTCGGGGCTGGCTACACGGCCAAGCGGCTAACCCGACATCTGGCCCGGCGGGGCGCCTGAGCGTGGCGCCTGTTGCTTTTACTCGATGAGCGCGGCTTTCTTGTCGCGCGCCCGCTCGAGCGAATAGCGGATCTGCCCCCTACAGTATAGGGATTCTGACGACGTTCCGTCTTCGGCGTACGCGGGCATCCCGTCGTGTCCCGAAATAGGATCGAGCACCGATCAAGCCGCATTGCGGTGGTAGTAGTTGAGCAAGCCACCGAGCCGTTCCCGCCGGAGCAATCGTCCGTTCTCGTTCGCCGGCGCCGGCGCGCCCTTGAGCAGCACATTGTCGAGACCTTGGTGGTTCCGCTCACCATGGTAGTGGGCGAGGTACTCGCCGATGGCCCGCCGTAGATGCTTTTCTCCCAGCGGCACGATCCGGTCCAAGTATTCGCTCTTGATCGAGAGCACAAATCTCTCCGCGTAAGCGTTCAAGTTCGGACTCCGCGCGGGCAATAGCAATGGCTTCACCCCTGCCCCACGCAGCATTTGCCGGAACTCCTTCGTGTACAGAGGATCCCGGTCCAAGATCAGGTACCGTTTGCCGTGCAGGAAGCCGTCGGCGGCGTCGAGCAGATTCCGCCCCATCTGCTTCATCCACTCACCGCCAGGATCCCGTGCCACGCCCACGACCTCGACCAGCCGGCTCCCGATGTCGATCACGAACAGCACGTGATACCGAACCAGACCCAACGCCGTCACGACCTCGACCGTGAAGAAATCCATCCCAGCAATCACCCCGAGATGCGCCTTGATGAACGTCGCCCACGAATACTGACTCTTGCGGGTCGGCGCCGGCTCGATGCCGTGCTCGCTCAAGATCCGCTCTACCGTCGTTCGCCCGATCTTGTAGCCCAGGTTGTTCAAGGCGTCCCGCAATCTCGTGTAGCCCCACGTCGTGTTGCGCGTCGCCATCTCCACCAGCAGCCTCACGATCTCCCCGGCCTTCCTCGGCCGCCCGGGTCCGCGCTTCTTGCTACCGTCGTACTTTGCCGCGACCAGCTCCCGGTACCATCGGAGGATCGTATCCGGCGTCGCAATCGTGGCCACCTGTTGCAACGCCTTCCGGCCGAGCGCCTTGCCCAGCTTCGCCAGCCGCCGACGCTCCCCGTCCGTCAACCGGAGCCGGTGCTTACCGAGCCGCTCCAAAAGCGCTGCGTTCTCCGCTCGCTGGTACTCGATCACCCGAGCCTGCTGTTCGCCCAACCACATTCCGATCCACGCCGCCAAGAACTGCAACGGCAGCGGCAAGAGCTTCTCCGCCGAGGTCGTCGCCGCCCGAGCCATTCGACTCTTCTACGCGTCGAGATCCCATCTGTAAAGGCCACCCTCGCCGTCCCGCAAGTCCCCAGCATCGCTTACCTTTGTCTCGATCCAGTTTTGGGACAGGACGAGGTCGGACCTCGGCCACCACGCGGTCAGTTACACGGCCGACGTCTACGGGCACGCGTGGACCACCGGGTGAAAGTGTCGGACCGGTTAGCAGAACGGCTCAACCTGCCCGAGCCGGCGAAGGTATTGCCGTTCCGGAAATCCGGCACCGCTACCGCCTAAAAATAGAGTCGGGGTCACGCCTACGACAAAACGGCTACGGCTGTGCCGCTCTCGGCGCCGCCGACTAGCCATAGGCAACGCAGATCCGATCGGCTCAGTCGCTTATAGCGGCATCTACTATCATGAACGACCCGCCGCTACTGTTGAACCCCGAACAACAGGTTCCGTTGTAAGGTGTGAACGAGACGGACGTTGCGACCCCTTGACCGTCATCGAGAACACCATAAATGGTGCAGGTGATGGTGTCGGAGGGTGTGCCGTTCACTTGAACAAACACGGAATCTCCGCCGTCACCACTCGATAGCGTCGCTGTACAAGGCGGATCGGCCGTGACCCGCAGGAGCGGCGATGGCAAGCCTTCCGTGGAGAGCGTCGTCCAGGCGGCCCCTGATGGGCAAGGAGGCTGGCCGCAGCTCGTGCAGGACGGAAGTACAACGATCCCCACAACACCGACCAACAACACCACAAGCAATCTCATCTGAGAGAAGTTATCATGTTTTTGACCCAATAATGGGTGACTTGCCGCTTCGCTGCGGGCAGGTCGCGCAAGCGCGGTTCTTCGGAGGACAAAGCCGGATGGATAGAAAGGGAAGGCTGAGCCGGGGGCTGTCAGGCGACACGTAAACTGACCCCCAGACGACACTAAAAGTGCCCCCCTCCCGGCAGGAGGGATCGATGGACCAGGGACAGAGAGACGTAGCACTCCGGGCGACGGAGGCGCCGATGTTAGAGCCGGAGATCTTGCGGCAGATTCGAGGGTTGGCGGCGACGAGCTGGGGATCCAAGCGCATCGCGGCGACGCTCGGAATCAGCCGCGGTATGGCCCGGCGGTACCTGCGGGGTGCGGCGCCGGGAGCGCAGGAGAGGCCTCGAGCGCGACGGCTCGACGCCGATCAGCGCACGGTCGCCGTGGCCCTTCTTGACGGCGAGGCGGCCGGCACTGGCCGTGGTCGCGCGGCAGCTTCTCGGCGCGCGCGCGGTGGAGTTGCGCACTCTGCAGCGGACAGTGGCGCCGCATCGCCAGTCTCGCCGCGCCGCCGAGGTGGCGACGGTGCGCTTCGAGACAGCACCAGGTCATCAGCTCCAGATCGCCTTCGGTGAGCGGCGCGTGGTCATCGGCGGCCGAGAGATGCGGGTCTACTTCTTCGTCGGCGTGCTCGGCTATTCGAGACGGATCTACGTGCGGGCGTTCTTGCGCGAGCGACACGACGATTGGCGCGAGGGGCTCGCCGGCGCCTTCCTGCACTTCGGCGGTGTCACGTAGACGGTGTTCGTCGACAATGCGCGCGCGCTGATTCTCGGACGCGACACCGAAATGGGTGACTTGTGAGCCGAGAGATTGTCGACGATGACGTGGATTTCCAGCTCGGCTGCGACCGCCTTGTCAATCTCCCGCAGGAAGCCCACGAAGTCGGTGCTGCGGTGCTGACGCTTGCACTGAGCGATCACCTTCCCGTTGGCGACGTTCGTGGCACCCCGACTTCGCGCAACGGAACCGGCACGAAGACGCTCAAGACCGACTACGGCCCGATGGAGATCGAGGTGCCCCGAGACCGCGACGGCAGCTTCGACCTACAGCTCGTGAAGAAGCGCCAGACCCGCTTCACGGGCTTCGACGAGAAGATCCTCGGCATGTAGGCCCGCGGGATGACGGTGCGGGACGTTCAGGGCCACCTCGAGGACCTGTACGGCGTCGACGTGTCGCCCGACCTGATCTCGCGGGTCACGTCGGCCGTGGCCGAGGACGTTGTGCCCTGGCAGACGCGGTCTCTGGACGCCGCCTACCACCGCGACACGTTCTACGAGGTGAGGCACTCCTCGCGAAGGCGACCGTTGAAGCTCTCGTCGGTGCCGTTCTGCCAGGGCTTGCCTGGGGCGATGTGCGCGGTCTCGATGCCCTCTGCCGTCGTCCAGCGCAGGATCGCGCTCGAGACGAACTCGGGCCCGTTGTCGGACCTCAGATAGCGATCCACACCGACGCGATCGTCGTAGTAGTGGACCATCTCGGCGAGGAAGATGTGGAAAACTCCTGCTTCCGCCCACTCCTGAAAGCGGCGATGAAGCGCAGATCCGCTGCCGAACTGCCGCGGGATCGCCTTCCACTGGCAGCCCGTCTTCAACCGATAGACGATGCCAGCCAAGGCGAGCCGGTCGTCGACGCGCGACCGACCTCCTCGTGCATGCGATGGCGGCTCGGGCAGCCACGGCTCCACGTACTTCCAAACCTCGTCGGGGACGTCTTCGAACTTGGCCTCCATGGCCAGTAAAGATCATGCCTCAAGTCGCGCCGCAACTTTTCGACACGTTCCGGGAGGCGCTCTTAATCACCACATTAGCCGCAAATGACCGAACACGTAAATGCCGTCGCCGTAGAGCGGGACTATTCCGAGTGTATCAAAACCGGCCGTCGCATTTGGCGGCAAATCAAGTCTGACGACACGCAAACCGGCGCCGCCATACCCCCTCGGAATGTCAACATGTCCGAGGGCCTGGCCGCCCCGATAAACGATAACGCGATAACGATCATTGTCATCCACGCTAACCTCAGCAGCACGAGAGTAATTAGTTTTTGCAAACGTCAGCCGCAACTCGCGGCATTTGACACTACAACTAAAACGATAGACGCCCGGAGCATTCCAAGCGGTACCCGCCGCGAATGGCCGGCCAAACTCGTCCGCGCGGCGAACATCGACCGGAAGGCTTGACAACATCGGCTCTTTGATAGGTCTAAATCTCTCCGCAAACCTCGTTCCTTGAGAACTTACCATAGCAATGAGCAAACAACTGGCGAGCGCCAACACCGCCACGAGCCCAACAACGACCGGAAGTATCCGTGACGTTCGAATCCCAATAGTCGGCCGCGCACCTGGAACAGTGCCACAGAACATCATCGCCGCCAGAACTATAAATGCGCAATCGAATGGGAAGCGATATCGGGGTTCTCCCAACGCAATCGCTGTCACCACACCAACCCCAATGACGATAGAAATCAGAACGATCGGTAAACAAGATCCTTCTCCTCCATCGCGAATCCACGATACAATCGGCCACAGCTCCGATATTCCGGGGACAATGACGAGCACAAATATAAACACCGTGCTAAATACCACGAACCATCTAGGGAGAGCCGGACTGTCCGGCCAATAGCTAAAGCGAAACAAATCGACAACATTGCGTGCCGCCCGAACGACTATACCCACAGGATCTTCAACGGCTTTGTGGCGTATCCAACCCCAGATTCGACCGTCGTCGTACATCGTGAATGGCAGCCGGATGGTTCCTTCGTACCCATGTTGCGCCAACGCGGGCGGCCACCAACCGGTATTCAGATATGGCTCTTTGGGATCAAAGAACTCGATGCCGGCTGCATGATCGAGTTGGCCCAATGCAACATTCATTGCGCCATTAGTCGAAACGACGCAAAACCCATGCTTCAGCGTGCTGCAGCGATGGGCCAGCGGGACAATCATAATCGTCAATCCGAGGATCGAACCCGCGAGGAGCCACATTGGTCCCCGCCTGTGCTGCCTTAACCAATACAACCCCAAAGCGCCACCGATTCCGACCGCGATGGGAAGCGCATTTGGTCGAAAACTCGCGGCCAGTGCCCACGCGACTCCCGGCCCGGTACCCAATAGTAAACGATTCGTAATCTTTCGCGCATGCGACGGCTGGCGGCTGACGACGAGTTCGTCTAATACCAGAGCCGCTACACTAATCCAGATAGCAGTGGCTACTGCGAATTGAAACAGCTCCTCCGCCAAGAAGAAGCCAGCATAATGGATGAAACCAAAGTGAAGTGATGACAGGGCGACAGCAATGAGAGCCATACCGCGGCCGCCAATTAGAAACGCAGTGTGCCCTACAATCAGGGGCACGAGACAGGACAATAAGATCAGTAGAAGCCCCGCGGTACTTAGACTTCCGTCGCGCGCCAGTAGAATCGCTAGAACGGCAGGTGTACCCGGCGGCCAAACCGTATCGTAAATTTCCTGAGACGAAGGAGATGCTAACATCCTTTCGGCGGTATCAGTGAGTTGCCGAGCATCCGAAATGATGTAGTGGCGTGGGTTATGCATTATCTCGCCGTACTCGTAACGAGCTACAACACCTCCTATCCAAACACCAGCCACAATAATCGTCAGATAGCGCTGAATTTTTGGTCCTCCTAGGCGCGATCTCACTGCAGACGTTATACGTTGTGCTCGTATACCGAGACCACGGTAGTAGGCGATAAGCATCCGTCTATATCAATAGACCGGGATGCTGGGAATCGCAACTGCGCCATTCAGGTGAACCGAGACCGCCGATTACTGTGGTTTCGAGAGCGTACCGCATTTTCACGACCGCCCAGACGCGGAAGTTCCCGGCGCTGCACGAACGGCCGGGCGTCCCCCGGAGGGCATCCGGCGTTTTCGGTTAACGACGTCGCTCCGTGGCTCAACCCTTAGGTCCCGCTCAGAAGTTACGCGTAGCAACACGAGCGCATGTCATACTTCGTGCCGGTGCGCCAGCGAATGAACCGCTAAGCGGACCTGGGCAAACGAAAGGGCAAGATCGGCGAGGCTCACCGGCTGAGCGTCCAGTGATCGATGCAACAGCGTTGGTGTCTTCCTTGTCCGGCAGACATTTGGGAGCGGTTGGCGTCTCTCCTTCGGGTCAGACCGTCACCTCGCTCCAAATGCGAGCCACGTAGTCGACCTCAGGTCCATCGGGCTTGCCGGGCAGCTCCATAGCCGGTTTCAAATTTCGCAGCTGCCTCCAGCCAGGAGCTGATCGATCTCGTCGAGAACGATCTGCCGCTTTTTTGAAACATGACATCCTCGGGAACCCGCGCGGCTCGGCGCCGCATCTGGTCCTTGGCCCAGATCCCGGGAAGATAAAGGCGAACGCGACGGGGACCGTCAGGATCTCGTTGGCCACTGACTGCGCGCTACCAATTGTCCTGCTTGCCGACCACGCCGCGATACTCTCGCACCACCCCCACCGAATGCTCCCCTTCTTCGGGATGCCCGTGTCGTCGATGATACATGCCGGAATCGGTCCGCACCCGTCGCACTGCCCACGGCGCGTCGACCACGAAGTAATGCACTGGACTGATGCCGGGACTCGACGTTCCGAGGGTCGACTCTTGCCGCCCTCGGCTACATGCTCTTTCGTTCTCCCAGCAGCAACAGTCCCGCCATATAGGCGCGTAACCGATCACGCATTTCCACCTGGCCCATCACTTCTCCTAGCCTCGCTATATACCCCTACGAACCGCTCCCTTGACGGCCAACTTTCTTGCGATGGCCCAAATCGCCGGCCGCCGCTTTGGTCACAGCGGATTTTTAGGATCCCAAGCAAGGGGAACAGCTCCAACATGTCCTCTGGCTGCAGGAGTAGCGCCGGCTGATCGGCTGCCCGTCCTATCGCGACCGTGAGCTGAATCTGCCAGGCCCGAGCACCTAACGCGATGATCTTCTCCAAAACGTCGGGCAGCTCGGTCATTGACAGGCGATTGATCTGGGTGTTCACCGACAAACCGACGCTCGCCGCTCGAAGGTTGCGCGCCGCCATAAGCGCGGATCGGTACGAGCCAACGACACCACGTAGATGATCGTGCGTGGTTTCTCGACCGTCCAGCGAGACGCTCGAGCTTTGGAGCCCGGACTCAGCACCGGCACGCGCTCTCTCGGCGGTGAGGCCGCGACCGCCGGTGGTCATTGAGCACTGCATACCGGCCTTTCGAATCGCGCGAACAATCTGCAACCAGTCGTCCCGCAGGTACGCCTCGCCGCCGATTAGCGTCACTTCGAGAACGACGAGTGCGGCCATCTGTTCGACCAGGTCCAAGCATTCCGTGGTGGTGAGCTCGTCAGGGCGCACCCGTCCGGCGCGTGACCCGCAGTGGCGGCAGGCGAGGTCGCACTTGAGCGTAATCTCCCAGACCGCATAGATCGGGCGCCAGGCGAGGTCCTGGTCACGCGCGACGGAAGCGAGCGGGAGGTGCCGCAATGCGGGCGCTGCCCGGGAGGCGACCCGCAGTTGCGAAATTCTCTCATCCCCTGACATTGCCGTGCTTCCCTCCCGGGCGTAACAGGTAGCGCTCTATCCTAATTTACATAGGATATAGTTGTTGTACTCAAATAATTTCGAGATCCACCATCGTTGTACACGCTTCCCCCGTAAGCGCAATTGAGGAGTCCAGAACCCTGATTAAAGGCCCAACTGGGGACGACAAGATTGAAACTATCGGAGCCCGGTCCAGCTTGCCATACCTCGATGTTACTGAAAGTGACTGGCCATGACGACGGATTTTGTGTGCAGGTCGTCATGTTATATTCCTCCAACACCCCGCCTTGGACGGAGGTCATCGGATGTGATGTGTTCGTGTAGAGGTATGTGTACTCGCCGCCTTGCGTTTGGTCGGTGGTTATTATTTCATATTGGCCTTTTGTTACGCTGTCTGCAATTGTGATCTGACCTAGGAGGCTATCACCTGCATACACCTTGAGCGGGGGCGAGTGCGTGCCAGACGAGCCTGAAACATACCAAGATGCGATGGTCCACCACTGTCCGCCAAAGCTCCCATTATTGCCCCATTGCAACACTGGCTGGATGATCTCGTTGGAGGACTCGAATGACGGAAAGAGATAAACGATCTGGTAATAAGGATCGGTCGGGTTATTCGGGACTGTCCAGTTCGCGAAGAGTCCGTTGTAATAGGCAAGACCGTCGATATACGTGGCATTTGCCCAGCTGTAGTCCGCCCACCCATTAAAGGCTGGTGGTACGACGCCGATTGTCCCCGACGCTGGACTCGCCGAACCCATTTGCTCAGGGGTACATGGGGTGTGGTGGTCAACGATCGATCCATTCACTATAACGTTACCATTTGCATCAACGATGGCTCCGTTTGGAACCTCGAACACGCAGGCGGAATCCATTAAATTACCGCTCGGCGCCATCGTTTTACCAATCGGTATGCTCGGAACGGTCGCTGGATTGGACGGCGCTGTAAGCGCGGACTCAACCGCTTCCGCGTCGTCAGCTCTGGTCCCGCACGACGCTGCTAGAAGTGACAAACCAACAAACCAACCTAGAGATCTACCCATCGTCCACCCTCCCTTTCGACAGTTGTTCATCTCATCCGTTCGCGGCAGTTGCATTGGCGACCGTCGCATTTATTGACGCACTATACTGACAAAATTAGCGTGTGGAAGAGAAATCAAGTCTCAAACTTTGTGTCGACAGACACTGGTAGGTTAACCTTGGATACCACGATGCTGGCCCGGTTTCGAAACCCCCGCTGCAATCAAAAAGTCGTCTGATGTCGCTATTCCGCTATGTTCTGGAGTGTAAGACCCTCAATACGTCCTTTAGCGAGTTTCGAAACCATCGCCAGTGACGGCCGCGCGCGCCTATCTGAGCACGATGCTTGCGCTTGCTTGCTTGTACAAGGTGAGGAGGTGACCAATCGCTCGAACGGCTCCAATTCGTCGTTCACCGGCCTGAGCGGTCCGGACAAACGGGCTAGTTCTCAGAGGTGTGCCTCGCCAGGAGGTCATCCGCGCCGTCTGTTTCGCGACGGTGGCAATGACGGGGCCGGCCAGGGCTGGCCGCGATAGTTCGCCATCGTGCATCATCGCGCGATGGTTGCCCTGATCCTGAGCCTCCTCGGAGCCCTGCGTTCCGCCCTCCGTACCCGCGCGGACCTTGCACTGGAAAACCTTGCCCTTCGCCAACAGTTGCTCAACCTGCGGCGAACATCGAGCCGCGCCCGCCTACGCAACTTCGACCGCGCATTCTGATTGGTCCTCTCTCGCTTCTGGTCTCGCTGGGCGGACGTGCTGGTTGTCGTCCAGCCAGACACCGTGGTCCGCTGGCATCGCGCCGGCTTCCGCCTGTTCTGGCGATGGAAGTCGCGCTCCGGCATCCCGTCCGATGGCGGCGTATCCCAGGAAACCAAACGGCTCATCCGCCAGATGGCCGAGGCCAACGTGGGCTGGGGCGCGCCCCGAATTCACGGCGAATTGCTCAAGCTCGGCATCGACATCGGCGAGCGAAGCGTGTCCCGCTTCATGCCGTTCAAGCCACGGAAGCCGCCCTCCCAAACCTGGCGCACCTTCCTCGACAACCATGTCGGCTCGCTGGCATCGATCGATTTCTTCACGGTTCCGACGGCGACGTTTCGCGTTCTGTATGTCTTCTTCGTCTTGGCCCACGACCGCCGCCGCGTTCTTCACTTCAACGTCACCGAGCACCCCAGCGCGGCCTGGACCGCCCAACAGATCGTCGAGGCCTTCCCCGACGACACAGCGCCGAGGTTCATGATCCGCGACCGCGACTGCATCTTCGGCGACCAGTTCCGCCGTCGCGTCCAGAGCCTCGGCATCGAGGAGATCCTCACGGCACCGCGGTCGCCTTGGCAGAATCCATATGCTGAGCGCCTCGTGGGATCCGTACGGCGGGAGTGTCTCGACCACGTCATCGTCCTCGGTGAGCGTCATCTTCATCGGATCGTGAAATCCTATTTCGCTTACTATCACGGGTCACGGACGCATCTGTCTCTGAGCAAGGATGCGCCGGAGCCGAGGGAGGTGTGCCCGCCCGCCATGGGCGAGATCGTGGAGCTACCCGAGGTCGGCGGCCTGCACCACCGGTACGTGCGCCTCGCCGCCTGACCGGAAGTCCCCGCCGTCTCCTCGCGGAGATGGATGGCAAACGTCTGCCCGGTCCACGACGACACGCTCCGACGGCCGCGTGGGCTGACACATGAGCACCACGTTAAACCTGCCGCCGATTCAGGATCCGCCTCCGTCCCTCCAGTCCGACGCCCGGATGACCGGTTGGCGAAGGACAGCCGGCACGCTTTTCGTCAAGCTAGCATAGGATCACGGTTCACGTATCGACGTTCCGCAGTGTGCAGGGCTCGCTCTTTTGTCGCCTGTATTCCCGCGGGGACGGGTTCCCTGGAAAACCTCCGTACGGCGCGCAGGAGACCGTCCGGTGAAGGGGACGACGCGCACCTGCGTATTCTCGGGCATTGCTCCCGGAACCTACGCCGTCGCCCTATTTCACGACGAGAATGGCAACGGCAAGCTCGACACGAATTTCCTGGGCATCCCGCGTGAGGGTGTCGGCGTCTCGAACAACAAGATGCGCACGCTGGGCCCGCCGACCTGGGAGGACTCAAAATTCGTGCTCGCGGGAAATCTGGTGTTGAACGTCACTCTTCACTACTGATTCGCGGCGGCGCTGACCTACCGTACGATTCCGAAGACGTGAGCGGCAACGCCAACGGCAGCACCGCCCATGACCAGCCAGGTCGCGTTGACCTTGAAACGGAGAAGGAGTGCCGCGGACATCAGACCGAGCAGTGCAGTTGGGAGGTCGACGATCGCGGCGCGCCCGAGCTCGGCGGTGACCGCTGCCATGAGCGCCAGTGAAGCGACGTTCACTCCGTCAAGGAATGTACCCGCCATCAGCGAGGCGCGAAGGCGGGGCAGAAGCGGCCCGCTGACCGCGACGAAGACGAACGCGGGAAGGAAGATGCCGGCCGTCGCCACTAGCGCGCCCGCCGGTCCCGCTAGGAGGTAGCCGATGAACGTCGCGGTAGTGAAGACCGGGCCAGGCGTTACCTGCCCTGCCGCGACGGCGTCGATGAGCTGCCCCTGAGTCAGCCAGTGTAGTCGTTCGACGAGATCCGCTCGGAGAAATGCCAGCAGAACGTATCCGCTGCCGAACAGCACAGACCCAATCTTGAGGAAGACCCAAAACAGCCCCGGTAGGGTGACCGTGGAGATCGCCGCAGCCCCCGCCGCCAGGGGCACCACCGGTACGAGCTGTCGTAGAGGAGCGTGTCCGCCGCCGCGGCCGCGGAGCGCCGCAACAAGCACGCCACAACCGAAAAGGATCAGGAGCTCGTGGACGCCGAGGAGCGAAGCCGCAACAGCTCCCAGACCCAGGATTCGCAGCAGCCAAGTTCGCGCCGCTGTAGGTGCAAGGTTCCAAAGGGCTTGCAGGACGACCGCCAAGATGACCGGTTTGATCCCCCAGAGGAGCCACGAAGTTTCGGGCAACTTTCCGAACCGGACATACGCCCACCCGAGCGCGCCTGTGATGAGCATGGCCGGGACGATGAAGGTTACGCCCGCCACGATCAGCCCGGACCACCGCCGGCGGGCCCATCCGATGTGAATCGCCATCTCTGTGGAGTTGGGTCCCGGGATGAGGTTCGTCGCGCCGAGCAGGTCCAAGAAGTGCTCCTCGGTCAGCCACTTGCGCCGCCGCACCACCTCGTCCCGCATCATGGCGATATGCGCCGCCGGGCCTCCGAATGCGGTCGCGCCCAGTCTGAGAAAAAGGAGTGCGAGCTCGGCCAGCGAGGTTCTCGCTAGCAGCACTTCTTTGTGCGCCGTTTCGCTACCTGCCGTCATGACTCCGCCGGGCTCATGCTCGCGTCCAACCTCAGATCGTGAGTTGGTACGCCAGGTAGCCTTGCCCGCGAGCGTCGCCTCCGAACGCGGGTCCTGCGGATGCCAGCAAGTGGTGTCTGTCGCTGAAATCGACGACCAGCCCCAGGTTCACCTGGAGCTCCACCGGATTTTCGTTCAGCGGAAAAGTGAAGAAGGCCTCCGCCCCGAAGGTGATCATGCCCAGCAGCTTGCGCTGAAGGAGCCAGCCGGCGACCACGTCGTTGTCTCCGGAAGCGAGGTGCAGGCCAGCACCTCCGTATGTCATCCACGGCCCGAAGCTCGTTTGGATCCAGATCGGCAACAGGACCTGCGTCGTTCCTGCTCCCAGGCCGCGTTCTTGCGAACCGGTCGGCAGCAGCACGAGCGGGAAGATCCCGATCTGCAGTCGCCGCTCTCCTTCTTCGACGAAGCGGTACCATTCGCTTTGCACTACCCAGCGTTACAGCTCGATTTCGCCGTCCTTTCACTGCTGTGAGCAGGTTGCGCGCAGGCGCCGGTCGTCGACGTCAGAGACGTTGATACGCGAGAAAACCGTTAGTGCGGATACACTAAATCAGATCGTCGACTTGGGCGGTATTCCCTGGGGACCATGACGTTCGCGTGTGACGTTACCCCTTGCGAACGGACAGGGAGGCACAGTTTGAGAGGTCGAACGGTTTCGAAACTCAAAGTCGTTCGCGCTGTCGACATTCGAATCCTCCGGTCGCCGAGCTCTGGTGCTGGTGCGTCGACAAATGGCATCATACGAAGCCGTCACGCACCGTCTCGATCGGCTCGGTGATGGCTGCCATCGTGTCCCTCGCCGTCGTTATCCTCACTCTGACCGTCGCCTACCTTTGTCTCGATCCAGTTTTGGGACAGGACGCGGTCTCCACTACCACCTCGTCCTGTTCGGACCGGAGGTACGCTGAGACGCGCTTTCCTACCGGCGGCTCCAACTTGCATATCGTAAAGGTGGTCGACCATGTAACCGGAGGAGATGAACTCCCACCCCCGGGCGTGACCTACATTCTCCTCGCGATCACGGCGGATCGAGTCGGGTGTCGAGGTCGAATGCTTCTTGCTCGGAGCTCGAGTACAGACCGTTGGCCAACCCTGGATCGAACGCCAGGTTCCAGCTGTGAGTAGAAACCACACTGGGAAAGAGTACGAAGGGATGCGCCGCCAGAAGCCCATCACCGAAGAGCTGCTGCCCAGCGCTCGGGTCTCCAGGGCGCAGCCAATTCGCGTTTGGCACATCGACTGGCAATACGATACGAATGTTGCCTGAATCAGCGACGGAGAACTTGGTCAACACATGAGGATTTGCGTTCAGATACGGAAAACCCGTATGAACCGCCAGTTCGACGATAGTGGTTGCGGGGTCCAAAGAGCAATAGACGACGCGCCGGCCGACGGAGTTCCAGCGTCCGCCCTCCTTGCGCGCACCCTCCCCGCTGTCCCACGTGGTTGCGTATTTCTTCTTGTCGAGTCTCCACCCGATCAGCCCTGCCAACGTCGGGACGACCGGACTAATCACGTGTAAACGTTTCTGTCGATGCGGCCGAGGAGCTGCTCCACAAGCTCAGCACCCTTGGGCGATTCAAGAAGATCGATCGGCCGTTTCTGCCGAAATGCGATGGCCGGCGCGGTGAGCCAGTTCTCAGCGGCCTCTCTCGTTCCGAAGACGTCAGTTGCCTTCGCCAGAACCTCAGCGAACTTCCACAATCGGCCACTCTGTTCAAGACTCAACGCCTTGCTTGAATAGGCCTTAATCCGTTGAGCTGTCCGAATCTTGATCCCGGTAGCGATGGACAGATCTCGGCCCTTCATGATGAGGGTGTTTTTCATCACGTAGGTGAGCACCCTACCGGAGAACTTCTTTACGATGACGTCGTGGACGTCGAGTTCAGTACGGATTCGTCCCACAACGTATCTCGGCCCGCCCAGAATCTCGACCGTCTCCTTGAGCAGGGAGACTGATTGTTCTGTGATCGGCTCTTGCGTGACAGCGGCATGGTCTGACATGGTAGCTTCCTCCTGCGCCATCTGACGTTTTTATTCTGCCAGATGACGCGTGCTCGTGCCACCCGAAGGCGCACCATGCCGATGCGCGTCACAAAAGCCAAGTGCACCGCTCTTCCGGTGGGCGCTCCGCCGGAGGCGGGCAGGTTTTTCTTGTAGCGGCGCTCTCGACACGCTCGAACGCGTCGCCGCAGCTCCGAACCTCTGGGCTCGTTCGACACACGGTGCGACCGCGAAAATCGGCCGGCGCACTGGCTGGGCCGGCGAGCGGGCGATCTTTCTCTAGCCACTTTCTAGCCATTTCGAACCGGAGCGAGGCGGATTCAACCGCTCCCAAGCGACCCAACCCGACCCACCTTCAAAACATCTAGGTCCGCGCGATCTTTGTGCAAACCGGCGCACCCTTTGATGTTTTTGTTCTTCTACCCGTCGGGTTCGACTCCCGGCGCCTCCACTTCTTTTCTCTTACAATTTCAACTACTCGCGCTGCCGACCGGTGCTGTTGTCAGCCTGTTGGCAGGACGATCGGACGAAGGCGTCCGATCCGGCGCTGGCAGATCGAGCACGCTCACCGCGTCCCGGCGCGCGTCCGGGCTGAGGTGGGCGTAGCGCATCGTCATCTCGATCGTGGCGTGACCTAGCAGCTCCTGGACTGCCTTGAGCGGCACGTTTCGCATCACGAGGTGCGAAGCGAACGTGTGGCGCAGAGCGTGCCACCCGACCTGGCGCAGACTCGCCCGCAAGCACGCCCGCCGCAGAGGCCACTTGCACGCCCCCTTGGTGAGCATCTTCCCCGCCCCGTCGCAGAACACGAGCTCGCCTCGCAGATGCCGATGAGCTCGCAGCGCCCGAACAGCGGCGTCTGAGAGCGGCACCTCGCGCGGCTTCCCGCTCTTCGGCGTCGTGACCACCCCTCGCGTGACTGAGTGAGCGATCCTGATCTTGCCCGCGACGAGGTCTACGTCCTCCCAGCGGAGAGCCAGTAGCTCTCCCTGACGAAGCCCCGTCTTGAGCGCCAGCAGAATCACCGTCCGCCACTCCCCCTCCCCCGCGTCGATCAGCCGAGCCGCCTCTGCGAAATCCAAGAAGTCGAAAGGCGGCTTGGGCGCCTTCAGCCAGTCGATCTCCGGGACCCGATCCAGGCGTCCCCACTTCACCGCGATCGCCAGCGTTCGGCGGAGCACGGTCAGGTGATTGTTGATCGTCTTGGGTGACTTCTTGGCCTTGAGCGCGGCGCTCGTGTAGCCGGCGATCGCCTCGGCGTCGATCTCGTCCAGCTTCTTGGTACCGAACCGCGGCACCAGGTGATGGCGAAAGATCGAATGCTTCGTACCGATCTCCGACGGCTTGTTCTTCACCGCCACGTACTTCTCCAGGAACTCCTGAGCGAATGCTTCGAAGCGCGGCACCTCCTTTTTCGTCGGCCCCTGCCGTGACGTCAGCGCCCGCTCGATGTGCCTCCGCTCCGCGTCCTCGGCCGCCACCTTCGTGCTGACAGGTGGCGTGCCGCTGATGCGGAGCTTCCGCCCGCTCGTGAGCGTGATCGTCTTCCGGTAGCGCCATTTTCCGTCTCGTTCGTCCCGGTAAACCGCCATGGATTCCTCCTGACGGTCACGCGGACTTGCACAGCGACTGTAGCACCGCAGCCGGTATCCGAACGACGCGACCGAGACGAACGTGAGGCAGAGCACCCGACGCCAACAGCTTGTGGACCGTCTTGCGATCGATCCGCAAGGCGGCGGCAACCTCGGCGACGCTGAGGAACTGGGGTAACCGATTTCGACCCGTGACTTCGGACATCAGTCACTCCTCTCCTGCGCGTCACCCGCGCAACTCGATCCGCCGCCGACCGATACGCAGGTGTGCGGCCGGCCCAGCAGACAACTCATCGCGACACCTCGGGCCCCCGCCGGCGCGGTCCCGTCCGATCGCGGTCAGGTTCGAGACCAACCCGATCGACCTGGATCCGGAGCCTCGGATGACTGCGCTCGCGCGCCTCCAGCTGGGCCACCAGATCGGCCGGAACCTTCCACCGGCCGTTCGGCAATCGTTCCACCAGACCGTAGCGCTCCAGTCGTTCCAGACGCCGCACGTTGGCCACGGTCAACTCCGCGGGGGACGCGACGACGTTTCTCCCTCTCCTACCGCCCAGGGCCTCGAGCGAGCGCTGATGCAAAACAGGATCGTAGACCCCCTGATTCTGCTGGGCGAACTGAGCGAGGATCCGATCCGTCGACTTCGCCCAGCTCTCAGATGGACTGCTGACCTTCACCGAGTCTTCCGCTCGAAGACCTTCGGCGACCTCCGGTCTAACCGGGACGTAGTACACAGCGGCGTCCCGCCCTTCGACCGCGAGGTACATCGAACCCTCCAACTCGTCGTGCAGGCCGATGCCCTTCACGACGCCCTCGACCGTCTCGAACCTCTGACCGACTTCCAGTACCCGAACTCGCCCCCGACTGTCCGCAATGTGCCGAGACAGACGTCCGAGCGCCTCATCGCGCGCATCTACCCCCTTGAGCTCCGCATCCCAACCGGCCTGCAGCCACCACTCGCCCTTCGGTCCTCTATGCGCGAGCCGCATGAGTTTCAGCACTTTCAGCCGCGCCATGCACGCGACTCGCTCCGCACGGGGGGCCTTGGCCAGGCGATTCAGCGCCAGCTGGCCGTCCTCCAAGAGGTGATCAGCCAGCATTCGATCGATCAGCGTGAACCCTTCCCGGGTCACCTCCTTGGACCGCTCGCGGATCAGATCCGATTCCAACCGTGGTCCCAATTCTCGCGTGATGATCTCCTGCGCCCGCCACCGCATCCCGTGGCTGATGTACCGACCGTCGATCCGCAGGTCGTCACCATCCGCGTCGACCCCTCGGATGATGATGTGTACGTGCGAGTTGTTGGTGTTGTGGTGGTTGACCGCCGCCCAGATGAGTCTCCGCTGTGTGTCCTTCTCGACCTGGCTCATGAACCGCCGCGCGAACCCGGTCAGATCCAACTGGTGCCCGTCTCCTGGGGAGACGATGAACCGAAAATGTCTCTGCTCCTGCGCTACCGGACGACCGAACTCGTCCGCACTGAAGGTGTCGTCAGCGCCGTAGAGTTCTCCTGGCGACCCGTCACGCTCGACCCCATCCCGCTCCAGGTAGCCCAGGTGTTTCATCATCGCATCGTGGCTACGGGCCGTGGTCTTCACGTACCGACCCTTGACGACGCAACGGCGGGCGAGCCGGTGCGGTTCGCGCACTGCGATGGTGCTCCGCCGAACCGCTGCCGACCAGGACACTTCGACCCGGTACTTGCGACTCGACCGTCTGCGCGTACCGCTGCCGTGCCGTGGCGCTCACCCCGGGTGCCGTGCGATCACGCCCCACGTCGCCACCGAGCCAAGGGCGCGTCGATCTAAGGTTGAGTCCGTTCGCCTTTCTCGAAGTTTCGAAACCGTGGTCCACAGGGCGGAAATATTCGACGCGCGGGCAAACATCTGGTTTCAAAACCCGCCTGTTACCCAGGTTCCAGAGCCGGACTCGGAGAATCTAGTCAGTCGCAGCGCGCGGGCGAAATCGGCGAATCGGCTTCGTGGTGGGGCGCGTCCGATAGTTCGGAGCGCGCGGGCGTGGGTAGAATGTTCGAAATGCACCGCCACCATCGCGTCGTCATTCGCGGCGCCTTCCATGAAGAGGAGTTCGAGCTGATGTCATGGTTGGAAGCGTCGCCTTTTCAGAGGGCGTGCGCGCTGGAGCCCCATCACGCCGCTCACCTCTTCGGGCACCTGCTCGTGCTGGATCGACATTCGTTTGCACTTCATCGCCCGAACATCCTCGAGCTCACCGGCATGTCGTCACCGCTCGGGTCGCACCGGATCGACGATATGGAACTGAGGCAGATGGTCTTGGATCGCCTTTCCCGCATAGGAGGTCTGATCCTCGTCGCGGGTCCTGATCTTTCCGCTTGCGGCATAGATCTCAAGCCCAAGGTGTTCGACTGGACCGAGTCCTCCGAAAACTCGCAGTGGTCGGGCGACAGTTCAAAGTGGCCGCAGGAGAAAAAACTTCTCAGCCTGCATCCGAAGTTGCGGCCGCTGGTCAAGGCGGTCGTCGAAGGGATGACCAAGCGGGGCTTCCAGCCCAAAATCTTCTACGGCTGGCGTTCTGTCGCCACGCAGCAGGCCATTTTGAAGAAGGGCCATACCAAGGTCAAATTCAGCTTCCACAACATCCAGAAGAAGGACGGAACCCCCGACGCTTACGCCGCAGACATCGTCGACCAGCGCTGGGCGTGGGGCGATGCCGCTGCCGACCATGGTTATTGGAAGGCCCTAGGTGAGGAGGCCAAGAAGCAGAACCTTTATTGGGGCGGGGACTGGAAGAAGTCACCCGACTGGGCGCATGTTCAGTTGGTGCCAAAGGAACAACTGCAACGCTTCAAGAAAGCGAGTGGCTTGTGATCCATCTCGTCACGTTGTTCGTGAGCATCGTCGCCGGATCTCCTTCTGAACCGGCCGCAGGAGCCGTGGTGTGGTTGGTGGTAGGGGCTAGCGATTCTTCGCCAGCTAAGATTGCTCGTGCGGCGAAGACATTAGTCGCTTCGGGCTTCCCTGCTCTCGTGTTCGAAACCAAGGATTGCGGAGAAAAGCGGAACGTCTTCGGGGTGGCACTCGATGTTTCGGAGTCGGCAGATGCCGCGCGGGCCAGTCTCCAACGATTGAGACCGACCACAAAGGGCGCCTACATCAAACGTTGCGAGGTCGTGTCACGCTCTCTACTGGAGTATCGCTTTTCGGCCGTCGATTCGTCTATCGCGGACGTACCACACGACGTCGTTAATTGGGAAGACTCCGACCGCGTTTCGACCGCGATCAACCTGCCCGATGGACGCGACCTGATTGCACAACGCGTGTATATCAAAGATCCGGATGATCCCATGGAAGGAAGAACGGTGCACATGATCTTGGCTAACGGTTCAGGTAAAGGGACGGTCCTTTCTGAGGATTGCTTCTGGCCTGGGCGATTCAAAGAACACGACGGCCAACTTGCATTTCAATGCGCAGGAGAGGAGGCGGGAGACCAACTGCTGCACACGGTGCTGGTGTTCGACGCGAAGGGTAGTCCTCTCGCTAAGGTGGAGCACTGTCGGAATCCGAGCTTACCGGACGGCGCGGCCGTGATCTGCAGCAAGGAGTCCGTCAACGTGAATGGTCAGCTGAAGCTTCGGCCGACACGAGTCCCCTTGATGCCCGCGAAAGAGCCCGCTCAGCCGCATAAGCCTTGACGGTCGCGGAGCACGCTCGAGGCCGAGGCCCCGAGCGTGCACGATCGTCGGTCCCTGCCTCTGTGATAACATCCGCCTCCCACATGGCACGGACCACACTCGCGAGTTGGGCGGCGACGGCGAGTTGCTTGCTGGGCGTCGCATGCGGAAGCGCTACTCTTCGAAATACCGACGGTAGCGCGAATGGTGGCGGTGGAGGAGCCCTCGGCGGGACCGCCGGAACCAAGGGCGGGGGCGGAGCGAGCGGCGGTTCCGGCGCCGCCGGCCGTGATGGCGGTTCCAGCGCCGCCGGCCACGATGGTGGTGTCGACGGCCCAACAAGCGACGCGATGCCCGCTGCGCCGGGCACGATTCTATGGGCGCGCTCGGGATCGGCGGCATTTCTCACGGGGGTAACAGAAGCATCCACTGGGGTCCTCGTCACCGGGTTCACGAGCTCGCCGGCTAGCCTTGGTGGGGCGATCTTGACGCCAGCTGGATCGACCGACGCGGTGATCGCCGAGTACGCCATCGCCGACGGAAGCTATCTGTCTTCCAGCCGTTTTGGCGCCAGCTCTCCCGCCGGAACCGGAGTCGTGTGGGCCTACTCGATCGCCGTGAACCCCGCGACCGCAAAACCGGTGATCTCGGGATCATCGGTCTGCAATCCCGGAGGTACGCCTGCGTGCAATCAGATCGACGTCGGGCTGGGCCTGGTGACTCCCGGAGGGGGATCGGGTACCGACGCGTTCGTCGGCGAATACACGGTGTCCACGGGCCAAGCGGTGTGGGTCGACCGTCTCGAGGGTCCCGGCAACGATTACTTCCAGACGGCGCTCGCGAACGGACCGAACAACACCACCCTGGTCGGTGGCTATTTTGACCAGAGCACGACGTTCGCCACGAGCGGTGCGAGCCCGATGTTCATCGGAGGTGGCGACCGTGACGTCTTCATCGCTCAGCTCAATTCCAGCGGCGGAATCGGCATGACGAAGACTTTCGCGGATCCTGCCTTCGAGGAGGTCACCAGCCTCGCGTGGACCGGAAGCGAGATCGTGGCGGGCGGCTTCCTCGCTGGAATGGCGACCTTCGGCAGCACGATGCTCAGCTCCATGGATTTCGACGTATGGATCGGCAAGCTCGCGGTGTCTAACGGAGCTCCGGTCTGGACTGTTCCGCTCGGTGGTGCCGGTCCGGACAAGTATCCGTACGTCGCGGTCGATGCTCAGGGAAACATCTACGCCGCTGGCACCGTTTCGGGCACTGCGACCTTTGGCACGTACGGCGTTGGAGGTGCCGGCGGACTGGACATTTTCGTGGTGAAGCTGCGCAACTCGGACGGAGGTGTGATCTGGGCGACGTCCTTTGGTTCCACGGGGGATGACACCGCCGCAAACGTCGCCATGAATTCATCGGGAGAGCTGCTCGTATCTGGCACAGTCTCGGGGCCGATCGAAACCGGGGGCCCGTTCGCGGGGGGGAGTGATGCCGTTCTTGCCGCATTCAACGGTGACGGGACCCGCCTCTGGACGAAGGTCATCGGGTCGACGGGGATCGACTACGGCTCTGGCGTGGCCAGCGGAACCGACGCGTTTTATGCCAACGTCAACCTGGCGGCCGACATCGGACCCAGCATCGAAGGTGTGCCGATTCAGGGTGAATCGAGGCCAACGGGAGTGTTGCTGAAGGTCAAGCCCTAGCCAGAGCTGGGTCGAGAAGGCACGCCTTGGTTAACAGCGACAAGCACTGGATACGGCTCGGGCAGATCGATCCATATCTCAAGACGGTCAAGACCCTCGACCCGTACAAGCGGCCTGAGAATCTTCCTTCCGAAGGGGAGATCTATTTTGCCTCGGGCGACCGCTACCTTTCCGATATCTTCGAAGCGATCGAGCGTCACCTTGCGTCCGGTTTCAAGCCTCGAATCGCGGTCGATTTTGGCTGCTCCGTTGGGCGTATCGCGATTCCGTTGGCTAGGCGCTGCGAGACAGTCATCGGCTTGGACGTCTCCACAGACGCACTCGCCGAGGCCGGCCGGAACGCGACCCGTCTCGGCGTGACCAACGCGCGCTGGCTCGTCAGTGACGACGATCTCTCGCAGTTCCTCGAACCCGTCGACCTGTTTCACAGCTACAACGTCCTCCAACATTTGCCCGTGAGTCGCGGCATGGCCATCATTGCCCGCGCCGTGACCCGGTTGGCTCCAGGCGGTGTCATCGCCGTTCACGTCCCCTACGCCGACCGCGCCTCGGTCTTGCGCCACGCGGTCAACTGGGCGCAGGCACATGTTCCCGGAATCCACGCGCTCGCGAACCTGGCGCGGCGGCGCCCCGTCGACTATCCGCACATGCTGATGAATGCCTACGACCTGACGGCGATCGTGTCGCTCCTGGCCGAGCATCGGTTCGGCTCGATCCATTTCAAGCTCATCGACCAGGGCCGCTACCCTGGTGCGATCGTCATGGCGCGCGCGCCCATCTGAGCGACTACCCTTCCGCGGTGGTTCTGGAAGGTCCGACTTGTGCCGCGTCGGTCGGTTGATCTGACGGCCCGACGAGGGCGAGCAGCAGCCACCAGAGACCGAACGTCGGAGTGAACTCGAAGAAATAGTCCACGCATCCGTGGACGAAGAAGGTTCCGATGGCCACGACGACTCCAAGCTCCAGAGGCCCCGTGCCCCGCGCCAAGGTGGTGCGTGCGGCACGCCAAAGTCCATGCGCCAAGAGCGCCAGGACCAGCACACCCGCAAGTCCCAGATCGGCCACGGTCTCGAGATAGAAGTTGTTGGCGTGAATGCGCTCGTCGTCGAAATGTGCGCCACCCGTCGCCGCGATCACCTCTGGATAGCGATGACGAAAGTTGTCGGGGCCGACGCCCAGCAGGGGATGCTGACGCCAAAGTCGAAGCGCTGCCGCCCAGAGCTGCGGGCGCGAGGGGAGAGCGGGAGGTTCGCGCTGGTCCCCGGCGAGCGCCACGACTTGTCCTCGCTCTCGGGCAGCCGTCGATGAGTCCTCACCTGAGAGAACGTCGGCTGGCGCGCTCGGGTGCCAACCCAACCGCTGCGCTAAGGGGAAATCCGGTCCGCCTCGCACGAGCGTCGCGACGATCAACACGATTTCGACAACTAGAATCGCGCACGCGAGCAAGCGAACGTCCCGCCGTGAACCGCCAGCGGATCGTCCAAGAACGAGCAGGGCACAGGCAGACAGCGCGGCTTCGCCCAGCGCGGCACGGGAGGCGGTCGCCAGGATGCCGTGGAGCAAGATCACCGAGAGCAGCACGCCGGCGCCGAGCGGCATCCATCGCCGAGGCGTTGAACGGAGAACGCCACTTCCAACTGCCAGGACCACGAGGGTGAGCGGAAGCGAGGCTTCCCAATACATCGCCGCGATGTTGGGGAACGCGAAAGTGCCACTGGCACGGGTGAAGCCGATTCCCGAAAATTCTTGCGGGCGAAAGAGGTGCCACCACGAAGTCCAGTCGGGCCGCGCGCTCTCCAAGAAGGTGAGCGACGCGGACAACACTGCGCCACCGAGGAGGACCACAACGAGTTCTCGCCTGCGGAACGACGACGGTCGGATCAGATCGCGCGCCGCGAAGTACAGTAGGACGCCCGTCGTCGTTCGCAGTGCAAACTTGATGGCGGCCGTTCTGTGGCTGGGTGCGGTCGCCGCAGAGAGAGCCGTCACTGCCAGCCACAGAGCGACCGCCCGCGCGATGGGATCTCGGGCGACGCCAGCTAGGGCTGCGCGCGCGTGTCCCGTCAACGACCACCCAGACGTGATCGCGGAGGCCGCTGTGGAGACTGCCCAACCGAGCAGCGACAGGTAGAGCAGGAACTCCGTGCTCGTGACGACGAGCGGGCCTAGCGGGAAGAGAGGCGTCTCGAACGGCAGAAGCAGAGCCAGCCCCAACAAACACGCGGTACCGGTTGCGATCCGCTCCCTCGGTCCGGAGCGCATTACGAAATCCCGACCTCCTCGGCGCCCGCCAGCTTCGGTTCGATGTTGAACTTCAGCGTCGGGATGACCGTATTCTTCAAAGCCTCTCCGTGTTTCAGCTCCGCTTCCATGATGCCGAGGAGGCTAGTGGAACGGTTCGCGACTGTCACGTCGATCGGTCACTGGTCCGGTTCGCGAGGGGGATTCCTAACGGCGATCGCGGGGACGGCGGGAAGGTAAGGACGAGGCAGGCAGCTCAGGTTTAGATATGGTTGTTGCTGAGGCAGGAGTCATTTCCTCCGCTGGAGAAGGCGGGATGGGCGACGCCGAACCCGTGCTCGCTGGTGCCGATACTCCCAAAGTCACCTCAGCGTCGACAATCTCGCCGGCCTGCGCAGCTTCCTCCTCGAGATCGAGCATCTCGCCGACCACCCGCATGAACGGCTCGGCGGCCATGCGGGGCATGCGTCGAAAGTCGACGCCGTCCTTCACGGCGTTCCCGAAGGCGAGGAACGAGATTGGGGAAAAGTTGGCCGCGCGGATCGCGGTGTAGAGGCGGTCAGCGTATTGGATCGGATCGGGTCGGCTCATGGTGGACCTCACTTCTTGGGTTTGTGTAGGGGTGCGAAGGCATGATCTGCGGCCTGGGCCATGGCGCGCGCGAACTCCTCTTCGGCGCGCGGGTCTTCGTCGAGCAGACCGGGACCAGCGGTCGCAAGGCGTGCGGCTCGCGAGCGCGAGCGCGTCATCGTAGAGGCCCACGTCTTTCGCCGCCGCGAACCACTTGCCCTCGTCACCGGGGGTCGTCTTCACGAGGTCGGCGAGGATCTCGCCCGCGGGCTTGTGCGGGTACTTCTTCGAGACGGCGCGGAACGTCGCGAGGTACGTGCCGCCCCGGTTCGCGCGGGCGCCGTAGCGGTAGGCCTCGTCAATCAGGCCTGACGAGAGCAGGATCTCCTCGCACACGGAGTCGACCTCAAGGTCGCTCGCCCATGGGCTCCGGCTCGACTCCGCGTACCGGATGGCCTCGGCCTTCTGTCCTTTTGCGGCCAGCGCGCGCACCGCCCACCGTTTGTAGGGCCAGATGGTGTCAACGCGCAGCAGGTCGATCAGCTCGTCGAAGCGCTCGGCGCGGTATAGCGCGCTGAGGCACGCCGACGTCCCGTGGAAGTGGCCGCGGAAGCTCTTGTCGGGGCTCAACGCCATCCGCGTGAGACCGACCAGCCGGTCCGCCCAGGTCGACGCGATCTCCTTCGATGCGCACAGCTCGCCCCAGTGATCGGAGAGCCGCTCGATGTATGGGATTTCATCGACCTGGTGCGCCTCGAACAAGCGCTCGAGCCATGAGTCTCGCTTCTTCGCGTCGGCCGGCGCGTTCGCGATGAGCGGTACCAGCTCGGCGATGGCGTGGCCCACGGCTGCGCCGATGGAGCCCGACGAGCCGTCGACGTGCTCCAGCGCGGGCGACACGCGTTCGAGAAAACTGACGGCGCCCTCGGCGGCGAGCGCAGGATCCTTCTTCGCCACCTTCTTGATCTCGGCGACGCCCTGCTTGATGCGCGTGATCGCCGGCTGCGACTTCCAGCCGAAGGCGTGACGGCGAAAGCGCGGCTTGAACTCCCACTTGTGGGCATCGGAGATCGGTCTCTTCCTCATCGCGCGTTCTTCTCGCCGAGCCGCAGCGCGCGCTCGGCGGCCTCGCGCTCGCGCGCCAGCTCAGCGCGCAGTTCCTCCTCGGTCGGCAGGTACATCTGGTAGCGCGCAGCGAGGATCTGCTCGTTGTTCTCGGGGAGGGTGATCTTGGCCATGGCGTCGTTCTTCTCGGAACACAGGACGATGCCGATGGTCTTCGCCTCGTGCTCTGCGCGCTGGAAGCGGTCGAAGAAGTTCACGTACATCTGCATCTGCCCGAGGTCCTGATGCGTGAGCTTGCCGAGCTTGAGGTCGACGAGGACGAAGCAGCGGAGCAGACGGTTGTAAAGGACGAGATCGACGTAGAAGTGGTCGCCCTCGAGCGTCACGCGCTTCTGCCGCGCGACGAAGCAGAACCCCTTGCCGAGCTCGAGGAGGAACGCCTCGAGGCGATCAATGATGGACTGTTCGAGGTCACGCTCACGCCAGTGGGCCCGCTCGTCGAGGTGCAAGAACTCCAGCACGAATGGGTCCTTCAGGACGTCGGCGGGCACCTCGACCTGCTGCCCGCGTCGGGCGAGCGCTAGGATCTTATCCTTGCCGCGGCTCTTCGCGAGGCGCTCGAAGAGGAGCGACGCGATCTGTCGCTCCAGCTCGCGGCTGGACCAGCTCTCGCGCGCGGCCTCGATCTCGTAGAACGCGCGCGCCGTTGGCGTCGAGACCCGCATCAGGATCAGGTAGTGGGTCCAGCCGAGGTATGGCGGAAAGGCGGCCGTGCCCCGCGATTCACTAGGCGCCGCCGAGCGAATCTTCTTCGACGCGGAACCGCTAGGAGGGTGTTGGCCTAACGACGCGCCCCTCTCGTCCGCAGGGGCCAGAGGGTAGCCGGCGGGAGCCCGAGGGCAAAGGTAGCCCTCAGACCAGCGTTTGGCGACCTGCACAGGGGAGCCGCACTCAGCCCGTTGCCGCGTGAAGCTTGAGGAGATTGTGGGTCAGCGCGACGAGCGACCACTCGCCACGCACCTTCACGAGCCCTCGCAGCAGGAATCGGCGAAAGCCTCGCGCCTCCTTTATCTGACCGAAGACGGGCTCCGGGATCACTTTTCGCCGTGCGTAGACGGCCGCGCCTTGCTTCGTTGCAAGCTTGCGCGCCATCCGCTGCTTGAGCGTGAGGCTCGCCGGTGGTCTGCCGTGCACCGACGGTGGTGGCTCGTCGTGTTTGCGTCGTCCGGTCGCGATGTACGGATCGATCTTCCACTTCACGATCTCGACCACGTTCTGCTCCGAGAAATAGCCTGCATCCGCCGACCACTTCTCTGGGATCGCCTCGCAGTTCTGGACCACCTTCTCCACCATTGGGATCAGGTGCTCGACGTCGGGCGGCTGATTCGTCACCGCCTGGGCGACGATGATCTGGTGCTCGGCATCGACAGCCGCTTGGCAGTTATAGCCCTGCACGAAGCCGTCGCCGCTCTTCATGATCCGGCTCTCGGGGTCGGTGAAATTGCGCTGAGCCTTCGGTCCCGGCGTCCCGTCCTTCGTTCGAGGCACCTTGTGCGTGGGCAGCGGCGTCGCGCCAGGTGGCGGTGGATCGCGGTCATCTTTCTCCGCGGCCTTTTCCGCTTCGTGCTGCGCACGAGCCTCGGCTTCCAGCGCCGCTTTCAGCTCGTCGATTCGTGCGAGCCGATCCTTAGAACCTATTTCAGTAGGCCTGAGGCGCGCCACGCAATAATGCCGCAGGCGAAGTGGAGCATGGCGACGTAGGTATCCTCGCGCGTTTCCCAGCGAATGAGAATGCGCCTGAATCGGTTCATCCAACCGTGCGTCATCTCGACGACCCAACGGCGTGCTCGGACGCCGGGCTTGCGGTTGAGTTCCTTCGCTTCTTCACCACGGCTCCGCAAATGAAGCGTGAACCCGAGTGCAACAGCGAGCGCGCGGGGTTCTTTGTAGTCATACCCCTTGTCG
>DASRLC010000323.1:0-2269 GCA_035648655.1 Polyangia bacterium
GGGCCGGGGCAGATTTGCCGCCGCCGCCGCCGCCGTCTGGGGCGCGGGCGCTGGCTGCGACGCGCAGGCCGCCAGGGCCAGCGCGGCCGTCGCCAGCAGCGCGGTTGGGCTCGCCGAGCGGATCACTTTTTCACCCGCCCCATGATCGGCGCCCCGGGGTTCGGCTCGACCGTCACCACCACCCGGCCGTCCTTGCGCAGGACCTGCTGCGCGATCTGGAGAATGGCGGGGGCGCTCACCTCCCGGTAGCGCTTCAGATCCTCGGTCAGGAATCCCGGATCGCCTGCGAAATCGTTGTAGGACTGCAGCCGCTCGGCCCGCGCCAGCAGCGGCTCGAGGCCCCGCACGGCTTCCGATTCGATTTGATTCTTGGCGCGTTCGAGCTCGGCGGCCTCGACCGGTTTTTCCTGCAAAGCGGCGATCTCCTGATCGATGACCGCCAGGATCTCGTCGAGGGTGTGACCGGGCATCGGCGAAGCGGTGATCTCGAAGGTGCTGGCCAGGAGCTGGCTCTGCTGGGCGGCGCTCACCGATTGGGCGATCTTGAGGTCGTAGACCAGCCGTTTGTAGAGGCGCGACGACTTGCCGTTCCCCAGCAGGTTGGCGAGCACGTCGAGCTCCCGGTCGCCGGGTGCGAAGTTCGCCGGCGACGGATAATCGATGGTCAAAAGCGGCTGTTGGACTTTGGCCTCCATGGCGATGCGCTGGGAGACGGGCAGGGCGACCGGTCCGCCCGGACGGCGGACCACCGGAGCTCCGGCCGGGATCGGCCCGAAGTACTTGTCGACCAGCGCCTTGACCTTGGGTCGGTCGAAGTCGCCCGCGATGGTCAGGGTGGCGTTGCCGGGCGTGTAGTAGGAGCGGAAGAAGGCCTTCACGTCATCGACCGAGGCGGCGCCCAGATCCTCCATCGAGCCGATCACCTCGTGGTGGTAAGGGTGGCCGGGCGGGTAGATGGCCTCGTCCAGGACCTTCGACAGCAATCCCATCGGCCGGTTCTCGTAGCGCTGGCGCTTCTCGTTTTTCACCACATCGCGCTGGTTGTCGAGCGTCTCCTTGAACGAGGGGCGCTCGAGCAAGAAACCCATCCGGTCGCTCTCCAGCCAGAGGGCCAGCTCGAGCTGATTGGAGGGGACCACCTCGAAGTAGTTGGTCCGATCGGTCGACGTCGAGCCGTTGACGTTGGAGGCGCCCGCCTTCTGTAGATACTCGAAGTACTTGTCCTCCGGGACGTGCTTGGTCCCCTGGAACATGACGTGCTCGAACAGGTGTGCAAAGCCGGTGTGGCCGGGCGCCTCGTCCCGCGAGCCGACCTTGTACCAGACGTCGACCGCCACCTCCGGCATGCGGTGATCCTCGTGCAGGATCACCTCCAGCCCGTTGGGCAGCGTGTACTTTTCGAAGGCGATCTGCGGCAGATCCGCCGTCGGCGACGGCACGGGCGCCGTGCCCGCCAGGAGCGCCAAAGCCGCCGCGGCCCATGCGTGCATGCAGCGTGTCTTACCATGCCCAGCGCGCGCCGGCGGGCGACAGGCGACACACCTCCGGTACCGCTATCGGCGGATGTGGTTATCTGGGAGAATTGGTTCAGACACGGATGTCGACCTCGACCCCCAGTTCTTCGCCGTCGCCCACGCCAACCTCCGCCACCGATGAGGAGCTGGTCGCCCGCGCGCGCGCCAAGGACTTCGGCGCCTTCGAGCAGCTCCTGGATCGTTACGAGGACAAGATCTTCCGGCTGGCCTACCGGTTCGTGCGCAACGAGACCGAGGCCAAGGAGATCCTGCAGGACACCTTCCTGTCGATCTGGCGCAAGCTCGACACCTTCAAAGGCGACGCGCAGTTCTCGAGCTGGCTCTACCGGGTGGCCGCCAATGCCGCGCTCATGCGGCTGCGGGCCCAAAAGCGGCACCCGGAGGTCTCGACCGAAGAGCTGCCCATCGATTTTCTCGACAACTACGGCCATCTGCCGGCCGCCGGCGAGAACTGGGCCAAGCGGCCCGACGACGAGCTGCAGTCGGAAGAGCTGCGGCGCCACATCCAGGCCGCCGTCGATGAGCTGCCCGAGATCTACCGAACGGTCTTCCTGATCCGCGACGTCGAGGGTCTGTCCACCGAGGAGACCGCCGAGGTCTTGCAGATCTCGATCCCGACCGTGAAGACCCGCCTGCACCGCGCGCGGCTGGCGCTCCGCGAGACCATCACCAAGTACTTCGATCGCCGCTGACGTTCGGCGGAGATTTTGCGGTTATAATTAGCCGCCCAATGG
>DASRLC010000324.1:0-7025 GCA_035648655.1 Polyangia bacterium
ATCAACGTCAACCACGCGACCCGGGTGGTGAGCGTGTCGCTGCCGCCGCCGCGCATCCTCTCGATCGACATCCTGCGCTTCGAGACCATCAACGAGGAGTCGGGGTTTCTCAACGCCATCGAGCCGGCGGATCGCAACCGCTGGTACATGGAGGCGCGCGCCGCCCTCGAGCACGGCGCCCTGGCAAATGGCGCGCTCGAACGCGCGCAGGCCCACGCGCGCGAGCTGTTCGCTTCTTTCGTCGAGCGCCACGGTTACACCTTGTCGTTCGGGGTGACCGAGGGGGATCGGTGACGGGCGGACCGCGGTCGGCGGTCTCGGGGTGGTGGTCGTTTCTGTTGTCGGTGTCGCTGTCGTCGCTCTGTTTCCTGGGCCTGTCGTCGCGCTCGGCTTACGCGCGCGGCAAGCACCCGGCGGCACCGTCCGCCCAGAAGGGCGGCTCCGGCCCCTGCGCCGACAGCGACGAGGCGGCGCTCTGGTGGTCGCCGCTGGCTCCGGTGGCCGGCGGCGCGATCAAGGTGCTGGCGGTCGGTGATCCCACGGCGGCGGGGGAGATGGCGGTCGTCGATCCCGACGGCCGGCGCCACGCGCTGACGGTCACCCGCCATCCAGGTTTACCCGGGAGCCTGAGCGCGGAGGTGGCCGCGCCGCACGCCGGCAGCTATCGGTTGACCTGGACGCGCGGCGAGAAGAGCGCCTGTCGGGAGATCGCGGTGACGGCACGGGCCGCGAAGCCGCCCACCACCGTCGGCGCCACCGTGTGGCCGGCGCGCCACGCCTGGGATCGGCGCTATGAGAACTTCTTCTCGGCCTGGATCGACCTGCTGTTCGACGCGCCGGTCGATCAGTCGCTGGATTTTCGTCCGCTGCACCAGGCGCTCCGCGATCCGGCGCGGAACTTCCTGGCCAACGCGCTCGGCCTGCGCGAGGACGATCCCAAGAACCGGGCCGCCATCGTTGCCACGCCGGATTGCGCCGATCTGCCGTACTTCCTGCGCGGGTATTTCGCCTGGAAGCTGGGCTTGCCGTTTGGATTTCGCGACTGCGACCGCGGCACCGATGCGCGCCCCCCGCGTTGCACCGGTTTTTACGACAATGAGGATCCGCCGACCGGCCACGACCCGCTGGCGGCGATCCGCAGCTTCCTGCGGCAGATGGCCAACCACGTGCAATCGGGCAGTGCGCGCACCGCGCTCGACGACGACGCGACCGACTATTACCCGGTGGCGCTCGATCGCAAGGCGCTGCGGCCGGGAACCATCTACGCCGATCCCTATGGCCACGTGATGCTGATCGTGAAGTGGGTCGACCAGACGCCCGAGCGCGGCGGCCTGTTGCTGGCGGTCGACGGTCAGCCCGACACTTCGATCGGCCGCAAACGCTTCTGGGAGGGGACCTTCCTCTTCACCAACGACACCAAGAGCGCGGGCCCGGGGTTCAAGGCTTTTCGCCCGGTGGTGCGCGGCGCGGACGGACATCTGGTCGCCCTGCCCAACCGCGAGATCGGCGGCGCCGGCGATTCGGCGCACCCACCGTTTTCCGACGAGCAGGCCAAGCTGACGCCCGACGCCTTCTACGCGCGGATGGGCAAGCTCATCAACCCGCGCGGGCTCGAGGCCGAGAAGGCCTACCGCGAGACGCTGGACGCGCTGGCCGAACAGCTCACGACCCGGGTCGGTTCGGTCGGCAACGGCGAGAAGTTCCAGAAGGAAAAAGGCCCGGTCGTCATCCCGATGCCCGACGGCGCCAAGATCTTCGAGACCACCGGGCCCTGGGAGGACTACGCGACGCCCTCGCGGGACATGCGCCTTCTCATCGCCATGAACGTGTTGCTGGGGCTGCCCGATCGAATCGTCAAACACCCCGAGCTTTTCAACCTGGGCGGCCGAAAACCCGAGATCGTGCGCGGCGAGATCGTCAAGCTGCACGCCAGCTTGATCGGGACCCGCGGGATCACCTACATCCGCAGCGACGGGAGCCCCTGGAAGCTGACGGTGGCGGACCTGCTGGCGCGCCGCGCCGCGCTCGAGATCGCCTTCAACCCCAACGACTGCGTCGAGACGCGCTGGGGCGCCGCCGAGGGGACGCCCGAATACGCCACCTGCGTCCGCCACGCGCCGCCCGATCAGCACGCCAAGATGGCCGAGGTCCGCGGCTGGTTCCAGGAAGCCCGCCGCCCGGCGAGGTAGTCGGCCGAGTCGCAGGCCAACCCCATCAAACGACGATCAGCTCGAGGTGGCGACCCGTCGCCGCTGCGAGCGGCTCGAGGTCGCGGGGATCGGAGGTGACGATCCGATCGCCGTCCTCGGCCAAGCCTACCAAGGCGGCATCGACGATGTCAGCGCGGTGGGTCGCCGCCTGCAGCTCGCCGGCCGTGCAGCCGAGCTTACGATCCAGGGGACGCACCTCGATCCCCGGCAGCGCCTTGGCCAGGAGCGCCTGGCGCGGACCATGGCCACGCCAGGCCTGACCTACCACGCCGCCGTGCGTGACGACGTCAACGCCGGCCAGCGCGGCCGCCTTGAAACGACGCCACATCGCCCGGTCGTGGCGTTCCAGCGCGATGAGCGCGCCGCTGTCGAGGATCAGCCTCACGCCGCGCGGCGCCGCTTGCCGCTCGGACGCGTTTCCCCTCGCCGAAGGCCGCGGACGACGATGGCTCCCCGCGCGTCGGCGCGTTCTTGCGCCGCCATCTCCTGGGCCGAGATGGTCCCAAACTCCGCCTCGTAGGCGGCCACCGCCTCTGCCATCGCGCGCAGGCGGCGCTCCTTGGCCTCTCGTTCGAGCAGGGCCGCGTTGACCCATCCGCTGAGTGACTCCGCGCGCCCGGTCTTGACGGCCTCGTGCCCCGCCTCGATGAGCTCGGCGTCGACCGTGACCGTCAAACGTTCTTTGTTTCGGAGCACGCATCAAGTGTAACTGGAGTAAGATTTTGATACAACTTCTGTGCGCGAAGCGCGTCTGTGCGTGAAGCGTGCGCCGGTCCGTGCCGACCCACGGGATAGCGGTGGGGCGGGGTCGCTCCGCCGTGAGAGCGACCCTTTTCGATTTTTGTGGAGGCGAGCCGCGCGCTCCTAGAAAGACGCGCACCGACGGTGTACGCTGCCGACCCATGAAGGTGGGTATCCCGAAGGAGATCTACCCGTACGAGCGCCGCGTGGCCGCCGTGCCCGAGACGGTTCACAAGATCATCAAGCTCGGCTACGAGGTGGTGATCGAGGCGGGGGCCGGCGACGCCGCCGCGTTCACCGACGCCACCTACGCCGAAGCGGGCGCCAGCCTGGTGCCGGACGCGGCCGCGCTCTACGCCGCGGCCGACATCGTGCTCAAGGTGCGCCAGCCGATCGCCACCGCGGGTGGCGGACACGAGGCCGATCTCCTGAAAGAGGGCGCGACCCTCATCGGCTTCATCTGGCCGGCGCAGAACAAGGAGCTGCTCGACCGGCTGGCCGCCCGCAAGGTGACGGTCCTCGCGATGGACGCCATGCCGCGCATCACGCGCGCCCAGCGGATGGACGCGCTGTCGGCGATGGCCAACATCGCGGGCTACCGCGCCGTGATCGAGGCCGCCGAGAATTTCGGGCGCTTCTTCCCCGGCCAGGTGACCGCGGCCGGTCGGGTCAAGCCGGCGCAGGTGTTCATCGTCGGTGCCGGCGTGGCGGGGCTGGCGGCCATCGCGGCGGCCAAATCGCTCGGCGCGCAGGTGCGCGCCTTCGACACCCGGCCGGCGGTACGCGAGCAGGTCGAGAGCCTGGGCGGCACCTTCGTCGAGTTCACCTTCAACGAGACGGGCGAGGGCGGTGGTGGCTACGCCAAGGAGATGAGCGAGGCCTATCTGGCGGCCGAGCAGGCCATGATCGCCCAACACGCCAAACAGTCGGACATCGTGATCTCGACGGCGCTCATTCCGGGCAAGCCGGCGCCGCCGTTGATTACGTCGGGGGCGGTGGTCGCGATGGCGCACGGCTCGGTTATCGTGGATATGGCGGCGGAGCAGGGGGGCAATTGCGCGCTCACCGAACGCGACAAGGTGGTCGAGAAGTTCGGCGTCACCATCATCGGGCTCACCGATCTTCCGAGCCGGATGGCCCGGCAGTCGAGTGAGCTGTACGCCAACGTGGTGTTCAACCTGCTCAAGGAGGTCTCGGGCCCCGAAACCGCGCCCGGGATCGCCATCAAGCTGGAGGACGAGATTCACCGGGGTGTGCTGGTGCTGCAGGCCGGCGCGCTGATGTGGCCGCCTCCGAAGCCGCCGGCGCCGCGCGCGGGCGGACCGACGGGGGCCCACAAGGTGCTCGAGCCGAAGGGGGCGACGGCGCACGCGCCGGCCGCGCCCGCCTCGAATGGCGGCGGTACCCTCCTGGCGATTTTGGTGTCGATCGCGCTCGGCGCGGCGGTCATTTTCGGGCCGCCGCAGCTCATCCAGCATCTGACGGTCTTCCTGCTGGCCTGCGTGGTCGGGTACCACCTGATCTGGAACGTCACGCCGGCGCTGCATACGCCGCTCATGAGCGTCACCAACGCCATCAGTGGCATCATCGTGATCGGCGGGATGTTGGCGCTCTTTGGAGCCGGATCCGGGTCGCTGGCGCTCGGCGGTGTCGCAATCTTGGTGGCGTCGATCAACGTCGCCGGTGGCTTCCTGGTCACGCAGCGGATGCTGCGGATGTTCCGAAAGTAGGCGCGCGATGATCGTGACCATCCGTTCGCTGGCCTACCTGGCCGCCAGCTTGCTCTTCATCCTCAGCCTACGTGGCCTGTCGACGCAGGCGACCGCCCGCCAGGGGAACCGCTTCGGTCTCATCGGCATGTTGGTCGCGGTGGTGGTCACCGCGGTGGCGCTGCTGCTGCCGGGCGACGGCGTGGCCGCTTCGGGACCGCTCGACAAGACGGTGGTCGGCGTGCTGGGCGCGGCGCTCGGTCTCGGCTGCGTGATCGGCGCGCTGCTGGCTTCGCGGGTGGCGATGACGTCCATGCCCGAGTTGGTCGCGATGCTTCACAGCTTCGTGGGCGCGGCGGCGGTGCTGGTCGGCATCGCGACCTACCTGGAGCCGAGCGGCACCATGGCGGCCGCCGATCGGAGCGCCCACCTGGGCGAGATCTACGTCGGCATCCTGGTCGGGGCGATCACCTTCAGCGGCTCGGTGATCGCCTTTGGCAAGCTGCGGGGCCGGATCGGCAGCAAGCCGCTGCTGCTGCCCGGTCGGCACATCTTGAACGTCATCGTTCTCACGGTGTGCGTAGCGCTGGGGGTGATCTTCCTGAACGCCGACGTCGCCTGGCCCGAGCCCGGGGGCAGCTGGCTGGCCGCCGGGATGCCCGCGCTGCTGGCGATGACGGGCCTCGCGCTCTTGCTGGGGATGCACCTGGTGATGGCCATCGGCGGCGGCGACATGCCGGTCGTGGTGTCGCTCCTCAACAGCTACTCGGGGTGGGCGGCCGCGGCGGCCGGGTTCATGCTCTCGAATGATCTGCTGATCATCACCGGCGCGCTGGTCGGCAGCTCGGGCGCCATCCTCAGCCTCATCATGTGTCGGGCCATGAACCGTTCGATCTGGAACGTGATCCTGGGCGGCTTCGGGGCGGACAGCGGCGCCAAGCCCAAATCGGCGGGCGGCGGCGACGCGCCGGCCGGCAAGGTCAACGAGACCACCGTCGACCAGGTGGCCGATCTGCTGCTGGCCGCGCGGAGCGTGATCATCGTGCCCGGCTACGGCATGGCGGTCGCGCAGGCCCAGCACCCGGTCAAAGAGATCTCGTCGCTGCTGATCGAAAAAGGGATCAAGGTCCGCTACGCGATCCACCCGGTCGCGGGGCGGCTGCCGGGGCACATGAACGTGCTCCTGGCCGAGGCCGACGTCTCGTACGACATCGTCAAAGAGATGGACGAGGTCAACGAGGACTTTCCCACCACCGACGTGGTCATGGTGATCGGCGCCAATGACATCGTGAACCCCTCCGCCGAGGACGATCCCAGCAGCCCGATCTACGGCATGCCGGTGCTGCAGGTCTGGAAAGCGGCGCGCATCGTGATGCTCAAGCGCGGGATGGCGGCCGGGTACGCGGGCGTCGACAACCCGCTGTGCTACAACGACAACACGCTCATGCTGTTCGGCGACGCCAAGCAGAGCGTGACCAAGCTGCTCACCGCGCTCCGCGCCGGCTGAGCGCGTCCCGGGCCCGCCAGATCGCCGCGCCTCAGCGGCCGTTGAGGCGTTCAATCTCAGCGCGGGCGCGTGCCGCGGCGAGGTGCCCCGGCGCCAAGTCCAAGAACGCGCGGAAGGCCGCCACCGCCTCGGGCAGGCGCCCGAGCGCCTCGAGGGCGAAGCCCTGCGCCAGGCGCGCCTCGGGTTGATGGGGATCGACCGCCAGCGCCGCGCCGAGATCGACTTCGGCCTCGCGCGCGCGTCCCAGCGACATGAGCGCGAGACCGCGGTTGGTGCGGGCGCGGGGATCGGCCAGGCCCGCGTAGGCCTCGACGGCGGCGGCGGCATCCCCGCTCTTGAGGGCCAAGTCGCCGCGCGCGATCGCGGCGGCCTCCCGCGAAGCCGGCGCCAGGCAGTCGGAGGCCTTGCCGGCCGCCGCGTAGGCCAAGCCTGCCCCGGCCTCGTCGCCGGACTCGAACAGCACGTCGCCCAGACGCTTCTGCCAGTCGCAGTCGCGCACCGGCGATCGGGACGGCCGGACGGCAAGCGGCTGCGCGGTCACCCCCGCGCCGCGTACGAAACCAAAGGTCAGTGGAATTTCGGCGCGGGCGATGAGCGCCGCGAATTCGGGGCGGCGGGCGGCGAAGACCAGCCCGTCGGCGTCGCGGTAGACCAGCGCCCAACGCTCGGGCGCGAACAGCGCGGCGCGCGGGTTGAGATCGGGGTAGGTCACCAGCGCGCTCGTGACGCCGAAGCGCGCCAGGAACGTCTCCCAATCGGCGCGCGACAGATCGTCCCGGCGCAGGACCGCGTGAAACGCATCGGGATAGGCGTTGATGCGCGGATCCTGAAAGACCCGGTGCGCGGGCCAGCCTTGCC
>DASRLC010000325.1:0-11567 GCA_035648655.1 Polyangia bacterium
TCGGGCTGGTCGCAACAGACCTGGGGGCGCCCGCGCGTGCCGCCGACAACCCGACCGAGGTGTCGTCGCGTCTGACCATCTTTCGAGAGCCGTCCTCGCAGAACAAAGGGATCACCGTGTATCACCCGCAGGTCGATGCCAGCGCGCCCGTCGGTGGCGGGCTGGGCATCGCGGCCGGTTGGGAGGCGGACGCGGTGAGTGGCGCCACGCCGGCCGTCTCGGGCCCCCACACCGGCGTCGACGCGATCACCAGCGCCACCGAGTTCCACGACTTCCGCCAACTGGTACACGCGGGGTTCACCTACGATCGCCCGGACGCCGGGATCGGTGCCTCCTACGCCTATGGGTGGGAGAACGATTACCGTTCCAATTCGCTCTCGGCCACCACCCACGACGATCTGTACGACCACAACTTCACGCTGACTCTCTCCTACTCGCACAACTGGGACAGCGTGTGCGACGCCAACAACGCCAACAGCCAGACCCCGCTCGACCTGCACCCGCTGACCTCCTCCGCGCACTGCTTCACCGGGGCGTCCGACGTCGTGACCCATCGACTGTCCATTGATGAGTTCGAGCCGTCGCTCACCTGGACCATGACGCCCCGTCTGGTCGTCCAGGGCGGCGGCACCATCCAGATCTTGGACGGCTTTCAATCCAACCCGTATCGCAGCGTGCTGGTTGGCAGCCAGCATCAAGAGCCGCAGGAAAACGAGCCGCTCTATCGCCAGCGTTACGCGCTCTTCGGCCGCGCGGCTTACGCCTTTCCCCAGTGGCGGGCGTCGATGCTCACGATGCTGCGCCTCTATCAGGACAGCTGGGCCCTGCAGGCCGTCACCGGCGACGTGGTGGTGAACAAGTACATCACCCAATCGACGCTGCTGTCGCTGCGCGGGCACTACCACCTGCAGAGCGGCGCCAGTTTTTACCGCGACGGCGAGGGATACCGAACCGAAGGGCCGGCCGGACAGTACTGGACCGGCGACCGCGAGCTGTCACCGATGAGCAATTACCTGGTCGGCGGGCGCCTGGCCTTTTTGCGCCGCCCCCACCAGGAGCGCTCGTCCTGGTTCGTCGAGATGGAGGCGGACGTCAAATACGAGCTGCTGCTGTACCAGCTGGCCTCGGTGAACGCCCCCAACTACGACCGCTCGTACGCGCACATCGTGCAGGCGGCCTTCGCGCTGCGGTTCTAGCCCGCGCCTGCCGGCTGCTAGACTTGCGGCGTGGAGCGCCGGGCTGCCGTCAAGTTGATGTTGGCCACCGCCGCAACCGGATGCGGTCGGGCGACATCCAAGGCCATGATGTCCCGCCCAACGATTGGATCGTCCCCCCAGTCAAAAACGATGCCGGCGATCTTCCTGGCCCACGGCTCGCCGCTCCTGCTGGACGACCAGGGGTGGGTCACCGAGCTTCGCGGCTGGGCCCAGGCGCTGCCGAGGCCGCGCGCGGTCCTGATGCTGTCGGCGCATTGGGTCGACCGACCGATCACGGTGGGGGCGACCCGCCGGGTGCCGCTGGTCTACGATTTCTACGGTTTCCCCGCGCGCTACTACCAGACGACATACCCGGCGCCGCCGGCGCCCGAGCTGGCCGATCGGGTGAGCGGGCTCCTGTCGGCGGAGCCGGTGTCGGAGGCACCCGAGCGCGGCCTGGACCACGGGGCCTACGTCCCGCTGGTGTGCATGTACCCGCAGGCCGACGTGCCGGTGCTGCAGGTCTCGCTGCCCACGCTCGAGCCCGCCGAGTTCTTCCGGCTGGGCCGCGCGCTGGCGCCTCTGCGCAAGGAAGGTGTCCTGATTATCGGCAGTGGCTTTCTGACCCACAACCTGCGGAGCATGGACTTCCGCCCCGACGCGGCGCCGCCGGCCTGGGCCAAGGAGTTCGACGCCTGGACCGCCGACGTGCTGGCCCGCCGCGACGTCGACGCGCTCCTGGACTACCGCGAGCGCGCGCCCGGCGTTCGCCAGGCGCTGCCCACCCACGAGCACTTCGTGCCGGTCGTGGTGGCGCTGGGCGCCGCGATCGACGACACGGCCGCCACGCCCAGTTTTCCCATCTCCGGATTCACCTACGGTACCGCCACCCGCCGGTCGGTGCAGTTCGGCTGACGCGCGATTCGCAGTTCGGCCGACGCGCGGCTGCCGCGGCGTTCAGCGCGCCGGGCTCGGCCCGGGCCAGAACAGACGCTCGAGGGCCGCCGCCAGGCCTTCCAGCCCCGGCTTGAAGAACACCGGGGCGTCGAGGCTGACGGTCAGCATCGGGTCGTTGGTGGCCGTGATGGCGATCGAGCGGATGTCCCGGAAGGGCCCCTGCCGGAGCGTACGCAGGAACTTCGCGCCGGTGCGCGCCGGCATGTCGAGGTCGACCAGCACCAACCCGGGACGCTCCAGGTGGAGCACGTTGGCCGCCTCGGCTTCGCTGGCGGCACAGAGCACCCCAAAGCCCTCGGTCACGGCCAGCTCCATGAGGAGATCCTGCGTCTCTGCGTCATCGGTGAGCGCCAAGACCGAGGCGGCGGCCGCCGCCACCGTCCGGTTCGCGATCGGCGATACCATTGGATCGCCCGTCGCTGAGCGGTTCTCGGCGCCGCCCTTGGCATCACCCTTGTTGGGTGGCGCGGGCGCAGTGGCATCTCGGGGAACCAATCGAAGCGACGGGAGCACGACTCCTCATCATCGTCGAGTCGTGTTTCGGCCGGTTTTCGGCGGCGTGATTGCTTGGTAACTTGGCGACTAAGAAAAAGGTCCTGAGGGGGTAAATTAGATCCCCGCGGCCGAGCGGCTACTGAAGGACGACCGGTACAGCGTCCCGCGACAACGACACCGATGCGCCGGTCAGCGCGTCGGCGTTGACGGCGATGTCGAGATCGGAGCCGCTCAGGCTGCCGTGGCAGCCGCCGCAGATGTTGTTGAACACCGCCCGGGGGGGCCCTGGGGTGGTGTACTCGCCGGCCGTGACCTGGTGTTCCTCGCTCATGGTGAAGAGCGGCTTGCCGCTGCCGTCGATGAGCTCGAGGATGAGCGGCGTCCCCCCCGGGAGCAGCACCTTGAGCGAGTGGTCGCTGAGCAGCGGGGCGGTACCAAGCGCGATGCGTTGGGTATACGTTTGCTGAGACCCCATCAAGCCCGCAGGGGAGGCGTTCGGGGGCGGCATCTCCTGATAGACCTTGAGCGCGACGGCCGCGTCCATGGCCGCCACGTTGCGCCCCTGCCGCAGGTTGGCCCCCAAAAGCGTGGCCAGCACCGAGGCGTCCGGCAGGTGCAGCACACCGTCGCTCCCCTCGGCCGTGTCGCCCGAGTGCCCCCCGAAGACCAGCTGGGGCAGGTTGCTGAAGAGCTCCGTTTCGCCCCGCTTGTAGCCGAGCGCGGCCTCCACGTACGACAGCGTGGGGTCGCTGGTGAGCGCGCGGCGGGCGCCGCTCGCCCCGTCGACCGCCACCAGCGCGTAGTGCGGCACGTCGGTCATGGCGTTGGCGACGTTGGCGGCGTACGAGGCCAAGATCTCGCCGTTGGGGAGCGAGAACGGCGATCGGTAGGCGCCGGTGGTGGCGCCGCTGCCGGTGGCGGCCGGATCGACGACCACCAGCGATTTGACGAACGTCACCTCGTTGACCCGATCGGCCTCGAAGGGACCGATCGACCGATTGAAGGTGGCCAGCGCCCCGCCACCTCCGAGCGCGCCAACGTCCGACAGGATGATTAGGAAGTTGCGATCCAGTCCCTCGCGAATCTCGGTCGCCTGCTGGTAGCCGACCGACGGGTAGAGCTGCGTCGAGAATGTGTTGGTGGATTGCGCGCGCTGCGCGAGCAGCGGGTGGTAGTCGGTCAGGTCCCAGTTAATCCGCCGCCCGGAGAGCTGGTAGAACTCGGGGGTCGCCTTTTCGGCGGTGAAGCTGACCCGGCCGTCCTGCATGAAGGCGGGCGCCAGCTCGGAGTTGAGCAAAAAGGTCATCTGCTGCGGGTTGCTGAAGTCGAGCGCCTGCCCCGGCTGCGCCAGCACCCGGAAGAGGTCGGCGTTGGGCAGGAAGTTTTTCAACGTCAGCGTGCCGGCGCGGGTCGAGGCGAACACCACGCTGCCGTCGGGGGCGAAGACCGGATCGAAGTTGTCGACCCGCACGTTATTGGGGCCGACCTGCCGGCCGGCGTCGGTCGTGAGCTGGGTGCAGGTACCGGCCCCCAGGTCGAGCTGCCACAGATCGAGGCCGCTGGCGGCGCCTGGCCGCGCGGCGAACACCACCTTGGTGGCGTCGTAGCTCCATTCGGGTCCCCGCACATCCACGTCCTGGCCCGCTAGGCCCGCGCAGGGGCCCAGCGCGCTGCGCACGTTACCGACCGCGGTCACCGTCCCGGTGGCGTCGATGGTCGCATCGGCCAGCTTGAGGTCGGCGCCCCCCTCGTAGGTGTCGAAGTGGAGCAGGTCGTCGCCGTTGGGTGGACGCGACACGAAGACCAGCGGCAGCTTGTCACCGGCGTTCATCGGCGAGACGTTGGCGGCCCGATCTTCCCGCTCCTGCGCGTGCCAGGCCTGCAGCACGCAGAAGGCGCGCGTGTTGGTGGTCGCGTCGAAGGGCTGGGGGCAGGGATCGGTGACCGAGGCGTTCTCATCCTCGAGCAGCGCTCCCGCCCGGTGGGTCATGCCGCCCGACTCGGCGATGATGTTCTTTTTGACCGCCCTCGACTGGCGGACGTCGACCGAATCGAAGGCCATGAAGTCGTCGGCCAGCGCGTGGTAGTTGCGGGTCAGCGCGGCCGGCGCGAAGAACCCGAAGGCGCCCGAGCGCAGCCGGAAATCGTTGAAGCCGTCGGGGCTGTGGCACCCCTCCAGATCGCAGCCGCGCTGGAGCAGCTTGGGCATGACGTTCGCCTCGAAGAACGTCTGGCCGGCCGTCTTGGGGCCCAGCGTGAGCGGCGTCTGCTGCACCTCGGTCGCCCAGGTCTGCCACGCCATCCAGGTGGGATCGGTGCGCGACTGGAAGAACGTACCGCCGGTGTGGCTGACGCCGCCCGCGGCGGTGGCCAGCGGGCGCAGGAGGATCTCGCTCTGCTGAACGTTGATCGGCATGAGCGTGACGAACCCGGCGGCCTGCGCGTAGTTGAACTGGAGCTGCTCGTCGGTGTCGCCGCAGGTCAGGTAGAGATCGGCCTGGATCGAGCTGTGGCAGGTCCCGTAGGCGCAGGAGGTCTTGAGCGTCGGCTGGACGATGTTGACGAAGTCCCGATAGGCGGCGGTCGTGGTGTCGACGGGAATCCGCTGGGCGACCGGGGGCAGCGCGGTGTTGCAGGGGCCGTCTCCCACACCGGGGACGGCCTGGGGCGCGATCCCGTCGCGGTTGGCGCCGTTGTCGAGCCAGTTCTTGAGCTCTAGGTAGGCCTGCGAGTTGAGCGCAATCGGCTTGCCGCCGGTGTGGCGGATCTCGCTGACGTAGAAATTCTGCTGGTAGGGGATCTGGATGTCCGCCTCGGGGATCGCCTTGAGCAGAAGCAGCGGCTGCGGGTAGCTGCCGTAGGTGCGCAGCACGTCGCGACGCTTTTGCACGCCTTCGAAGGACGACAGATCGAGGTTGCCGAGCGCGGTCAGGCCCGCGATGCCCCCGTCGAATCCGGTGCTGGGATCGATCTTGTGGCAGGGCGACGTGTTGCCCACGCAGAAGCTGTTGAAGATGGGCTGGATGTGGACGTCGTAGAAGTGCTCCTGGGGCGGTTGGTTGACGTGGCAACCGACCAGCGCGAACGCCAACGCCCCCAGCGGGGCCAGCCGATCGAAGCCGGCAGCTACGGCTCTACCCTTTGCCGAGGTGCGCATGAGGGGGGCGTCGATTGTATCAAAGACGGATTCATTTGTGGGGCCCGGCGACAAATCTCTCCCGACGGGTATTGGGACATCGACCTGGACATTTGCCCGGCCTCTCGGGGAGTCCGCTGGCGATCCACGCTGCTACGTTGCTACGCTCCGAGGCTTGCGCGCGGCTTCCGTTACTGGCTCAGCTTGGTCAGCGCGGCCCGCGAAAGCGAGCGCACCAGCGGGCTCGGATCGCTGGTCGCCGCGGTCTGCAGCGGACCACCCGCCACCGATGAGGAGGCGCCGATCTCGCCCAAGGCCCAGGCGGCCTTCTTGCGCACGGTGACCGAGGGATCGCTCGACAGCGCCGCCGTGAGCACGCTGGCGCCGCCGGCGTACTTGAACATACCGATGGTGGTCACCGCCTGCGCGCGGACCCCTTCGTCGCCGTCGCTGACCAGCGGCAGCGCGACGCTGCCGTCACGGTTACCGCGGATCGTGCGCAGCGCCACCAGCGAGGCGGAACGCACCTGCGCGTCGGTGTCGGAGAGCGCCGACGCCAGGAACGGCGTCCCCGCCGGGCGGCCGATGGTCCCGAGCGCCTTGGCCATCTCGGCCCGCGCCGCGCCCGAGAAGATCGGGTTCGACAGCGCCGCGCCCAGCGCCGGAATCGACGACACGTAGCGCATCTCCCCCAGGACGTCGGCGGCGTCGAGCGCCGCGGTCGAGTCCGACTGCGACAGCCGGGTGAGCATCGCGGTCTGCACCTGACGCGCCACCGCGCGACGGGCCAACCACCAGGCCGCCACCTGCCGAACCTGGGCATTGGGGTGATCGACCAGCGGCGTGACCAGGTCGACGCACACCGCGCAGACCAGGAACTCGGCGCGTTCCAACTCGGCCTTGATGGCGTCCACCGAGTTGGCCGCGATGGCTTGCTGGATGGCCTGCGGGCTGCCACCCGTTCCGGCCTGGGCGCCCCGCCCCGCCGCCAGGGCGAGACCGAACGAGGCGACCACCGCGAGCTTCTTTGCGTTCATGTTGATTCGCATGTTCATGCTCCCGTTAGTTGGTGGCCGCGCCGGCTTCGTCCAGGTTCTCCCGGAAGAAGTACTCGGCGCCCATGTCGATATTCAGGCCGAGGAGGTAGTACTCGGCCGGCGTCAGCTCCGTGCCGCCGACGTCGACCGGGTGCACCGCCAATCCCGACACCAAGCGCACCGTGGTGTCCACGGTGGGGTACTGCTGTGGCGGATTCAGATACTGCGTCATGAGCGGGCTGGTCTCGGCCGAGGCGGCCTGCACGTAGTTGGGCGGCGTGCCCGTGACGCTCACGACATCGTCGCCCAGGATCTCGCCGAGCCCCATCAGCGACAGGTACGATGCCGTGAAGTCGCTGGTCATCCGCTCACCGACGGTGACGTCGACCTTCTGGCCGCGCAGATCGAAGACGAAGGTCTGCGAGGTGCCGGAAGTCATGTCGGTGACCGTATACTGCGGGTTGTACGACTTGGTGGCGTCGCCGTTGTGGCAGCTGGCGCACTTAGCGTCGAGGATGGGCTGGATGGCCAGATCCCAGGGCACCCCGCGCACGCCGTTGTCGCCGGGGATGCTTCCGGCCGGCAACGCGCCGGTGCTGTCGGCCAGGTAGGCCGTCGTCGACACGCGGCTGGCGCGTGGGACGTCCAGGTTGACCGCGCCGTGCAGCACGCTCTGCTCGATGCCCGGCGTGATCTGCGAGGGCGCGGTGCGGTTCTCGTGGCAGCCGCCACAGAAGCGCTGCTCGCCGGCGCGGCCGCTGATCCAGATGTCCTCGTTGGCGACCGTCGCCCTGCTGGCCGTGCCGTTGGGCGTCGGGTTGCTGACCGGCGTCGACATCGCGAATTTGTCGATGAGCTGGATGTGGAAGGGGACGTTGGCCGGCACGACGGCGGCGAACGAGTTGTCGGCCTGCAGCGGGACCTCGCCGTAGCGCGACTGCCCGTCGAAGTCGGTGCTGCCGAACATGTCGACGCCCCCCTCTTCGGACGAGAACCCTTCGATGAGCCGCACCTTTTGTACGCTCCCGGCGGGGACATTGAACAACGAGGAGTTGTAGACGTTGAGGGCGCCAATCGTGGTGCTGGTGCCGCTGATCGGCGTCGCCAGGTTGGTCGGCTCCGTGCGGGCCCTGATCGGGCGGGCCAGGATGTCCCAGTAGTTGGGATCGTCGTAGATCGGGAACCGCGTCCCAGTGTTGGCGTTGAATACGTAGATGCCGAACTGCGCGGTGCTCTGGGCGCGATCCAGCTCCTCCGACTCGACCGGCCCGTCGGACCAAGAGGCCAGGAACTGGCCGGGCGCGCTGTCGCTCACCGGCTCGGCGTCGTAGTAGCGGCCGATACCCAACTGGCTCGGCGTATTGTCGCCCGGGATGACCGGCGTCAGATCGGTGGAGGTCGAATTGGCCTCGCTGCCGTTCAGATCGATCAGAATCAGCTTGCCCGACTGAAGCGTGCGATCGCGCGAGGTCCCGATCGCGATCAGCTGGTAGTCGTCGATGGGGCCGGCCGCCGGATCCATGAAGGTCTTCTTCTGCACGTAGCGCGCTTTGAGGTAGCTGTTGGTCGAAGCGTTGCCGGCCTTGAGCTCGTCGCCGAAGGCCTCGCGCATACCGGTCATGTCGTTGTTGACCATACGCAGGTGGCCTTCGTTGACCTCGCCCATGTGCATCCACTCGGTGTAGAGCACGTGACCGTCGGGCAGAAGCGCGGGCGACACGCGGTGCGAGACATTGCGCGGCCCCAGCGTCAGGCCCGAACCGTCGGCGTTGATGAGACCGACCTGCGCCGTGGTGGCGCGTTCGTACTCGTCCTTGAACTGCATGGAGGTCGGATCGGTGTCCTCGACGTTGCGGTTGGTCATGAACATGATCTGGCCGCCCGGCACGAACACCGGGTACACGTAGTCGTTGCCACCCTCGGTGAGCTGCTGAATGTTGCTGCCGTCCAGGTTCATCGAGAAGAGCTGGTAGTTGTCGGCGGTGGCCAGGTGCGCCGAGAAGACCACCGCCGTGGCGTCAAAGGAGAGGTCGTAGGACATGATGTCCGCGCCGTCGAACATCGGATCGGAGGTCAGGTTGGTGAGCTTCCCGTCCGCCGAGGGCGGAGACAGCATCACCAGGTGGGCCCCCGGCGCCTTCGCCGTGCCGGCCACGAAGTTGGCGTAGTCGAAGACGTTGCCGTCGTCGTTGCGCGGCACCCGCTGGAGGAACATGATCGCCTTGACGTCGGCCGGCAGCGCGCTGACGTTGGTGGTGTTCGAGTTGCAACCCCCGGCCGCGCCCGCGAGCGACAAGCCGAGAATGGCCGACTGAAGCGACCGCATCGTCTTAGTGGTGAGGTTGTATCTCATGCCGGCTCTCCTTGTTCGCTGGCTTACGCAATAAGGGGGCCAATCGTGGCCGAGAAATTTTTCCCGGCGCGCTTGGGGTTGCCCGAAACCTGACGCTTCCGCGGCCTACCGGTTGCGCAACCAGAAAACCCTTTAGATTCAAGGGATCAGCGCCGGGCTACCCGCCATCTAGCGGTAATTTATCTGGAAATTTGCTTCCGCTTCCGGTTGCGCAACAGTGAAACACCAAATGCTGGGGGGGGCGCGGGCGCACCGCTCCGGCGGGCTCGACCCGTTCTGATATTCTGAGGCGGGATGTCTGCGGTCGCCGCCCCACCTGCCGGCCCCGGTCACCGGATCGGCCGCTACGAACCAATTCGCCGTTTGGCGGTGGGCGGCATGGCGGAGATCTTCCTGGCGCGCTTGCCGGGCGTGGGCATCGAGGGGTTCGAGAAGCTGGTGGTGCTCAAGCGGATCCTGCCGCAGCACGCGCTCGATCCCGAGCTCCTGCGCATGTTCGTCGACGAGGCGCGGCTGTCGGCGACGCTCACCCACCCGCACGTGACCGAGGTGCACGACGTCGGCAACGACGGCGACGCGCCGTTCTTCGCGATGGAGTACGTCCACGGCGCCAACCTGCGTGAGCTGCTGCGCGCCAACGCGGCGGCCGCCGGTGGCCCGGGGGCGCCGCTGCCGCTGGCCCACGCGATCGGGATCGTGGCCGCGGCGGCGGCCGGTCTGCACTACGCGCACGAGCGCGCCGGACCGCGCGGCGAGCCGCTGGGGATCGTCCACCGCGACGTCTCGCCGTCGAACGTGCTGGTGTCCTACGACGGCGCGGTCAAGGTGTCCGACTTCGGCATCGCCAAGTGGGCCTACCAGCGCACGCGCACGCAGGAGGGGACGCTGAAGGGAAAGTTCGCCTATATGTCGCCCGAGCAGTGCCGCGGCCGCGCGGTCGATCGGCGCAGCGACGTCTTTGCGCTCGGTACGATCCTCTATGAGCTGACCACCGGCGCACCGCCTTTCTCGGGCGACAGCGACCTAGAGATCCTGAACTGGATCGCGACCGGCGCGGCCAAGGCGCCCGCTTGGCCCGAGGCGTCCGGCGTCTACCCACCGGTGCTGTCGGCGATCGTGATGCGCGCGCTGGCGCCCGATCCGCCCGACCGCTACCCCACCATGCAGGCATTTCAAATTGCGCTGGAGACTTTCGCGCGCGAGGGCAGCCTGCCCGTCTCGACGGTGGCGCTGGGCGGATTGATGCACGACCTGTTCGCGGAAGAGCTGGCGGCCTGGCGCGCGGCCGAACAGGCCGGGAAATCGCTGGCCGAGCACCTCGCCGCGCGGGCGGCCGCGGTCCATGGCGGTCGGCCCGCAGAAGAGCGCACCGCCACCGACGCCTTCGGGCCGACCCGGCCCCGGGCCTCGGTCGGGCGGCGCTGGACCAACGTCCTGGCGCTGACGGCCTTCGCATGTGTCTTCGCCTTTGCCGGCGGCCTGGTCGCCAAGAAATGGAAGACCACCGCCGAGCGCGAGGTCGAGCCTCGGACGTCTCCGGCGGGGGAGCGCGCGGGTGCGGCATCGCCCGGAACGCCGGGCGGGTCGATGCGGGGCGGGTCGACGCCGTCCGCGGCGCCGGCGGCCTCGAATCTCGCCGCGCAGGCCTCGCCCGCGCCCCAGCCCGACGCCGTCGCCACCGGCGCGCCGGCGGCCGCCGCGAATGCCGCGGTCGCCGGTACCCGCCCCGTCCCGACGGCGCCCGCGACCTCGAGAGCCCATCGCCGTCGTCCACGCGCCGCCTCACCAGCTGCGACGCCGCACCCGAGCGGCGACTCCCGACTCAAGGCGTGGGATCCCGACTCGCCGCTGCCGCCACAATAGCGATCGCGTCGCGATCCTGACGCCGCGGCGGACCGCGCCGCGCACCGCCGCTCGACACCAACGCCGCCCGGGCATATCGTGGAGAGCCATCCTGCGCTGGCAACCATCGCCTCCACAAAGGTGGATTCCACCCAGGTGGATTTTACCAAGCATCGTCGGGCTGCTGCTCGCGGGCGCGCCGAGCGCCGCCGGTGCCGCCGAGGCGGCCGGCCCCGCGTCGCGGACCGCCGAGCCCGACAACCAGCCGGCTGCCGAAATCGAAGGGCCCCTGCGGCCCGACGCGCAGGCGCTCTACGACCGGGCGCTGTCGCGCTTCGCGACCCACGACTACCCGGCGGCGATCGGCGATCTCGAGGCCGGCTACGCGCTCGAGCCGCGCCGCGATTTTTTATTCGCCGAGGCGCAGGCCAAGCGGCTCGGCGGCGACTGCGCGGGCGCGGTCGGCCTCTACCAGCGGTTTCTCCAGAGCGGGCCGCCCCCCGTGCAGGCCAGCGCGGCCGAGATCGCGCTCGGCCGCTGCGCCCAGGAGC
>DASRLC010000326.1:0-8581 GCA_035648655.1 Polyangia bacterium
CCGTGATCCTGACCGATTCGGAGGCCGAGGCGCGCGCCGTGACGGCGCGGCTGCGGGCCGACGCGGCCCACCCGCCGCTGTCCGGCATGATCGCGTCGATCCGCAGCTACGACGACGTGGTGCCGCCCGACGAGGCCGACAAGAAAGCCGAGCTGGCCGTCGTGCGTCGCAAGATGACGCCCAACGTACGCGCCAAGATCGCGCCCGCCGATCGCGAGAAGCTGAACCGCCTCATCGGCCCCGAGGATGCGACGGCCGACCCACCTCCGATTCGCCCCGCCGAGGTCCCGGCTGTCCTTCAGCGGGGGTTGCGCGAGCGCGACGGCAGCGTGGGTCGCACGGTGCTCATTTACCCGAATCCCGCCAACAGCTGGTGGCGCGGCGAGACCATCACCACCTTCGTCTCCGCGCTGCGGGCGGCGGCCCAGGCGCCGACCGCGCTGGGCGGGCGTCCCGGGCGCGTGGCGGGCGGCCCCGCGCTGTCGGCCGACATCATTGCGTCGATGACCCGCGACGGGCCGCTGGCCTCGGGGCTGGCCTTCGTGGGCGTGGTGGCGACGGTCCTGCTGATCTTCCGCCGAGGCCTGGCGACGCCGTTCGTGATCGGCTCGCTGGTGGTGGCTGTGCTTTGGATGCTGGCGCTCACGATGAAGCTCGGCATCAAGATCAACTTCGTCAACTTCATCGCCTTCCCGATCACCTTCGGGATCGGCGTCGACTACGCGGTGAATGTCATGGCCCGCTACCTGCGCGACGGCGCGCGCGACGTGACGGCAGCGGTGCGCGGCACCGGCGGCGCGGTCGGCCTCTGCTCGCTGACCACCATCATCGGCTATTCGTCGCTGCTGGTCGCCAAGAACGTCGGACTGTTCCTGTTCGGCCTGCTGGCGGTCTTCGGCGAGGTCGCCTGCCTGACCACCGCGGTGGTGTTGTTACCGGCGGTCCTGACCCTGGTCCGGCCGCCCGCCAGCCCCGACCTTCCGACCTTCGAATGGGGGGCGCCGGCCGCCACCGCCGCCGAGCCGGCTCGGCTGACGGGGACGCCCCAGCCCGAGGTGCTGTCCTGACGGGGGAGACGGTTCGACGTGCCGCGCCGGTGGGCGCCATCGTTCCGGTCGTCCCGCTCGGGGTGTCCCCAGTCTGGGCCGACGATATCGTCAGAGCCAGCCGAGGGCGCGGGCGGACAGCAAGACCGCGGCGCCCCAGACGCCGGCGGCCACGTCGTCGAGCATGACGCCGGCGCCGCCGCCCAGGCGCTCGGCGGCGCGGGCGGGCCAGGGTTTGAACTGGTCGAAGATTCGGAAGGCGATCACGCCGGCGATCAGTGCGCGGGTCGTCGGCGGCGCCACGATCCAGGTGACCAAGACGCCGGCCACTTCGTCGACGCAGACCATCTGGGGATCTTTGATGCCAAGACGGCGCTCGACCCGGCCGGACGACCAGATCCCGACCAGCGTCACGACCAGCGCGGCGGCGGCGACCGCGACGTGACCGTGTGGGCGCAGCAGAAGGTAGAGCGGGATCGCGCCCAGCGTCCCCGTCAGGCCCGGCGCCACCGGCATGTGGCCGCAGCCGAACCAGACCGAGATCACGTGCGCCGTGACGTCGCGCCAACCCCGCAGCGGCGGTCGCGGCGACGCCGGCACCCCGCCGGCTTCAGCCGGCACAGAGCGCCGATCGCATCACCGCTCGCGTCGATCGCACGCTGGGCGGCGTTGCCGAGGCGGAGGCCAACGCGATCACGCGCGCCAGATCTTCTCGCGCTCCACCACGTCGAAGACCTCGCGCAGGATCTCGACGCCGTTGCGGGCCGTCGCCTCGTCGATGGTGAGCGCCGGTTGGATGCGGAAGCTGGCGGCGTAGGCCATCGTCAGTAGGCCGCGGCGAACCGCCTCGGTGAAGATCCGTTCGGTCACCCGGCGCGGCAGCGGCGCCTTGGTCTTCTTGTCGGAGACCAGCTCGACCCGCACCAGCAGGCCCGCTCCATCGACGAAACCGACGAACGGGTAACGATCGACGAAGGCCTCGAGCTCGCGCTTGAGCATGGCGCCGACGGACGCGGCGTTCTCGACCAGCTTCTCCTCGTCGATGATCCGCAGCGCGGCCGCGCCGGCCGCCGCCGCCAGCGGGTTGCCGCCGTAGCTCGACGACGAGCCGGACGGGTTGCCCCAGGGCTTGGCCTGGGCGATTTCGTCGGTGGTCAGCAAACCCGAGAGCGGGAAGCCGCCGCCGAAGGCCTTGCCGATCGTCACGACGTCCGGCTTGACGCCCGTGTGGTCGGTGCCCCAGCGCTTGCCGGTGCGTCCGAGGCCGGTGATCATCTCGTCGGCGATCAGCAGCGCGCCCATCTCGTCGGCCAGCGCGCGCACCGCCGGCAAGAACTCCTTGGGCGGGATGACGTTGCCGGCCGTCCCCTGCATCGGCTCGACGATCACCGCCGCCACCGCGCCGGCGCTGGCGATCTTGACCTGCTTGCGGCCGACCTCCGCGCAGGCGATGCCGCAGCTCGGGTATGAAAGGCCGATCGGACAGCGGTAGCAATCGGCGTAGGGGATCTGGTGCGCGCCCGACACCATCGGCCCGAGCCGGTCCTTGAAGGTCGAGCCCATCAGCGACAGCGCCCCCATGGTCTTGCCATGAAAGCCGCCCCAAAAGCTGACGAACTCGTACTTGCCGGTGTGGCACTTGGCCAGGCGCAGCGCGCTCTCGACCGCCTCCGCGCCGCCCGAATAAAGTTGCAGGCGGTGGACGCCCGGGGCCGGCGGCGCGGCGGCCAGCCGCTCGGCGAGCTCGACGCGCGCCCGCGAGGTGAACGACCCAACCGAGATCTTGCCGGCCTGCGCCTGCAGCGCGCCGACGAAGGTCGGGTGCGAGTGCCCGAGGGCGTTCACGTTGATGCCGCCAATGAAGTCCAGATAGCGGTTGCCGTCGACGTCGGTGACCGCGCTGCCGCGGCCTTCATCCACCACGATCCCGGCCATGACCGCGTATCCCTGCAGACCTGGCGCGATGTGCTGATCCTCGCGGGCCCGCAGCGCCCGGCTCTCGGGCCCGGGAATCGCGGTGACGATCTGGGCTTTTTGATTCTTGGGCTGGGAGCTGTTCATGCGCGCGACGGGGGGCGGCCGGAGAATACGAAATATTTCAGCATTGGGTAGTTCCACCCGCCGCTGACGGCGAGCGACGTGATGACGCGGGCCAATATGTACTGCAGCCCGACCCGATCGTGCAGCAGGTATTCGCCCAGCGTGTTGAGCCCGAGGCTGCTCCCCGACACCAGGACGAAGCGCCACATCTGATGCCCGGCGGCGATGTGGGTGGCGCGGTAGGTGAAATAGCGGCTGAAGGTGAAGCTGGTCACGGCGCCGGCGCTGGCGGCGATGGCGGTGGCCGGCACCGGTCGCATGCCGGCCAGCGAGACCAGGACGATCATGGTGAGGTAATCGACGGTCGTCGCCAAGATCGAGGTCGTGGCGTGCCGAACGGCCTCCCAGCCGACGCGGGACATCCGTTGCGCCGCGGGCTAGGCCGAGCCGACGTGCGCGTCCGGCTTGGTCGCGATGGCGTCGGGATCGAACGGCTCGATGGGCGGCTCGATCTTGGCCGGCTCGCGCGCCCGGAGCAGCGCGACGACGCTGGAGAGTCGCTGCAGCACCGAAATATTCCCCACCACCGCCACGATGGTGATCGCCAAGATGATCGGTAGGTCACGCAGGGCCAGCGACGGCGAGCCGGCGAAGAGCGCCTGCGCCGGCGGCGTGAACCCACACCCGATAATCAGATAGGCGGCCCGCTCGCTGCGGCGCATCGCGCCGCGCGGGGCCGGCACGCCCATCGCTTCGGCCTTGGCGGTGGTGTAGCTGACCATGAACCCGCCCACCAGCGCGGCCAGGACGAGGAACAGCACCTGATCGTGGCCGCGGTAGTAGTAGATGAGGCCGCCGAACATGAAAAACTCGCCGAAGCGATCGGCGGCCGCGTCGATCACCTCGCCCGCCTCCGACCCGATCCCAAGTCGGCGGGCCAGCAGGCCGTCCAGGATGTCGCAGATGGTGGAGAGCGTCGCCAGCGCCGAGGCCAAGCCGAACCACCCGAAGGCGATGGCGACGCCCGCACCGGCGGCCGGGACCAGCGAGAAGAGCGTCACCATGTTGGGGGTGATGCGCAGCGAAGCGATGAAGTCGATGATCGGGTTGACCACCCAATAAACCATCTCCATCGTCGCCTTGTTCAAAAAGACGCTCCCGCCATCGGCGTCGGTGCGGGTGTTGCGGGCCCGCCCATGCAGATAGGCCCGGATGCCGTACGCGACCAGCATGGTCACGACCAGGCCGATCATTCCGAGCGAGATCCCGAGGTCAAGCATTGGACACATCCTTCATGACGAGCCGATCGCTCACGTCGTCGCCGGCCAGCGCCGAAAGTCCGGGGAGCGGCAGCTCGCGGCTGCCGTCACGCGCCGAAGCGTAGGCCGTCGCGATGAGCTGGACGCACAGGAAGGACTCTTCCGCCTCGCGCCCCACGAACTCGCCGCGCGCGATGGCGCCCTTGAAATCGTCGAACAGCGAGTTGAACCAAGTGACGTGGCTCGAGTCCATCCAGTCGGAGGAGATGGCCTGGCGCTCGAAGGCCCAGGTGGTGCCGCCACCCGGGGCGCGCTCCTGCAGCGCGACCTCGATGTCGTCGTCCTCGACGCGGATCCCACCGCGCTCGCCATGCAGCGTGTAGATGACCTTGCGGACGCCGGCGTTCCACGACAGGTGCGCGGTCGCCGTGCCGGTCGGAAAGCGCAGCCCGCAGGAGAAGTCGTCCTCGGTGTCGAAGGCGCCCAGCGTGGCGGTCCTCGCCGTGATGGCGGTCGGGTAGGCGCGCAGCCATTCGAACGCCAGATAGAAGGTGTGGCTGCCGTGGTCCATGGCGATGCCGCCGCCCGAGAAGCGTCGTTCGCGGCGCCAGTCGGGGCGCCATCCGGTGACCCCCTTGGCGTGCGTGTTGCGGAACGTCTGCAAGGTCACCAGGTGGACCTTGCCGATACGTCCGGCGTCCAGCACCGACCGCACCGCCTTGATGACGGGCGCGTGCTTGTAGTTGTGGCAAGGATAAAGGACGCGCTCGGACCGGACCGCATTGCGCAACATCCCGCGCGCCTCGTCGATCGACGCGGCCAGCGGCTTTTCGCACAGCACGTGTAGGCCGCGCTCGAAGGCGGCGTGGGCGATCTCGGCGTGGTGAGAAGGCGGGGTCGCGACGTCCACGAAATCTAGGCGCCCGCTCTCGGCCGCCAGCATCGACCGGTGATCGTCGTAGATCCGGGCCGCCGGCCACTGGGCGTGGGCCGTGGCTCGGCGATCGGGGGAGATGTCGGCGATGGCGGAGACCTCGACATCCTGAAGGCTCTGCGCACGCAGTTTGTACCCGGCGGCATGGCCCTTCTCCATGATGAACCCGTAACCGACGATGCCCCCGCGAAGCTTCTTCATTTTGACCCCTGCATTAATCGCGTTTTCCCGGTCTAGGTCAAGTTGCTGCCGGCTCGAGATCGGGTGCCGCAGCGCCGTATTTTGCAGGCAGGTCACGCTATCCCATCAAACTGCCAGGCACGCAGCCGCCGATCCCATGCATTGTGTCGAATGATGAGCACGAACCGGCGCGTGGGGAGGCCCAAACAGACCGGATGGGTGGTCGCCAGCCACAACCTGATGCACGGGGTGCGCCTGGAAGCGCTGGTTCCTCACTACCTGGCGTTGCGGCAGACGGAAGGGTTGGATCTCCTCTGCCTGCAAGAGGACCGGTATGTCGGGGCCGGTTTGGCGGGCGGCGGCGAGCGCCCGAGCGACCGCATCCAGGCCGCGCTCGGCGAGCGCCATCGGCCCGACAGGTATCGGGTCGTTCGTCGGGACGACTGCCCGGGGCTGGCCTTCATCTACGACGGGGCGACCTTGCGCTGCGCGTCGCAGGGGGTGGTCCCCCTGCCCCGGCTGCAGTCGCTCTCCTGGTTCGAGAAGCGCTACATCCTGGGCGGGCGCACCAAACAAAAGTACGTCTTACTGGCTTCTATGGAGCCGTTTGGCGGGGGGCCGGCGTTCACGGCGACCTGCTTCCATCTCGACACCGCGGGGGGCAACGCCCATCGTCTGTCGCAAGTGCGCGCTATCGCCGAAGCGTTGCAGGCACGCGGCCTCGATCGGCGTCTGGTGGCCTGCGGGGACACCAACGCCTTCGCCTGGCGGCGACAAGCGGCCGCGCTCGACCGGTTGCTGGCGCCGCTGGCCGCCTTGGGGGCCGTCGATCCCGGCACCCGGCCCACGCATTTTTTCGCGCGCCAAAACGAACCCAAGCTCCCCCATCAGATCGGCGTTCTGCTGGGCAAGCTGGGCCTCGATCTGCCGCGCCGCTACGACGTGGTGTGCGCCAACCTGCCGGTGGGCCGTCGCGGCCAGGTCCCGACGCCCGGCTCGGATCACGATCTGGTTTGGGCGGCGCTGCAGGCATCGTCCGGCTGACGACGGAAAGCGCGAGATCCGTTGACGAATAGGGCCTGCAAGCATAGGGTCCCGCAGCCATGAGCGAGGCCCTCACGTCCGAAGACACCAGCGGCCCGATGCGGCCCGGGCCGCGCGGTCGGCGCGGTCGGCGCTATTGGATCCTTAGGTTCCCGGCGCCGGGCATCTCGATCTAAGAACCTCCGGTCGAAATCCGCGGGACAGCCATGACCAACGACAGCCTCAGACTATCCACCACCACCCGGGCACGCGCGCTGGGTGCGCTGGCCCTGGGCGCCACGCTCTGGGTGGGCGTCGCGCGCGGCGAGACCATCGAGCTGGTCGACAAGACCAAGCTCAACGCGCGGATCATCCACTTTTACGACGGCGTCTATACCGTCGAGGCCAACGGCCAGACCATCAAGCTGCCCAAGGAGAAGATCCGCGCCATCTCGTTCCAGCTCCCGCCGTCGCGCGCCGAGTTCTCGACGCCCGAGAAGACCTTCGAGCGCTGGCGCAAGGCGCTCATCGACGGTGCCGCCGAGAAGGTCATCGACTGCTACGCGCTGATGTACCAGGGGATGCTGGCGACGCAGATGGGCCTCGGCCAAGCGCAAGACGGCATCAAGAAGATGCAAAAGGAAGTCGAAGGCACCAAGTTCCAGATCAAGGGCTCGACCACCAAGGGCGACACCGCGACGCTCAAGGTCGTGCGCCAGAAGGGCGACGAGAGCGACACCGGCGAGATCGCTTTTGTCCGCGAGAACGGCGAGTGGAAGATGCTCCCGCCGCAATGACCGGGCCCGCCTCCAGATGAAGCGGCGGCTGCTCCTCGCGCTCGCCGCGTTCGGCGTCGCGTGGGTCTCGGGCCCAATCCCCGCGCAGGCGGCGCGATCATTCGATCCGTTCCGCAGCGCCGGTCGCGCGACGGCGTCCTCGCCGCTCAATCCGTTCCGGGTCGCCGACCAGGATCCGGTACCCGCGGCCGACCCGGCACCCGCGGTCGACCCAGCGCCGGTGGCACCAGGCAATCCGATTTCGCCGGCCGTGCCCGCGACCCCCGCGGCGAAAACCTGCCAGCGCGACGAAGACTGCGGTGGCGAGAACATCTGCCAAGCCAACGTCTGTCAGGCCATCCAGGTCCGGACCAACGTCCTTTACCTCTACTACCGCGAAGGCTCGTTTCGCGAAGCTCTGTTGCTCTATTGGTCGCGCAAGGGCGACAGCGGCTACCGGGTGCTGGCGCCGTTCTACTGGCACTACTGGAGCCCCACCACCCAGACCAAGATCCTGGCGCCGTTCTTCTGGCGCTTCGAGGATCGCCTGCGCGGCAGCACGCTGACCGTCGTCGTGCCGGGACTCCCGATCTCCTGGAGCCGGGAGCCCGGCGCCCACTCGTTCGCAGTCTGGCCGATCTTCTACGCTTCCAGCAAATACGGCTGGGCGGTGCCGTTCCTGGGAACGCTCAACCTGAAGGACCCGGTTGAGCACAAGTCGTTTGGCGTGGGCGGCTATCTCTATTGGTGGTGGCGAACCCCGACCCGTTCGACCGATCTCGGCGTTCCGTTCTTCTTCTCGACCCGGACCGAGAGCCACGCCTTCACCTACGCCCTGCCGCTCACGCTCTACTGGCGCCACGACGACGACGCCAACACCCTGGCGCTGCCCCTCTTCTATTGGAACAAACACCGGACCGGCGCTTGGTTCGTGAGCTGGTTGGGGTACGACCACCGAGAGGGCTCGGAAGACAGCGGCTCTTTCGCCTGGCTCTTCTACCAGGGCGACGACACGCGGGCGCGCTCCAGCTACCGGGTGCTGTTCCCGCTCGTCTGGCACTTTCGCGAGAAGGAAGAGACCGCCACGGTGGTCTTCCCATTCGTCTGGAGCTTCGGCGGAGCGAACAGCCAGGTCACGGTGGCGCTGCCGGTGCTGCCCTTCGTGCACGTGCGCGAGGGGAGCTGGTATTTCAATACCCTGTTCCCGTTCTGGTGGAGCGGCGGCGACGAGAAGACCGGCCGCGCCCGCCGGCTGCTGATCCCCTTCTTTTATTGGAATCGCGCCGAGCGCAGCGGGGCCACGGCGTTGGTGACGCCACTCGG
>DASRLC010000327.1:0-25406 GCA_035648655.1 Polyangia bacterium
CGCCCCGGTTCAGCAGCGCCAGAGCCCCGGGCGCCGACGGCTCCTCGGGGGCCGGCAGCGCGAACTCCGGCGCGTGGATGCTGTGGCCGAACATCGTGCCGCGCAGCGCCCGATCATCGAAGGGGGGCGGGCTCTCGGGCTGGATCGCCATCGGCCCGACCACATTGCGCCCCACCGAGGTTTCGCGCAGATGGTGCGTCATCGGCGACGGTGGCGCCAGCGGGATATCCAGCGACGGAAAATCGATCGGCACCTCCATCGAACCGCTCGGACCGGACTCGAGCGCGTCGACCACCGCCTTGGTGATGCCGGTCAAGGGGCCAAGCGGCGCGTCCAGCGACCTCAGCTTCTTGAGCCCCTCCTCGACCTTCACGTCATCGACGACGGTCGGTCCGGAGTAAAACGGGCGCGAGTTGCTGGAGTCGCTGTCGGCGGCATCGGCCGGGTCGACCGGAGGAGACTCGTCCTCGAGCTCGCCGATCCCGGGAAAGGTCTTGCCAGCCATTGGCTTGAATCTTAACGGATATCGAGCCCGATATCGACGCAAAGACCAGCGCGGCGTTGGGCCGCCGTGTATAGTCCATTTCGGCTCGGCGGTGGCATGCGGATCTGCTTCGTCGTCAACAGCGCGCGGACCCAGAAGGCGACCTACACCACGCTGCACCTGGCGTTCGCCGCCTATCGGCGCGGACACGACGTGGCCTTCGCCTCGGTCGACGCGTTTTCGCAGGGGGAAGGGAGCGACATCGTCGCCGAGGTGGTTAGGCCCAAGGCCGGTCGCCTGCGCGACGCGGCGGCCTACGCCAAGGCGCTGAGCGCCGCCGACGCCCCCTGCGAAGAGGCGCGCCTGGTCGACTTCGACGTCATCTTCCTGCGCAACAACCCGAACGCGGGCACGCCGGAGGGCGACCGGTTCAACCCCGCGCTCGACTTCGGCCGGCGGGCCAAGCAGCTGGGCGTCCTGGTGGTCAACGATCCGGAGGGGCTCTCGCGGGCCGGCTCGAAGATGTATCTGGCCGGCTTTCCGGTCGAGCTGCGCCCCAAGACCGTCATCACCCGTTCGGTCGAACGGGTGCGGGCCTTCCTGCGCGAGCTGGACGGCCCGGCCATCATCAAACCGCTGGCGGGATTCGGCGGCCAGAACGTCTTCTATGTCGCGCGCGGTCAGAGCGCCAACCTGCCGCAGATGATCTCGACCGTGCGGCGGGCCGGCTACGTCATCGTGCAGGAGTACCTGCCGGCGGCGGCCAAAGGAGACAAACGGGTGCTGCTGCTCGGCGGCGTGCCGCTGCGGGTCGGATCGGTCGTGGCGGCTTACAAACGGATGCGGCCCAAGGACGACATCCGGAACAACATCCACGTGGGTGGGTCCCGGCGCCCGGCCGAGTTCTCGGAAGCCGAGAGCCGCATCTGCGATCTGCTGCAACCGCGCCTGGTGGCCGACGGCCTCTACTTCGTGGGCGTCGATCTGGTGGGGGACAAAATCCTGGAGATCAACGTCTTCGCCCCCGGCGGCGTCGCCAACATCAACGAGCTGTATGAGATCGACGTCGGGACCGCCATCGTGCGCGATCTCGAGCGCAAGGTGGAGCTGCGCGCCGTCTACCCCGAGCCCATCCCCCCCCACGTTTTCATGCGGGCCTGAGCTATCTCACGGGGTGTGGCTCGCTGCCGCTCGCACACGCCGGTTCCCCTCGCTGCGCCCGCCAAAAGCCGGGCTACGCCGGCGCACTTCGGACTCAAAGTTGTAGATGTAGAGGGAGGCTCTTCTCGATCGACTCGGTGGCGCCGTCGGCGACCAGGTGCCAGATGTGCCGAAGCTGGGCCTCGATGACCGTTCCCTCGTCTTCGTCCTCGGCGTCCTCTTCTTCTTCCTCGTCCTCTTTGTCGTCGGCGTCGACGCTCAGCTCTTCGCGCATCTCTTCGAGCACGTCCAGCAGCGCCTGGGAGGAGGCGACCCGAAAATCACCGATCGTGACGCGCCCTTCGAACTCGAGCGGCACGTAGATCTCCGCGCCCAGATCGTGGGCGTCGAGGCGATCCAGAAACTCGGTCAGCGCCTCCTCGGAGATCCGGGCGGCGATGGTGTGCGACGCGTGCTCATCGGCCTTGTCGAGCGGCGGGGCGCCCGCCTCGACCAGCAACTTGGCGAGCGTCCGCATCTCTTCTTCGTCCAGGCGGTGCGAAAGCGGCGCCAGCTCGATCTCTGACATGGGACTTACCGTGCCGCACGCACCGACCGTCGTCAATGCGCCGCCGTCGATTCTGGTAATCTCCTCCCGCCCATGCCGTCGGACATCGCCCCGAGGTTCGCCGCCGCCCGAGAGCGCGCCGCAGCCGCCGTGCACGCCGGGGGCAACGGCACCGAGGTCTCTCGGGTGCTCTCGCGCGAGGTGGACGGCATCGTGATCGAGGTGGCCGGGCGGGAGGTGGCGAAGTGCCGGACGCCGGTGGCCATCTTCGCGACCGGCGGTTTCGGCCGCTCCGAGCTGGCGCCGTATTCGGATCTCGATCTGCTGGTGCTCTGCGCCAAGACCCCGGGGGCCGAGGTGCAGGCGCTGGCCGAGGCGATCCTCTATCCGCTGTGGGACGCCAAGGTCGACGCCGGGCACGCCGTCCGTTCGTACAAACAGGCGCTGTCGCTGCCGGAGAGCGATCTGGCGGCCGCCACCGCGCTGCTCGACGCGCGGTTTCTGACCGGCGATGCGGAGCTGGCCGAGAAATTCTTGGCCGACTTTCGGGCCCGGGTGGCGGCGACGGCGGCCGAGGATTTCGTGGCCCGCCTGCGCGCCGAGCAGAAGGCCCGCCACAGCCGCTTCGGCGACACCATCTTCTTGCTCGAGCCGGACCTCAAGAACGGGCCGGGCGGCATGCGCGATCTGTGCGTCGGCCGCTGGGCGGCCATGGCGCGCTTCGGGACCTCCGACACGCAGGCGTTGCTGGCCAAGGGGGTCATGACCGGGCGGTTGGCGCAGGCCTTCACGGCGGCCATCGAATGGTTGCTACGGGTGCGGATCGCCATGCACGCGGCGGCCGGGCGGAGGCAGGACCATTTGCGCTTCGCGCTGCAGGAGGCGGTGGCGCCGGTGCTCTATCCCGAGGCGCGCGATCGCGGCGGCGTGATCCGGCCGGCCGTGCACCCGGCGGTCGAGGCGCTCATGCACCAGTACCACGCGCACGCCAAACTGATCCGCAACGAGACCGAGCGCCTCCTGCAGCGGGCCACCGCGCGCGAGGATCAACGCCGCCGCAGCCGGCCGGTGGTGACCATCGAGGGTGGCCCGGTCGATCAGAGCTTCGTGATCCGCGACGCCGGCCTGGAAGGGCTGGACGCCACGGTCTTCCAGAACAAGCCCTCCGAGATGTTGCGGATCTTCCAGGTCGCGATCGCGCTCAACGTCCAGCTCTCGCTGCGAACGCTGGAGCTGCTGGGCGAGATGGCCGCCTCGCACGCCGAGGCGCTGCGGGCCGATCCCGACGCCGGGCGCATCTTCGTCGAGATCCTCTGCGACGGCACCGACACCGCCAACCCGTCGCGCCTCGAGCAGATGCAGGATCTCGGCCTGCTCGCTGCGTTGATGCCCGAGTGGGAAGCCTCGACCGGCCGCGTGCAGCACGACATCTACCACGTGTACACGGTCGACCAGCACGCGCTGTACGCGGTCGGTCGCATGCACGCTCTGGCCCGCGGCGATCACGCCGATCACTTTCCGGTTCCCACCGAGACCATCCGCTCGGTGATCCGGCCGGTGGCGCTGGCGGCCGGCACGCTCCTGCACGACGTCGGCAAGCCTTACGGCAGCCCGCACAGCGAGATCGGCGCCGGACTGGCGGTGACCATCTGCCGGCGCCTGGGCCTCGAAGAAGAGGACATCCAGCGGGTCGATTTTCTGGTCCGGCAGCACCTCGTGATGGGCCAGATGTCGCAGCGGCGCGACCTGGAAGACGTGGGGATGATCTCCGACTTCGCCAACCTGTGCGACAACGAAGAGAACCTGCGCGAGCTGTATCTGCTGACGTTCTGCGATCTGGCCTCGGTGGCGCCCGATGCCATGTCGAGCTGGAAGGAGACTCTGCTGGCCGAGCTCTACTCCCGCACGCTGACCTTCATGCGACGCGGGCCGGACCTGCTCGGTTCGGAGCGGGCCGAGATCGTCCAGCGTCGGCAGAAGCGCGCCGCCGGAATCCTCGAAGAGGCCGAGGCCTCCGCCGAGCTGGTGACCTTCTTCGCGGGCTTTCCCGATCGCTACTTCGCCGAGAACACCGCGCTGCGGATCGCCAAGCACGTGCGGCTCATGCGCGCGCGGCGCGCCGCCGGCAAGACCTCGCTGGTCGAGGTGTCGCACGAGGAGCGGCTGGGGATCACCGAAATGGTACTGGCCGCGATCGATGCGCCCGGGCTCTTGGCCGAGGTGGCCGGCGTCCTGCACGCCAACCGGATCGAGGTCGTCGACGCCGCCATCTACTCGCGGCACCCGGTGGGCGAGGGGGAAGCGGCCGAGGCGCTCGACGTCTTCCGGGTCCGCGACAGCATGGGCCGCCCGGTGACCGACGAGGCCCGCTGGAACAAGGTCCGCGAGGATCTGGAGGCGGTGCTCTCGGGACAGGTGAAGGCCGAGGCGCTGGTGGCCTCGCGCCCGCGCAACGATTCAATCGCGGCTTGGCGCACGCCCGCCGTCCCCACCGAGCTCAAGCTCGACAACGAGGTGACCCGCGACTTCACGGTGCTGGAGATCGTCACCGAGGATCGCCCCGGCACCCTCTACGCCATCGGTCGGACGCTTTTCGTCGAAGGTCTCGACATCCACCGCTCGAAGATCGCCAGCGAGGCCAACCGCGCCATCGACGTCTTCTACGTGCGCGACAAGGCGACCATGGAGAAGATCACCGACCCGGCGCGGATGCAGCGGATCAAGAGTAGGCTTCTGGACCTCCTGAGCCACAGGTAGACTGCCGCGATGATCGCGCTCCCCTTGCTGACCCTGCTCTCGCTGGCGGACTCCGCCGGCGCGGCGCCACTCCTGGAGAAGGGCGAACGGCTGTTTCGCCAGGGCGACACCTCGGGGGCGCTGGCGGCCTTCCAAGAAGCGGCGGCGGCCGATCCCCAGGATCCGCGGCCGTACTACCTCGAGGGCGTCGCGCTGGAGAAGAAAGGGGACGCGGCCGGCGCGGTCGGGGCCTACCGGCAGGCCATCGCGCGGCGGGGCGGGTTCGCCGAGGCGCACAACAACCTGGGCGCGCTGCTGATCGCGCGCGGCGACGCCGCCGGGGCCGCCCGCGAGCTGGAGGCGGCGATTCGTATCAAGCCCGACTACGCCCAGGCCGCCTACAATCTGGGCGTGGCGCGCGACGCCCTCGGCAAGAAGCCCGAGGCCATCGCCGCCTACAAGGACGCGGTCCGGCTCAAGCCCACCGACGCCGGCTATCGGCTGAACCTGGGTGCGGCGCTGCGGCGGGGCGGGGATCTGGAGGGCGCGGTGGCGGCGCTCGAGGACGCCACCCGGCTCGGGCCACGGGATCCGACCGCCTGGGCCGACCTGGGGATGGTGCTCTCGGACAAGAAGAGCTATGTCGAGGCTCAAGCTGCCCTGGAGAAGGCCACCGTGCTCAAGCCGGACTTCGCGCTGGCCTGGAACCGCCTCGGACGGGTCGCGCTCAAACGCGGTCAGGTTCCGGTGGCGGTCGGCGCCCAGGAAAAGGCGCGCAAGCTCGATCCCAAGAACGGTGCCTTCGCCGCCGATCTGTGCCGGGCCTTCATCGAGCAGCGCGAGGCCGGGCGGGCCACCGCCGAGTGCCGGGCGGCGGTCGACCTCGACCCCAAGAATCCGCTGGCCCACTACGAGCTCATGAAGGCGCTGGTGGCCAAGGGGGATTGCCGGTCCGCCAAGACCCAGCTGGCCCGATTCAAGGCGCTCCCGGGCGTCAAACCGGAGGCTCAAAAACAGGCCGAGGCCATCGCCGCCAGCTGTTCCCGCGCTCCGAAAAAATAGTCGACGCCCGCGCGGTCGGCCCTGCTACTCTCCCGAGATGCTGCCGGACAGTCAGCTCCGAGAGGCCCTCACCTTCGATGACGTGCTCTTGGTCCCGGCCGAAAGCGATGTCGTGCCGAAGGACGTCGAGGTGCGTACCCAACTGACCGCCGGCATCGCGCTGGCCATCCCGATCGTGTCGTCGGCCATGGATACCGTGACCGAGGCGGCGACCGCCATCTGCATGGCGCGCGAGGGCGGGATCGGGATCGTCCACAAGAACCTGACCATCCCCGAGCAGGTCCTGGAGATCACCAAGGTCAAGAAGGCCGAGACCGGGGTGGTCGTCAACCCGGTGACCGTGGCGCCCGAGCAGAAGCTGGCGGCCGCCGTCGAGCTGATGCGGCGGCACGACATCTCCGGCCTGCCGGTGGTGGCGGCCGACGGCCGACCGGTGGGCATCCTCACCAACCGCGACATCCGTTTCGAGCGCAACTTGGACCAGCAGGTCAGCGCCATGATGACCAAGAAGCTGATCACGATCGGCGAGGGCACCACGGTCGAGGCGGCCAAGGAGCTGCTGCACAAGAACCGCATCGAGAAGCTGCTGGTCATCGACGGCGGCGGCTACCTCAAGGGCCTGATCACGATCAAGGACATCGAGAAGGCGCAGCACCACCCGTTCGCCGCCAAGGACGAGCACGGGCGGCTGCGGGTGGGCGGTGCCATCGGCGTGGGGAACGATCGAGACGAGCGCATCGACGCCCTGCTCAAGGCCGGCTGCGACGTCATCTGTATCGACACCGCGCACGGTCACTCGCGCGGGGTGGTCCAGGCGGTGGCCGACGTGCGGCGCAACTTCCCCAAGGCCCAGATCATCGCGGGCAACGTGGCCACCGGCGAAGGGGCGCTGGCGCTGGCCAAGGCCGGCGCCGACGCCATCAAGGTCGGCATCGGTCCGGGTTCGATCTGCACGACCCGCATCGTGGCCGGGGTGGGGGTCCCGCAGATCACCGCCATCAACGACTGCTCGAAGGCGGTCGCCTCGCTGGGCGTGCAGATCATCGCCGACGGCGGCATCAAGTACTCGGGCGACGTCGCCAAGGCCATCGCGGCGGGCGCCAACAGCGTCATGATCGGCAGCATCTTCGCCGGCACCGACGAGGCGCCGGGCGAGATCGTCCTGTTTCAAGGGCGCAGCTACAAGGTTTACCGGGGAATGGGCTCGATCGGCGCCATGCGGGCCGGCAGCCGCGATCGCTATTTCCAGGGCGAGGTCACCAGCGACGCCAAGCTGGTGCCGGAGGGGATCGAAGGTCGCGTTCCCTACCGCGGGCCGCTCTCGCAGTCGATCTACCAGCTCATCGGCGGACTCAAATCGGGGATGGGCTACACCGGCTGCCGCACCATCGATGACCTGCGCAGCAAGGCGCGCTTCATGCGCGCGACCGCCATGGGGCTACGCGAATCGCACGTGCACGACGTCATCATCACCAAAGAGGCGCCCAACTACCGTGTCGAGCAGTAGCCGCCGCGATCTGATCCTGATCCTCGACTTCGGGGGGCAGTACACCCAGCTCATCGCGCGCCGCGTGCGGGAGCAGAAGGTCTACTCGGAGATCCACCCGTTCAATCTGTCGGTGGCGCGGATCCGCGAGCTCGGGCCGCGCGGGATCATCCTGTCGGGTGGGCCGGCCTCGTGCTACGACCCCCAGGCCCCGCACATCAGCAACGAGGTCTACCAGCTGGGGGTGCCGATCCTCGGCATCTGCTACGGCACGCAGCTCACGGCGCTGCAGCTGGGCGGTCAAGTGGTGGCGGCCGAGCGCCGCGAGTACGGACGGGCCACGCTGCGTGTGAAGTCGGCGGGCGGTCTCTTCCACGGCTTTTCGGCCGGCGAGGAGATGCCGGTCTGGATGAGCCACGGCGACAAGGTCGAGACGTTACCACCCGGGTTCGAGGTGATCGGCGAAAGCGCCAACTGCCCGGCGGCGGCGGTGGCGGCGCCGGACCGAAAGTTCTGGGGTGTGCAGTTCCACCCCGAGGTGGCGCACACGCCGCGCGGCGAGGAGATCCTGGCCAACTTCCTGTTCCGCATCTGCCAGGCCGAGCCGAGCTGGACGATGGCCGGCTTCGTGGGCGAGGCGGTGGCGGCGGTCGCGGCGCGCGTCGGGCCGACCGGGCGCGCGGTCTGCGGGCTGTCGGGCGGCGTCGACTCCTCGGTGGCGGCCGCGCTGGTGCTGCGCGCGATCGGGCCGCGGCTGACCTGCATCTTCGTCGACACCGGCCTGCAGCGGGCGGGCGAGTCGGCGCAGGTCGAGTCGCTGTTCCGCGACGCCTTCAAGGCCGACCTGCGGGTGGTCGAGGCCAGCGCGCGCTTTCTCGACAAGCTGGCGGGGGTCACCGATCCCGAGCGCAAGCGGAAGATCATCGGCGCCGAGTTCATTGCGGTCTTCGAAGAAGAGGCCAAGAGGATCGAAGGCGGCGGCGCGGGGGTCGGCGTGAATTTCTTGGTGCAGGGGACGCTCTACCCCGACGTGATCGAGTCGGTGTCGGCCAAGGGTCCTTCTGCCACCATCAAGTCGCATCACAACGTGGGCGGGCTGCCCGAGCGGATGCACCTCAAGCTGGTCGAGCCGTTGCGGGAATTGTTCAAGGACGAGGTGCGCGCGCTCGGGGCAGAGCTGGGGCTGCCCCACCACGTCCTGTGGCGACAGCCGTTTCCGGGGCCGGGCCTGGCGGTCCGAATCATCGGCGAAGTGACCCGCGCCCGCTGTGACGTCCTGCGCGCCGCCGACGCCATCATCGAGCAGGAGATTCGCGCCGCTGGGCTCTACGAGTCGATCTGGCAATCGTTCGGCGTGCTGCTGCCGGTCCGCACGGTCGGCGTCATGGGCGACGAACGGACCTACGCCGACACGCTCGCCTTGCGGGCCGTCCATTCGCGGGACGGCATGACCGCCGATTGGGTTCAGCTCCCCTACGATCTGCTGGCCAGCATTTCGTCGCGCGTCGTCAACGAGGTCAAAGGAATCAACCGCGTCGTCTATGACATCTCGTCGAAGCCCCCCGCGACGATCGAGTGGGAATAGCGCCGTCCTCGCGGCGTGGCTGTCGCTCGCGATCGGCGCCGGCGCGGCGCTCGCGCGCGGCGACGACTCAGTGGCCGACGTCGGCGGCGCGCTCCACGAGAGCCGCGGCGGCGTCGCGATCGACTGGCAGGCCGGCACACTGGGCGCGACCGCCGGCGCGGCGGCCGATCTGCGCATGCCCAGCGTCGACCTGGCCCGCCCGGGCGCCGAGCGTCGCGCCCACGCGGCCGCCCTGGCGAAACTGAGAAGCGCGCTGGCGGCGCTCCCGCTCGGTGGCGGTCGCACCTTGGACGCGGCCGGGATTGACCGCGCGCTCGGCCGTGCGCGCGTGGTCGACACGCAGTACCAATCGAACGGCGGGGCGGTCGTTCGCCTCGAAGTGCGCTTCGCGGACTGGATCGGGCGCAGCGAGCCGGCCGCGGTGACGCTGACCGCATCGGCCATGCCTTTGGCCGCCGCGCCGGTGGCCCGCGTGGGCGGGCGTGAGATAAGTTTGGGCGCGGCAACCTTTCACCTGGGTGCCGCGCCGCCCGGCTCCCACGCGGTGGCCGCGCGCACCGATCACGCGGGGCGACTGGTCATCGAGGGAGGCGGCCAGTTGGCAGCCAAGCTCGCCGATGCGGTCGCGCTGATCTACCTTCAGAAGGTGCAGAAGTGAAGATGAGCTGGCTCCTGGTGGGCGTGATGCTCGGGGGCGGGGCGGCCCAGGGCGCCGATCCGTCGTCGCCGCAGTCGCCGTGGTTGCCACCTCGCGCCGCCACCGCCGCGCCCGCGGCGCAATCGCCCGGCGCGGTCCCTTCGACACCGGGGGAGCGGGTGGCGATCGGGCAGGCGCCGGTGGTGGGCGGAAACGCCGCCGGTGCCCGTGAGCGGGCTCTCGACGCGGCGATGCGGCAGGCGGTCGATCTGTCGATCGCCGAGCTGACCGACGCGCCCACCCGCGCGGCGCAAGCCAAGGCCATCAAGGGCATCGAGGCCAGGGCCCGCTCGTGGGTGCCGAGCTATCGGACGCTCCAAGAGGGCGAGGCGGACGGGATCTACACCGTGCAGATCGAGGCCGAGGTCGACGAAGTGGCGCTGCGCCGCAAGATCGAACGCTGGAGCACCGGCGCTCCCGGTCCCGCGGCGGCGCCGCCGGGCGCGCCCTCGGTGTTGATCGTTCCCGGCGATCACTCCGCCGGCACGGCCGGCTTTCTGCCGGTCCTGGTGTCGGCCCTCTCGAGGGCGAAGGTTCGGGCGCGTGCCGATGATAACGACGGCGATGGCGCGGTGGGCGCCACCACGCAGGCGGCGGCGCGCGCTGGCCTAGGCACCGCCGGGCTGGTCGTCGCCAGCGTCGCCGACGAAGGGATGGTGCGGGGAACCGGCAAGGTGGCGACCGCCTGTCGGGCCACGGTCCGCTTGCTGGCGGCCCCCTCGGGCGCCGCGCTGGGCGAGCGGGCGGCGAACGTCCGCGTCTTCGATGGGCGCCCGGAGGCTGGCCGCACCGGCTGCCTATCGCAACTCGCGCACGAGCTCGGCGACGAGATCGCCGGCGCGCTGTCGGCGACCATCGGCGCCGGCCCGGGCGGTCTGAGGATCCTGACCGTCGATGCCGACATCATCGAGCCCGAGGCCGTCTCCGCCCTGCTCGAGAGCGTGCGCTCGGTCGGCGCGGTCTCGTCCGCCGAGCTCCAGCGGATCGGCGGCGGCCACGCGGAGATCCGGGTGCGGACCCGCTCGGCCGCCGGGCCGCTGGCGGCCGCGCTGGCGCGGGACGCCGACGCGCTCATCGCGCTCACCAACCTGCAGACTTCCGGCGACACGATCCGGCTGCAGGCCCGACTGCGCGCACCGATTTCGCCCACGCCCACACCCGGGAGCCCGCCATGAACATCATCCCCCCACGCCTCGCCTTGATCCTATTCGCTTCGGTCGGCGTCGCCTCGTGCGCCCACGCGCTTCCCGAAGGCCGGGGCGTTCGGGTCGATTGCAACCTGACCGACGCCACCGTCTGGATCGACGACGTCCCGATGGGCAACGCCTCGACCTGGAAGGCCGCGGGGCACCAGATCCGGGCTGGGTTCCACCGCGTCGAGATCCGCCGCCCCGGCTACTACTCGGTCTTCAAGGAGATCGATCTCCCGGCCGGTGGCCAGGCGCTGGTGGTGGCCAAGCTGCGCGAGACCATCGACTGAGCCCGGGCCTGCGGGCCTTTAGACCAGCTGCTCGCAGAATTCGATCTGCCGCGGGACCTTGTAAGGCGCCAGGTTGCGGGCGCAGTGATCGATGATGTCCTCGGCGCGGCAGACACCGGCGCGCACCACCCGCGCGACGACCATCGGGCCACCCAGATCGTCGGTGACCACCCGGGCCTGCGCGGCCTTCACCTTGGGAAAGGATTCGAGGCAGCCCTCCACCTCGCCCAGCGCCACGCGCTTGCCGTCGACCTTGACCAGATCGTCTTCGCGCCCGGTGATGGTGGTTCGTCCGGTCTTGTCCTGCTGGCCGATGTCGCCGGTCCGCAGCCAGCCGTCGTCGAGCCCGCCGATGGGCACGCCGTCGCTGCGCTTCGGCAGGTGGGTCTTGGGCACCGAGAGCACCGACAGCGCGCCGGATCGCACCCAGATGGGGCCCGCTTCGCCGACCGGCAAACGGTTTCCCTTGGGACCCGCCACCCGCAGCTCCACCCCCTCGAACGATCGGCCGACGCTCTCGGGATCCTTGCCGGTGCGATCGAGCGCCAGCGGTCCGGCCTGCGTGCTGTGGTAACAGGACAGCAGCCGAATTCCGAAGCGCTGGAAGAAGCCCTCGGCAATGTTGGCCGGCAGGGTAGAGCCGGAGCTCAGAAAACGAGCCCCGGCGGTCTTGAGCGGCTTGACGGTGGGGACGCGGACCAGCGAACCGTAGAGCGCCGGGGTGCCCGCGAAGAAGTCGATGCTTTGCTCGCGCAGCAGCTTGGCGATCCGCTTGGGCGAGACCTCGTCTTCGAGGAACAGCGTCGCGCCGCTCGACAGGGTGGTCAGGAGGCCGAAGTCGAAGCCGTAGCTCGCGTGCAGCGGCAGCGTGCAGAGAATCCGGTCGGAAGCCGACACGCCGAGCGTCTTGTTGATCGCCTGGGCTGCCGCGGTCAGGTTGGCCGAGGTCTTGACGACCCCTTTGGGGTCTCCGCCGATGCTGGCGGTCAACTGCACCACGTCTGGCGAGGTGGGTTGGTCGGCCAGGATGGCCAGCGCCGCCCGTTTGTACAGACCGCAGGTGAGGAGGGTTCCCTGCAGACGCCGCCGCGACTCGGGGACGAACTTGGAAGGCGGCCCCGCCGGGGTCCGCGCGGTCACCGGGCTCGCGTAGTAAGGCAGCCCCGGCGAGGCTTGCCCGCCCTCGCCGCCGCGCGGCCGCGTGATGAGCGCGCGCAGCGGAGCGGCCTCGAGGATCATCTCCAGCTCGCGGTTTCCGGTGGTCGGATCGAGCGGCACCAGCACCGCGTCGATCTTCGACAGCGCGAGCGCCAGGATCACGAAGTCGGGCACGTTGCCGAGCATCAGCCCCACCCACGAACCGGGCGCGATCCCGAGCGCGTGCAGCTCCTGCGCGCGCCGATCGACGCGATGGAGCAGTCCGCGCCACGATAGGTACGTGTCTCGGTAGACCAGAGCTTTACCGCTGCTCTGGCCCGAGGCGACGTTCGAAAGCCACTCGTAAAGCTGCATGCTGCGCGACGGGACGCTTTTGGGAGCCCGGCGAGTCTATACGGCGAGGGGATGGCGCCACAAGCTCGGATCTGGCGCCCGGCGGGCGCAGGGCGTGCGATGGCGCGCCGCCGGGCCGCCGGTAGGTGCCGCCAACTGGCTCCCGGCTACCTTGCCGCAACGAGACGTGCGCCGCCGCGATCGGCCTTTTCAGCCAGGTATTCGGTGACGATGTGGCGGCCGACATAGGTGGCCTTGATGCGCCAGCTTGGGCCGTTGCCGAGGACCACGGCGAAGGCGATGGTCGGGTGATCCGCTGGCGCGTACCCCACGAACCAGCTGTACCCGATCGGCCCGCGATCGGTGTTGGCCGCCAGCGTCCCGGTCTTGCCGGCCACTTCGATCGGCAGATAGCGCTGCCCGCGCTTGTTGCGGAAGGTGGCCTTGGCGGTGCCGATTCGCGTGGTCAGCTCCATCATGCGGCCGACCTCGACCGCGGCGGCGGCGTTGGCCACGTGGCGGGGCGCCGCGACGGGCAGCGGCAACGGACGGCCCTCCGCGTCGACGGCGCTGTCGATCAACGTCGGCGCCGGCATGTCGCCCCGGTTGGCGATCGTCGCCGCCACCAGCGCGCCGTGCATCGCCGACAGCGTCGAGTGCCAGAAGCCGGCCGCCGCGCGCGCGAACTCCAGACGATCGCTCGGCACGTCCAGGTGCGACGCCTCGACCGGCACGTCGAACGGGATCGCCTCGTCGAAGCCGAAGCTGCGCCCCTCGCGCAGGAGCCCTTCGCTGGTTAAGTGGCGGCTCACCAACTTGGCGATGATCGCGTTCTGCGATTTTCCGACCCCGAAGGCCAGCGTGTCGCAGCGGCGATCGATGGCGGGCAGATCGATCAGGTTGTCGGCGAGGATCGAGGAGACACCGCCGTGATAACAGGTGCGGGTGGCGCCCGAGACGCCGCTCTCGACCAGCGCGGTCGCGGAGATCACCTTGAAGACCGAGGCCGCGGGCGCCCAAGGGTGAAGCGCCAGGTCGGCGGGCCCGAGGCGCGGGTCGGCGGCCGATCGCCCCACCATCGCCAGCACGCGACCGTCGGGGATCGAGACCACCACCGCGCCCGCGTAGGGGATCTGAAAAGTCCGCAGCACATCGTCCGTGCTGCTCTGAAGGCGCGGATCCAGCGTCAATACGGCGTGTCCGCCATCGGTCAGGTCGGCCACGTAATGCCGGCCCGCCAGGCGAATCGTCTCCGGTTTCACGGAGACCGATTGACCGAAAGCCGGGCCAGAAATGGCCAAGCAGATCGGCAAGAAGGTCGCGATCGTTGCGAAACCCGAGGTATGTGACATAATCACACGCTCATACATGTAGGTTAATGTGTCAAATTATCCTCCTCTTGCTGCCCGGCTGGGTTTGACCTAGCCTGCTTCGCCGAGACTGTGGCGCGACATCCCCGCGATCCGAATGACACCTCCGAGTCGGACCATGTCCGAGCGAAGACGGTCGTCACCAGCATCAGCCGCATCTCTGAGCGGCCGGTGGGCAATGAAGCATGCCTGGTCGTCATCTACGGTTCGGAGCTGGGTAAGAAGTACAACCTCAACGCCGCATCGTTGGTGATTGGCCGTTCATCGAAGTGCGACATCCAGATCGATCAGGAGTCGATCTCGCGCAATCATTCGAAGATCGTCAACACCAGCAAATCGATCTTGGTGCGCGATTTGGGATCGACCAACGGGACCTACGTCAACGACGAGCCCGTCGATGAATACATCCTGCGCGACGGCGATCTGATCAAGATCGGCCGCACGATTTTCAAATTCCTCACCGGCGGCAACATCGAGAACGCGTACCACGAGGAGATCTACCGGCTCACGACGATCGATGGGCTCACCCAGATCTTCAACAAGCGCTACTTCCTCGACACGCTGGAACGTGAGGTCGCGCGCTCGCACCGCTATCGGCGCGCGTTGTCGCTGGTGATGTTCGACATCGACCACTTCAAAAAGGTCAACGATGGCTACGGCCACCTGGCCGGCGACTACGTGCTCAAGCACCTGGCGCAAACGGTGCGCGCCAAGATTCGCCGCGAGGACTGCTTCGCCCGCTATGGCGGCGAGGAGTTCGCGATCGTGTTGCCGGAGATCGACGGCGGGAACTGCCTGCCGTTCGCCGAGAAGATCCGCGAGATCGTCGAGCGCACCGAGTTCAAGTTCGAGAACGCGCGCATCCCGCTGACGATTTCAATGGGCATCGCCACGGTCGATCCGGAGCTCGCCGACGCCGCCGCCATCATCAAGCGGGCCGACGAGCGTCTCTACGAAGCCAAAGCCAGCGGCCGCAACCGCGTCTGCGGCTGATCTCGCTCCGCCCGCGCGGGATGAACTGGGCCCCTCCCGTGGGCCCCCCCGCGGACGTCGCGGGATCGCAACGCGCGGCCGAATTATCTAATGCTGGGCTCGAGGACGCCGTCCTCGTCGACCTTTTCGGGCTTGTCGATTTTCTCGGTCTTGCCCGAGGCAGACGAGCCCGCGGAGCGCGAGCGGTGGACCTTGGTCGCGGTGGCGGCGGCCGCCGCTGCCAGTCTGTCGCCGGGGGCGCCGCCCTCGGTGGTGGCCGGCTCGACGTCGGCGCGGCGAAGGCTGGCGAACATGGGCGACGGGAGGTTGGGGACGACGTACATCGTCTTGGGCTCGTAGCCGGCCTTCTTGAACAGGAACTCGACGGCCGAGTCGCTGTACGCGACCTCGATCGACAGCGGGGTGAGCCCCAATGTCTGGCCGTCGGCGCGCGCGACGACCGCGCCGTCGGGATCGGAGTTGAAGTTGACCCGCACGGTGGCGGGATGAACCGGCACCGTCGCGACGGGGATCGGACGACGGGTGTCCCGGTGAGGTCCGAGCAGCGCGAACGCGGCGATGGTCAAGGACACGATTCCCACCAGCAGTACCAACCGGCTACCGGGCTTGGTCCGGATCAGGTTGTCGATGTTGTTGATGAGCTCGCCGCGCCCCGACGGCGTACCGCTGGAGGCGGGCGTTTTGGCGCCGATGCCGGATCCAAAGCCCAGCACCGAGCGCTGTTCCAACTCGGCGCGGGCCATCGGCGCGGCGGCCCGCGCGATCCCCGACAGATCGTCGGGAATGCCGACCTCGGGCGCCGAGCTGGCGTAGCGCTCCGGATCGAGCAGCGCCTCGCGTAGGTCGGACATGGTCTGGAACCGCTGATCGCGATCCTTGGCCAGCACGCGGTAAAGCAGCAGGTCGAGGTACTCGGGCAGGTCGGGGACGATGCTGCGCACCGAAGGTGGCGGCATCGTGACGTGCTTGACGATGATCTCGCCGTAGCCCTCGCCACCGAACGGGACCTTGCCGGTCAGCATCTCGAATATCAGGACGCCGAGCGAGTAGATGTCGGCCCGGTAATCGATCTCGGTCTTCCCCTCACACTGTTCCGGGGACATGTAATACGGGGTGCCCATCACGGAGCCGGTGCGCGTCTTGTGCGTCACCTTCTGATCGTTCTGCGTCAGCTTGGCGAGGCCGAAGTCGAGGACCTTGACGAAGTCGCGGCTGCCGCCCCGGGTGCACAGGAAGATGTTCTCGGGCTTGAGATCGCGGTGGATGATCCCCTGCTGGTGCGAGGCGTTCAGCGCGTCGGCGATCTGGGCGCCGATCGACATGGCCTGCCCGATCGGGATCTGCTTCTCCCGCTTGAGGCGGTCGGAGAGCGACTCGCCCTGCAGGTACTCCATGACGAAGTAGAATTCGCCGTCGGAGGTGTTGCCGAAGTCGGCGATATCCACGATGTGCTCGTGGCCGATCTGGTTGACCGCCTTGGCCTCGGTGATGAACCGCGAGACCACGTCGGAGTTCTTGGAGAGCTCGGGGTGAATCGCCTTCATGGCGACTTTTTTTCCGATGACGGGGTGCTCGGCCAGATACACCACACCCATGCCCCCCTCCCCGAGCTTGGCGGTGATCTTGTAATTCCCTATCGTGTGGCCGATGTCGATCATGCAGCCGCGCGGCTAAGCCCCCAATTTATATCCGAACGGTAACGAGCCGCACGAGTATAACGTACGAGAAGCCAAAACGTTTCGCCCCTTGGTCAGCCGAAAAGGATCGATCGCCGCTGGGCCAGTTGGTCGGCGATCATGCCGTCGATCGTGGTCCGAACCGCCTCGGCCACCCGGGCCGTCCCGGCTTCGTCGCCCATGGCCGGCGGGGGAATCGGGGCCCCAATCTGGATCGTCCACTTGGTCGGAACCGGAAGCAGGCCGAGCGGGCCAAGCCACGGAAAGGTTGGAGTTATTGGGATGTACGGCAGGCCCAGAGGCTCCGCCAGCCGCGTCAGCTTTCCGATCACCGGGTGGATCTCCTCCGCGCCCACGATGGCCACCGGGAGCAGCGGGACCTGCGCCTGGCGCGCCAGGCGGACGAAGCCCCCGCGCCCGAAGCGCGCCATTCGATACCGCTCCCGGTAAAGCTTGCCAACTCCTCTCAATCCTTCCGGAAATACGGCAACCAGCTCGCCGGCGTCGAGCAACGGGAGCGCGGTCTCGGTCGACGCGCGGACGCCTCCGATGCGCGAGACCACGTTGGCCATCCAGCCGGCGCGGAACGCGAAGTTTGCCACCAGCGGGCGAACGCGGCGGTGGCTCGGCTGATCGCGGTAAATTCCATACAACAAGAGGGCGCCGTCGTAGGGGATGCCACCGGAGTGGTTTCCGACCAGCATGGCTGCGCCCGAAGCCGGCACGTTTTCGATTCCCAGCAGGCGCACCCGGAAATAGCGGGACCACAGGAACTCGAGGAGCGGCGCCGCGCGCTCGAGAAAGTGCGGATCGTGGCCGCCATCCGGGAGCTCGGAGGCCCTCGCGGCGTGCGGGCCGTAAGCCGATCGAATGGTCTCGACCACGGCGGCCAGCGCCGATTTGATCGTCGTCTCAGAACCCGCAGTCGCCACGTGTGCCTCCCAGGGATTTGAGCACGGTCAGAAAGTCATCGGGTGGTGGGGTCCGCAGCTCGACCAGAACGCCGGTGACTGGGTGCGGAAACCCGAGCAACGCGGCGTGCAGCAGCAGGCGCGCCGACGCGATCTGCGGGCGATCGGTCCGGTAGAATTCGCGGTTGTAGACGGTTTCGCCCACCAGCGGGTGCCCGCGCTCGGAGAGGTGGATGCGAATCTGGTGCGTGCGGCCGGTCTCGAGGCGCACGCGGCACAGGGTGGCCCCGCGCAGGGGTTTGAGCGGCTCGACGTGGGTCACCGCTTCCTGGCCCTGGTCGGCGTGCCGGGTCGAGCCGCGGATGCCGTCGCCCCGATCGGTGACCAGCCGCGATTCGATCCGTGCGGCCGCCACCTCGCCGTGCGCCACGGCCAAGTAGAAACGATCCGCCGTGTGGCGCTGAAAGACCTGGTGCAGCCCGCGTTCGGCCAGACGGGTCTTGGCGAAGCAGAGCAGGCCGGAGGTGTCCTTGTCGATCCGGTGCACGATGTAGAGCGGCGTCGCCGTCGCCCGCTTGCCGCCGCGGCGCCAGGTGGCGCGCACCAGATCCATGGCCGTGCCGGTCTCCTTGCGGTCGTAGGGGACGCTGGAGATACCGGAGGGCTTCTCGACCACCACGACGTGGGCGTCTTCGAAGGCGATGCGGAACCCGGGTGGCGTGGCCACCGGTCGGGGCGCGCGGAGGCGCAGCTCCAGGCGCTGGCCACTTTGAACGCGCAAGGCCGGATCCAGGCTGACCACGCCGTCGACCATCACCTTTCCGGTCGAACAGAGGCGCTTGACCTCGTTCCAGCTCTTGTCGGACATCCGCCGCCGCAACGCGGCCGCCACGGTGCCGCCGACATCCGCCGCCTCCACCTCGATGACCTCGCCCGTCTCGATCGCGCGCGCGTCAGCCACGGATCATGTCGAACACCCGCTCGAGCGCGCCGTCCAGCTGCTCGGGCTGCGATCCGCCCCCCTGCGCCATGTCGGCTCGGCCGCCCCCCTTGCCGCCGATCGCCTTGGCCACCTCGCCGACGATCTTGCCGGCGTTGAACCGGGCCGTCAGGTCGGGCGTGACCATGGCGACCAGCGCGATCTTGTCCCCCTCGACGCCGGCCAGCACGACGACCCCCGAGCGCAGCTTGTCGCGCAGCTGATCGGTCACCTCGCGCAGCGCCTTGGGATCGGCGACGTCGGCCCGGGTGGCCAGCACGCGGACGCCGCCCACGTCGCGGGCCTCCGCCAGCAGGTCGCGGCCACCGCCGGAGGCCAGCTTGCGGCGCAGCTTCTCGATCTCCTTCTCCTGCTCGCGCAGCTCGACCTGCAGCTTGGCGACGCGGGCCGCGACCTCGAAGCTGCCGGCCCGCAACAGGTGTCCGGCCTCGGCCAGCTCGCGGTCCATCCGGCGCACGTAGGCCAGGGCGCCGGCGCCGGTGACCGCCTCCATTCGGCGCACACCCTGCGCGACGCCGGTCTCCTCGGTGATCTTGAAGAAGGCGATGTCGCCGGTGCGCGCGACGTGGGTCCCGCCGCAGAATTCCTTCGAGTCGCCCATGGTTACCACCCGTACGGTGGCGCCATATTTCTCGCCGAAGAAGGCGATGGCGCCGGCTTGCTTGGCCTCGGCGATGGGCAACACGGCGGTGTCGGCCGGCGCGTTGGCCCGCACGCGGGCGTTGACCAGATCTTCGACCCGCTGTTTCTCGTCTTCCGAAAGGGGGGCCGAGTGCGAGAAGTCGAAGCGCAGCCGATCGGGCGCGACCAGCGAGCCCTTCTGCGTCACGTGCTCGCCGAGCACCTGCCGCAGCGCCCAATGGAGCAGATGGGTCGCCGAATGGTTGCGGCGGATATCGTCGCGCCGCCCGATGTCGACCGTCAGATCGACTTGGTCGCCCACGCGCAGCTCGCCGCCTTCTACCTCGGCGAAATGGACCCACAGCGTCGAGACCGGCCGCTTGCAGTCGCGCACCACCAGACGCGCCTTGGCCGACGCGATGGTGCCGGCGTCGCCGATCTGTCCGCCCTGCTCGCCGTAAAAAGGGGTCTCGGCGACGATCACGGCGACATCTTTGGAATAAGGGCCGACCACCTCGACCTCTTGGCCTTCCGCGATGAGCGCCACCACGCGTGAGGTGGCCCGGCTCTCTTCGTAGCCGAGGAACTTGGTCGGCCCCAAGCGATCGGCGACGCTCTGGAACACCCCCGCCACGGCGACCTCGCCCGAGCCCTGGAACTCGCTGCGCTGGCGCTGCTCGGACATGGCGCGCTCGAAGCCGGCCTGGTCGACCTCGATGTTCCGCTGCGCGGCGATGACGCGCGTCAGATCCAGCGGGAAACCGAAGGTGTCGTACAGCTTGAACGCCAGCTCGCCCGAGACCTGGGTGGCCTTGCGCGCGAAGGCCTCGTCCAGCATGTGGACGCCGCGCTCGAGCGTCTCCCGGAACCGGCGCTCCTCGTCGACGGCGATCTTGTTGATGAGCGGCGCGCGCTCGCGGAGCTCGGGGTAGACCTCGCCCATCTGCGCGACCACGTCGTTGGTGATGACGTGCTGGTCGGCCATTCCGATCAGCCAGGCGTGGTAGACGCCCCGGCGCATGATCCGGCGCAGCACGTACTCGCGTCCGGTCTTGTCCGGGAAAACGCCGTCGGCGATGAGGAAGGCCGCCGCCCGCGCGTGGTCGGCGATGGCGCGCAGCGAGACGCTCTGCCCCTGGTAGTCCTCGGGCGAGAACTTCTTCCCCGAGGCCCGCGCCACGTGATCGATGAGCGGGCGCAACAGATCGGTCTCGTAGTTCGACCGCACCCCCTGCAGCACGGCGCACAGCCGTTCGAGGCCCATCCCGGTGTCGACCGAGGGCTTGGGCAAAGGACGTCGATCGCCCGCGGCCACCTGTTCGAACTGCATGAAGACCAGGTTCCAGATCTCGACCCAGCGGTCACAGTCGCAGGCCGGACCTTCGCAGCGCCCGCCGCCCGCCTCGACGACGCAGGGGATGCCGTCCCCCTGGTGGTAGTGGATCTCGCTGCAGGGGCCGCAGGGCCCGGTCTCGCCCATGGCCCAGAAGTTGTCCTTGTCGCCCAGCGAGATCACCCGGTCGTCGCCGACGCCGGCGATCTTCTTCCACAGGACGCGCGCCTCGCTGTCCGACTCGTGGACCGTATAGATGAGGCGGTTGCGATCGATGCCGTAGACCTCGACCAGGAGCTGGTGCGCGAAGGCAATCGCGTCCGGTTTGAAGTAGTCGCCGAAGGAGAAGTTCCCCAACATCTCGAAGAAGGTGTGGTGGCGGGCGGTGCGCCCCACGTTCTCGAGGTCGTTGTGCTTGCCACCGGCGCGCACGCATTTTTGCGAGGTGGTGGCGCGCGGGAAGGGGGCTTGCCGCTTGCCCGTGAAGTAATCCTTGAACTGGTTCATCCCCGCGTTGGTGAACAGCAGCGTCGGATCGTCGGCCGGGACCAGCGACGCGCTCGCGACCTCTTGGTGGCCCTGCTGGCGGAAGTAGTCGAGGAAGGCGCGGCGGACGGAGTGTGATTCGAGCGGTGGGGACGGGGACGGCGGCATGGGGCCGTGAAGACTAATCGGGCCCGGGGTCGTCCTCAACCGTTGGTTGCGTCTCGGGGCCCGCGGCCTCCGAGCTGGCGCCGCGGCGTCGTTTCGCAGTCGGGGCCGTGGGGGGGGTCGGCTCGAACTTGGTACGCCCAGGTAGCTCGACGGGCTCGGCGGTGCCGGGGGTCTGTTCGGCGATCCACCGGCGCGTCTCGGGAAGCACGCGCACCAGCTCGCCGGCCGGGCGTCGCTGGCCGTCGGCCGCCACCAGCCGCTGGAACACCACGCCGCGCAGGGCGGCGGCGATTCGGGCGCGCGCCTCGCCGCGGGCCTCGGGCGCCCAAAACCGCGCCAGCCGCGCGATGGCGCCGCCGGCGCTTCCCGCCGTGATGCCCACCAGCACCATTTGTCCGGCCTCGGCGGCCGAGAGCGCCAGCTCGGCCGACTCCGGATCGGTCAGCGGATCGACGGCCAGCACATCCGCATCTTGGCGGGCCGCCGCGCGCAGTGCCGCCGACGCCGACGGTACGTCCGCGCCGACCTCCCGCTGCACCACCGACGTGCGGCGGTGCAGGTATTCGGCGGGGTCCTCGATGGTCAACACCCGGCAAGGGAAGCGCGCCCCGACGTCGTCGAGCAGGGCCGCCAGGGTGGTGGTCCGACCGTGCCCCGGCGCCGCGGCGACCACGATCAATCCGGCGCCCAGCCCGGTGACCCCGGTCAGCTCGCGGATCTCGGCCGGCAGCCCCAGGGCTTCCAGCGTCGGAATCTCGGCGGGAATCAGGCGAAGCGATAACCCCAACCCGCTGCGCTGCTGGAAGATGTGCACGCGCTGGCGTCCGGCCGCCGTCGCGAACACCACCGTGACCTCGCCGCCCCGTTCGAGAGTCTCGCGCCGTCGATCATTTATCAGCGAGAGCGCCAGGCTCTGCAGAAAATCGCGCGACAGGGCCGGCACGTCGGTGAAGGTGCGCAGCCCGCCCGCGATCCGCAGGATCGGTGACTGGCCGGGCTTCAGGTGCACGTCCGAAGCGCCCAGGCGCCGAGCCGCCGTCAACGCCCTATCGAAAAAGGAATCCATCCCCGATGCCCTGGCCAAGCCCAAGCTCCTTCAGAATAGCAGCTCGAGGAGAGATCGCCCCGCCGGAAGACCGGAACTCTTTGAGGGTTCTCAAATAGAGTTTAAATTGTTGGTCGTGGCCAATGACCCAGCCGCCGCCGGGCAAGAGGTTCTGGTCGTCGATGCCGACGAGCAGGTGGTCAAGGGCCTCGACCGCCTGCTGACCCGGGTGGGTCTCATCGTCACCGGCACGCACGACCCGATTCGGGCCCGCGACCAGATCCTAAACAAGTTCTTCGCCGTCGCGCTGGTGGATGCCGACACCCCGACCCCCGGTGGCGGGATCGAGCTGCTCCAGTTCGCCCGCGACAAATCTCCGCTGACATCGGTGGTGGTGATGACCGCCCGCAAGTCGTACGAGACCGCGGTCAAGGCCTTCCGAGCGGGTGCCGCGGACGTGGTGCTCAAGGAGCCGGACGTGGTGCCGTATCTGCGCGAGCGGGTGCTCGACGCCGCGGGCGAGATCAAGGCGACCGCCGATCGGAACAGCCTGTTCGAAGAGGTGGCCGAGACGCACGAGGAGTTCTTGCGCCGGCTGCGCGACGTCTCCCATGAGCTGCTCGACCTCGAGGATCGGGTCACCGGGCGCACGCGCGACGACACGGGGGGCGACGCCGGCATCAGTGTGGTCCTGGTGGACGACGATCAGAATGCGCTCCAGCAGATCGAACGGGTGCTGACCGCCGACCAAGGGTGGCACTTTCGGGGCGCCTTCACGGGCGGCGAGGCGCTGGACGTCATGATGCAGGTGCGCCCGCAGATCGTCATCGTCAAAGAAGATCTGCCCGATCTGCCGGGGAGCATGGTGGTCAACACCGTGCGGGCCAGCGCCCCCGACGCCATCACGCTGCTCTACACGCCGTCCGACCAGAGTGGCCGCATTGGCGAGGTGAAGTTGGTGGACGCCAGCCGTTCGATGACCCTGATCGCCAATTACAGCGGGGCCGGGCAGCTGGTCGCTCCGCTCAACGAGATCCGTGAGGCGCTCCGGCAAAAGATGCACGAGCGCCGGTACCTGCAGGCCTTTCGCCAGCGCCACTTCGAGTTTCTCCAGCGTTACAACGCCATCAAGCAACGCCTCCAACAAGAGCTCGACCGCCGGAAGAAACCGCGTTGATTGACTCTGGAACCCTGGGAGGGTTCCAACCTCCGATCACTCTGGAACCCTGGGAGGGTTCCAGACCTCCGATCGGCCGGCCTCCGGTGGGCGAAGCCCACCTGCGGCCTATGCGTTGGGAGGGGAACCTTTGGTCGAAGGCGGTGATGGGGGCACATCTATCGCGCAAATTCCGGGGAGATTCCGGTAGAGCTGGGCGGCGTCTAGGCCGTAGCCGACGACATAGGCGTCGGGGGCGTCGAAGCCGACGAAATCCAGGGGGGCGCCGGCGGCCCGGTAGGCGGGCTTGGCCAGCAGGACGCAGGTGTGCAGGCTGGCCGGACCGCGGGCCCGCAGCAAGTCGAGGAGATAGCGGAGCGTGAGGCCGGTGTCGGCGATGTCTTCGACCAGCAGCACATGCCGGCCGGCGATGGGCGCGGCCAGGTCACTGGTGATTTCGACGACGCCCGAGGAGACGGTGGCGTCGCCGTAGCTGCGCACGCCCAAGAAGTCGCAGGTCAGATCCCGGGGGATGGACCGCACCAGGTCGGCCATGAATACGAAGGCGCCCCGCAGCACACCTACGACGGTGAGGGGACCGGCTGGCAGGGTCCGGTCGATCTCGGCGCCCAGCTCGGCCACCCGCTGGCGGATGGCCGCCGGGGAGATCAGCTCGCGCGGCGGCATGGCTTTACGGTGCCCGACTGGAGGTTGTCTGTAAACCCACCGATGGAACCTGCGCCGATGGGCGTTGTCATTTACGATTGGGTGGGGATCCGCATGAAAAGGTATCGCTGGTTGGCTGCGCTCGCCCTGGTCGGCGCCTGCGCGGGCAAATCCAAAAACGAGGTGGTCATGGTCCCCCCGGGGACCCCGGTCGAACAGATCGAGATGGACCCCATCAAGATCACGGCCGTCAAAGGCCCCGACGGGACGCACTTAGAGACCTACGACGTCACCGAGCTGTTCGAGCGGGCCGGCGCCGCGCTGTCGGCCAAGCGCTACGACGACGCCGCAAAGAACTACGATCTCTTGCTCAAGGAGTTTCCCGACACCCGCTACACCAAGGCCGCGCTCTATAATGGGGGGCTGGCCTATCAGGGCAAGAAGGACTACCAGACGGCGATCGCCCGTTTTCAGAGCCTGGAGAGTGGCTTCCCGGGCACCTCCGACGCCAAGGACGCGCTCTTTCAAATCGGCGCCTCGTACGCCGAGATGGGCAACTGGCCGACCTCGGCCACCGTGTTCGCCGAGATTCTGGAGCGAAAGGATCTGACCGCCGACGACAAGATCGAGGCGCTGGCCCGGCGCGGGTTCGCCCAGTTCGAGCTCAAGGATCTCGACACCGCCGAGCGGACCTTTCAATCGGCCCTGTACTACTTCAACAGCATCGAGCACGACGAGCGGCTGGAGACCGACTTCTATCTCGGCCTCGTGAAGTACCACCTGGGCCAGATCCCCCACGAGCGGTTCCGCGCGATTCCCCTGCGCCTGCCGGTCAAGCAGATGTCGATCGACATGGAGGACAAGGCGCGCCTGCTGCTGACCGCGCAGCGCCTGTACATCGACACCATCAAGCTGGGGAACCCCCAGTGGGCGTCGGCGTCCGGCTACCAGATCGGCTCGCTCTACGAGGAGTTCTACGACGCCTTCATCCACGCGCCGATCCCGGACGAGCTGCAAGGCGAGGCCAATCAGGAGAAGCGCGAGGTCTACTACGAGGAGCTGCGCAAGAAGATCCGCATCCTGCTCGAGAAGTCGCTCCGCACGCACGAGCAGAACCTGCTCATGCTGGAGCGCCTGGGCGTGCAGAACGAATGGCGGGACAAGTCCAAGCTCTCCTTCGCCAAGCTGCAAAAGCTGCTCGACCCCAGCTATAAGTTCGAGTTCGCCGATCCGTCCACCGCTGGCGCCGAGT